>JASHQH010000261.1 GCA_030037635.1 Acidobacteriaceae bacterium
CCTTGAACTCCTCGAAGATGACTTCGTCCATGCGCGAGCCGGTATCGACGAGCGCAGTGGCGATGATGGTGAGCGAGCCGCCTTCCTCAATGTTGCGGGCCGCGCCGAAGAAGCGCTTGGGCCGCTGCAGGGCGTTGGAGTCAACGCCGCCGGAAAGGACTTTGCCGGAGGGCGGAACGATGGTGTTGTAGGCGCGAGCGAGGCGGGTGATGGAGTCGAGGAGAATGACGACGTCGCGCTTGTGCTCTACGAGGCGCTTGGCCTTCTCGATGACCATCTCGGCCACTTGCACGTGGCGGGCGGCGGGCTCGTCGAAGGTGGAGCTGATGACTTCGCCTTTCACCGAGCGCTGCATGTCGGTGACTTCTTCGGGGCGCTCGTCGATGAGCAGCACGATGAGGACGATTTCAGGGTGGTTGGAGGTGACGGAGTTGGCGATGGACTGCAGCAGCATGGTCTTGCCGGTGCGGGGCGGAGCGACGATCAAGCCGCGCTGGCCCTTGCCCACGGGCGTCAGCAGGTCCATCACCCGGCCGCTGATGCCTTCGCGCACCGTCTCCATCTTGACCCGCTCCTGCGGATAGAGAGGCGTGAGGTTGTCGAAGAGAATCTTGTTGCGCGTCTCTTCGGGCGACTCGAAGTTGATGGCCTCAATCTTGACCAGCGCGAAGTATTTCTCGCCTTCGTGGGGTGGGCGCACGTTGCCGCTGATCGAGTCGCCGGTTTTGAGATCGAATTTGCGAATCTGCGAGGGCGAGACGTAGATGTCGTCGGGGCCGGGCAGATAGTTGTAATCGGGGGAGCGCAGGAAGCCGTAACCGTCGGGGAGGATCTCCAGCACACCTTCGGCGAAGATGTGGCCTTCCTTTTCACTCTGCGCCTGGAGGATTTTGAAGATCAGATCCTGCTTGCGGAGACCGCTGGTTCCCGGGATTTCCAGGGTGCGCGCGATGCGGCTAAGTTCGGTAATGTTCTTTTCTTTGAGTTCTGCAATGGTCATGTTCACCTGCACGAAGGCGGGATGTGTTAGAGGGGATGCGGAGGGGAAGTGCTCCAGGGAGAAACCAGACGGGTATTCAGAAATTCAGCCGGCGCAAACCAGCCTTGAACCATCCCCCAAACTCATCTGGAGTAGCGGAGCGCCGGGAAAGAGGTGACCTCTTCGACGGGAAGCTGCCTTGAAACCTTTGCCTGAATGAGCGCGCAATGCGGCGAGAGACGCCGTTAGGCCGCACGGCGCCTTTCTACCGGTTGGGCCGCAGGCGCCTCCTCGGGCGTCTCGGCTTCAGGATTGGTCGATTCAAAACGGACCAAAACGTCGTTTGTGGTGTCCTGCAGCCGTGTATTCGGCTTGTGAAGCTTACGGGTTGCCTTGCTAGCCAGTTGACAGAGCTGGTAGCGATTGGACACTTGAGAAAGTGCCCGAAAAACAAGATCGGAACGCATTGCTTATCTCCTTCTTTTTCAAATGCCTGCACTGGAATAAGCCGTTTAGCCGCCAGTGCATCAGAGGGGAGCCAATACAAACGAGGGCTGCCCCAAATTGCCGCTTCCATCTCTTAGACGCACTTCTTACGCCCCGAGTTCAAAATCTTCGAGGGCTATTGCACGTTATGAAATGGACACCATACCGTATCGGATACACAGTTTGCGCCTTCGACATCCCGGGCGCCTCTATGGCCACTCCGGGAGCCCTGAAGAGCGCACCCAAGGCATCAACGGAGCCTTCGCTCAAAGTATGATGCTGGAAATAGCTGAAAGGCACACCCGACCGCTCGGCGCAACCTGCCCTCAATGGATGGCTATTGTGAGAGTATATCGAACGTTCGCCCCGGTCAATAGTTATTTCGAGGCATCGGAGGGCCTGTTTTGGGCGTTTGTCCGGCTTATCTGGCGCGAAGCCGAAATTTGCAAGGCCATATACTAACTTGTTTATTATCAATCAAATTCAAGCGTGGGGCGGAGGGTGTAGCGGCGCAAATGGGATCGCGTAAGGTTCAGTGGGGACTACGTCGTGGCCAAGGCGAACCTTCTTAGTCACTTGGGCTGGACACTTTGCTCCACGGCCGGCCCTCGGGGTCGCTTAGCCTCGATCGCTAACTCCGGGAGCTTATGGGATTGCACCCCGAGGCGCTCTTCATTTCTTTCGGTAGGCTACGGGGCCACTTGAACTCAGCGTTGGCGCCACGCTTCGTAGCTAGGCCCAGTAACTCCGATCGAGCGTTCTATATTGAATGGCTTCGGCCAGGTGGGCTACGGTGAGGTCGCCGACGCCCTCGAGATCGGCAATGGTACGGGCTACTTTGAGGATGCGATCGTGGGCGCGCGCCGTCAGACCCTGTTGCTGCATGGCGCGCTCGAGCAGATGCTCGGCGTCGGCGCTCAACTCGCAGTAGGTGCGAATCTGGCGGGTGGTCATCTGTGCGTTGGCGTAGATTTTTTCGCCGTGCTTTTTGAATCGCTGGCGCTGGCGTTCACGCGCGGCCATCACCCTCGTGCGAATCTGGGCGGAGCCCTCGGCTGCCGCGCCTCCGCGCAGTTCCTTGTATTGAACCGCCGGGACTTCAATGTGGATGTCGATGCGGTCGAGCAAGGGGCCGGAGATTTTGGCCACATAGCGCTGAATCATAGGCGGGGTGCACATGCACTCGCGCGACTTGTCGTTGAAGTAGCCGCAGGGGCAGGGGTTCATGGCCGCGGCCAGCATGAAACGAGCAGGAAAGCTGAGGGACATGGAAGCGCGCGCGATCGTGACGGTGTGATCTTCGAGGGGCTGGCGCATGACTTCGAGGACGTTGCGGGGAAATTCCGGGAGCTCGTCGAGAAAGAGGAGTCCGTTGTGGGCGAGCGAAACTTCACCGGGACGGGGCACTATGCCGCCACCGATGAGGCCGGCGTCGGAGATGGTGTGATGGGGCGAGCGGAAGGGGCGTTGCGTAACGAGTCCCGCGCCCGCCTCGAGCACGCCGGCTACGGAGTGAATTTTGGTGGTTTCGAGGGCTTCTTCGAAGGTAAGTGGAGCCAGGATGGACGGCAGGCGCTTGGCGAGCATGGTTTTGCCCGAGCCGGGAGGGCCGATCATGAGGATGTTGTGGCTGCCGGCCGCGGCCACTTCAAGGGCGCGTTTGGCCGTTTGCTGGCCACGCACATCGCAGAAGTCGATGGAGAATTGCTGCAGTTTGCCGAGAAGATCTTCAGTGGCAACGCGAAAGGGTTCACGCTGAATGACGCCGACGACAGCGGAGTTGAGCAGTTCAAGGACATCGAGAAGCGAGGAGACGGGATAGACGTTGACGCCTTCAACGACCGCGGCCTCGGCGGCGTTGGCGGCGGGCAGGATGAGATTGGGTATGCCTTTTTCGCGGGCCAGGACGGCCACCGGCAACATGCCGGGAATGGGGCGGACGCTGCCATCGAGGCCGAGCTCGCCGACGAGGAGAAAGCGGCTGAGATCGTTTGTGCGCAAGGCGCCATAGGCGCCCAGAATTCCGATGGCGATGGGCAAATCGAAGCCAGAGCCTTCTTTTTTGAGATCTGCCGGGGCCAGATTGATGGTGATGAAGGTGGGCGGGATGGTATAGCCGGAGTTCTTGATCGCGGCGCGCACGCGGTCGCGGCTTTCGCGGACCGCTGCGTCGGGCAGGCCAACGGTGTGGAAATGGTCTTCAGTTGAGACCACCCCGCTATAGTCGACCTCGACATCGATGAGGTTGGCGTCGATGCCGTAGACAGCCGCACTAAGGGCCTTGAAGAGCATGATGGAAGGCTGCGGAGCGAAGTTTAACAGAAGACAGTGTTCAGCGGTCTGTGATGGGTGAACTGGAATAACCGCAAGGATCAGGGGTTAGAAAGGCAGGGACAGGGGACCTAGACAGATCGGGTAGCGCTCAGGCGCGATCGGCGGGAAACATGCCGACGGATGCGCCGGGCGCAACGTTTTGCCCTCCGAGGACGATGGCATGGCTGGCGATGAGGGCGCCTGCGCCGATGACCGTGGGCTGAAGGCGGATCTTGTTGTAATCGTGCAGATCGTGCCAGTAGGAGAAGATGCGAGAGTAGGAGCCAATCACGGCGCGATCGCCGATTTTGATGCCGCCGCGATCGCTAAGCAGGGCGCGCTGGCGGATGGTCACAGCGTCGCCGATGGAAAGGTTGTAGCCGAAAGTAAGGTCGACGCCGTGATGGATTTTGACGCCGGAGCCGAGGTGCTCGAAGATATGGCGGCCTAACATGAGGCGAAAACGCAATCCCAGCCAGTGATTCAGGCCCAACGGCGAGCGGTCGAACATCTGCCAGAACCAGAGCAGCGGCTTACGCTCAGCATAGCGTTGACGATCGATCTCCGCAAAGTGCTCCGCTTCCATGGTGACGTTCAGGGGATCGAGCGAAAGACTGACCACGTTGCCGGGAAGCTCGGAGGTCAGGGTGAGATTGAGCTTGCCGCCGTGTGGGCGGCCCAAATAAATCTGGTAAAGCTGATCGCGCACGATTTCGGCGCGGCGCTCGGCTGAGCAGTGGCGGACGAATTCGTCGTCGAGAAACTGAATCCAGCGGCGGTAGATCTCCTCGGCTTCAGCGGCGGGGCGGGGAACGGGGATTTCTGCAGTGGTCGCCATACGCTATCGACGATAAAACAGGGGATAGGGATTAGGGAACAGAAGACGGCTCCAGAAACCTGACACCTGTTTCACCGGCGGCCCTGGATGACTTTGGGATTGGCGCCGGGTTTCTTGGCGGCGCGGCGGGCAGCGATGGCGTGCATTTCCCTGCCCCAATGGGAGCGGTTGATGCCGATCTGCATGGCCAGCATCATGAGGTTGCCCGTGCCCCAGTAGAGCGCCAGCCCCGAAGGATAGTGCCAGAGGATGTAGCCGAAAAAGATGGGAGTCATGAAAGCCATCATGCGCCGCTGCGTGGGATCCATGCCGGGCATGGGGGTGATGTATTGCGTAAGAAACATGGTGACGATGACGAAGATAGGCAGAATGAAGGTCGGGTCAGGCCGCGAAAGATCGGGAAGCCAGAGCCAATGCGCCTGGCGCAGCTCCACCGCGTTCTGCAGGACGCGGAAGTAGGCGAAGAAGAGCGGCATCTGCAGCAGCATGGGCAGGCAGCCGCCGTAGGGATTCACGCCTTCGGCCTTCAGGAGCGCCGTCTGCTCCTGCTGCATCTCGAGGCGTTTGGGGTCGTTCATCTTGAGATGCGCGTAGCGCTTCTTGATGGCGTCCATCTTGGGCTGAATGCGCATCATCTTGAGCGAGGACTTGGTCTGCATGAGGCGCGTGGGCAGAAGCGCGAGATTGAAGACCAGGGTAAAGACGATGATGGCCCAGCCCCAGTTCGAGATTCCGATGCGCACCATGAAGCGGAGAACGATGTAGAGGGGCTTGGCGATGACGGTGAGCCAGCCGAACTGGATGAGCGGCTCGAGCGAGGGCCCGTCAGGCTTGCCATCGGCACCGGTGGCGTGGATGGAGGAGAGCACATCGGTGGCTTTGGGTCCGGCAAAGAGGCGCAGCCGTGTGTAGCCACTGGAATCGCCGACCGCCAGCCCAAGGACATCGGCCGGAGTTTTCTTGCTGTTGGGATCCGAGGGATTCGAATTCAGTTCGATGGAGTTGTGCAGCGTGACTACGGTGGCACGGTCGGGCGCATCGGGCAGGAAGGCCGAAGCGAAATAGAGATCCATGACAGCCGCGTACTGGTAAGGCTGGTCGAAGGTGCTATCGCCGCTGACTTTGGCTGCAGCCTGGGAGTCCTGCTTGCCGTCGATCGACCAGGCAAAGAAGGAAGGCGTAGGCACCTGCGACCGGACCATCGAGGTCTGCCGAAACTCCTCCATATCGCCGAGGCCCGCAGGCCACCGGACGAGAGCGCGGACCGGGGCGCCATTCATCAGAACCTGAGCTTCGACGGTGACCACGTAGGAGGAGTCAAAGCGAACGGTTTTTGCCACGTCGAGTCCATTGGCGACGTAGCGAAAGGTGACGGAGGCGGGGGCAAGGACGACGCCGTTCGCCGTGGGCGTTGCGCCGGACACGGTGACCTGATAAAGCGCCTGATTCAACTGCGTCATGGAGGCCGGCGAATCAGGGTAAGTGAACAGTGAGAGGGGCAGACCGAATTTTGCAGCGGCTTCCTGTTGCACCAGGTCGAGCGGCTTGCCGGATGAGTCGTTATATCTTTTCAGAATCCAGTGCTTGACCTGCGCGCCGCGATTGGTGAGGACAATTCGATAGAGATCGTTTTCAATGGTGGTCTCGGATTCGGCGGCAGCGGAGATTTGAGGCGTAGCGACGGGAGCGGCTGAACCGGGTTTCTGACTCGCTGAGGCTGGCTGAGATTGGCCTGGCGTAGCGGGGGAAGACGCCGATTGGGCCGGCGCAGGCGGCTCCTGGTGCGATTGCTCGGGCGGCTTGGGTTTCATGAAGAAGTACTGGTAGCCAAGGAAGGCAGCCAGGATCACCAGCATGAAGGCCATGGTGGAGCGAAAATCGCCGCCGCCGGTTCCGCCGCCGCTACCGGAGCCCTGCGTTTGCAGATTGGGATTGTGGATCTCGGGCAAAGGGATCTTCCTATCGTTTGCGGCAGCGGGTAAAGGCGCTGCCGCTCATCCTATGGTAAATGGGGAAAACGAGAGTGGCTGACATGGCTTTCTGCCGGCGGGACGGGGTCGAGTCCACCCCGCGCAAAGGGGTGGCAACGCAGCAGTCGCCACGCGGCGAGTGCGCTGCCGCGAAGCGGACCGTGCGTAGCAATGGCAATGGACGCGTACTCAGAGCACGTGGGGAGATATTTGCAACCGCCCGGCGACAACGCGTGCAAGGCCGGCGAGAGCCAGCGACGATAGAAGGCGAGGATGGCAAGCAAGAGGCGCGTCATGGAGTAGGGCGAATTCGTGCTTTGCGTGCGGCCGGCGGGGATTTCGCGCCGCGCGCGGCCTCACTTTGTGCTTGCTGAAGGATACGCACAATCTCCGCTTCAAGTTGCGCAAAGTCCATGGTGAGCACGTCGCGGCGGGGGTGAAAGATCAAATCGCAACCCACGGGGAGGAGATCGACGTGGCGGCGAAGCGCCTCGCGCATGCGGCGCTTGGTGCGGTTGCGCTGGTGAGCTTTGCCCAGTACCTTGCCTACCGTCAATCCGACCCGCGTGGCGGCAGTTTTGGCGATTCCGGCCGGGATTTGCGCCGCAAGAAACCAGCTCATCGAAGCGGATTGGTGTTTGCCGGCCACAGCGTAGGCGGACTGGAAGTCGGAGTGCTTGCGCAGGCGCGCTGCGGCGAGCGATTGGAGCCGAACCGGCTTGGACGGAGGGTTCATGAGGAAGGCCTGGCGAGGAGCAGCGGCTTTCGATGAAGCGCACAGCGCGTCCAAAACAAGAGAGCCGGGTGAGGAGCTAGTCGCGGTGCCCGGGGCTGACAGAAACGCGCTTGCGGCCGGCGGAGCGGCGCCGGCTGAGCACGGCCGCGCCTGCTTTTGATTTCATGCGCGCCCGAAAGCCGTGCTTCTTGGCCCGGCGGCGGCGATTGGGTTGAAATGTGCGCTTGGGCATCGTGACCCACTCCTGTTTCCTAAAGAAAGTCTGTGTGATAACAGTACTTTTTGAGTATATCGTAGGCGGAGTTTCGAATCCAGGAAGCGGCTCGCGTAGTCGCATCATGCGGGCAATCCAAAACTCAGCTGTCTCGCATCTCAAGAGAAGAAGCCCGCAGAAAGAGACCGGAAGTAAAACGAATCAATAGGCGCATTGACGATTCCAACGGAGATGCATGGGATTTTTTCCTGAAGTTTCACCACCGTTGGTGCAACTGAGAGGGAGAGGAGAAAAGTTATGTGAAAGAGGGGTTGCAATGACCGCGAGATGTGCTACTATCGGGACCGTTCCAGAAATTTCTCATGAAATTTCTTACGTTCTGCGTAACGGAATTTTTGTTCAAGCGCCCCAAGGTCAAATCTTAAAGGGCAGACCAGCGGTATAAAGGTAGTTGGCCGTAGCAAGCGAGACGCGAAGCTTGAAGCTTTGCGCTGCGGCGAAATAATTGCCTGAAAACCGCGCCATGAACCGCGCGGCGCCATGCCGGCGGAAAAAGCAAGGATTGCACGATGGCATTTGCGACTACGCCGACCTCGGCACTCAATCCCTGGCTGCAGATTCTTTCAGCTTTAGAGAAGAAAGTAATCCGGCAATCGTTTGAAACCTGGCTCAAGCCCACGCGTTTCAGCCACGCGGCAGGGCGCACGTTGTATGTGCGCGTGCCTTCACCGGAATTCCAGCACATTGGCGAGAAGTACGGCGACCTGATTCAGGAAGCTATCGATCTGAATGCGCTTGAATTCGATGATGTGAGCTTTGTGACGGTGGAGGAAGATCCATCGATTCCTCCGCAGCGCAAAGATGGCGGCTTCGGCCCGATTCCCAGTCATGCGCCGACGGCGCCGCCGGCGAGTGCGGCGCGCGCGCCGGAGCAGGTGCGTTTCGACTGGTCGACCGCGGCACAGCTCAATCCGCGCTATACATTCGACGCCTTCGTAATTGGCAATGGCAACCAGTTTGCGCGGGCGGCGGCATTAGCCGTGGCCGAACGGCCTTCGCGCGCCTACAATCCGCTTTTCCTTTACGGCGGCGTGGGCATGGGAAAGACGCACCTGATGCACGCCATCGGTCACGAGGTGAAGCGGCGGCAGCCGGCCACGAACATCTGCTACGTTTCGGCCGAGAAGTTTACCAACGAGATGATCAACTCCATCAAGAACGATCGCATGACGAGCTTTCGCGACCGCTTCAGAACCGTGGAGGTGTTGCTGATCGACGACATCCAGTTCATCTCGCAGAAAGAGCGGACGCAGGAGGAGTTCTTCCATACCTTCAATGCTCTGCACGAGAACATGCGGCAGGTGGTGATTGCCTCGGACCGGCCGCCGAAAGAACTGACGGAGATTGAGGAAAGGCTGCGCTCGCGCTTTGAGTGGGGACTGATCGCCGATATTCAGCCGCCGGACCTCGAGACAAAAGTGGCCATCCTGCTGAAGAAGGCCGAGAGCGAGCAGGTGCAACTGCCTACGGATGTGGCGCTCTTCGTGGCCTCGAACGTGCGCACCAATGTTCGCGAGCTCGAGGGTGCGCTGCTGCGCCTGAGCGCCTGGTGCCAGTTGAACCGCATGGAAATTACGCTAAGCGCTGCGCAGCAGTGCCTGAAGCAGTTCATCGACATGCAGGTGCGCAAGATTACCATCGAGGCGATTCAGCGCGCAGTGGCCGAGCACTTCGGCATGCGCGTCAGCGACCTGAAGCAGAAGAACAACTCGCGGAACGTGGTCGTTCCACGGCAGATCGCCATGTATCTGGCCAAGCAGATGACAGAAGCCAGCTTGCCTGAGATCGGGCGCCAGTTCGGCAACAAGCACCACACCACCGTGATGCATTCGATTGGAAAGATTGACGAGCAACGCCGCAACGACAAGGATCTTCACCGCACCCTGAGCAAGCTGCAGGATGTGCTGAACTGCTAAGAGCAGGGAACAGGGATTAGAAAACAGGGAACAGAATGCCCCTCGATGAAGCCGCGAGGGGCATTTGATTTTGGGCGTATGGTTGCGCCAGTGCGCCGGCATGTACGCCCGCAGGACAGGCGGTCTACCACCTGGTCTGGAGATCAGCGTTACACTGCGGCGGTTGCATCTTCGCGCGGTGGGATGCATCCTAATGCGCATGGAATACCGACTGCTGGGAGGCTCGGGCCTCAAAGTTTCTGCATTGAGTTTTGGCACTGCGACCTTCGGCGGGGCTAACGAGTTTTTTAAGGGGTTCGGCGCAACCGACGTGGACGAGGCGCGCCGCCTGATCGATATCTGCTTCGAGGCGGGCGTGAACCTTTTCGACACGGCCGACGGCTATTCCGATGGCCGGTCCGAGGAGATCCTGGGAAAGGCTTTGATCGGGAAGCGCGATAAGGCGCTGATCTCAACCAAGTCGGGGTTCCCGACAGGAACGGGGCCAAACCAGGAGGGGTCGTCGCGCTACCATTTGCGGCGCGCGCTCGAAGGGAGTCTGCGGCGGCTCGGCACTGACTGCATTGACATCTACCATCTGCACGGTTTCGATGCGCTCACACCGATTGAAGAAGTGCAGGCTACACTCGACACTTTTGTCCGTGAGGGCAAGGTGCGATACATTGCCTGCTCGAATTTCTCAGGCTGGCACCTGATGAAGTCACTGGCCGTGGCTGATCGTTATGGCTGGACGCGTTTTGTTGCGCACCAGGTGTACTACTCGCTGATCGGCCGCGAATACGAGTGGGAGCTGATGCCGCTCGAGCTGGATCAAAAGGTCGGTGCGCTGATCTGGAGCCCGCTCGGCTGGGGCCGTCTGACCGGCAAGGTCCGGCGCGGGGAGGGGTTGCCTGCTGTAAGCCGGCTGCACAAGATCGCCGATGCCGGACCGCAGGTGCCTGACGAACACGTGTACAAGGTTGTCGATGCTCTCGATAAAGTGTCGGTAGAGACAGGCCGAACCGTGCCGCAGGTTGCACTTAACTGGCTCTTGCAGCGGCCGACGGTTTCGTCGGTGATCGTCGGTGCTCGCAACGAGGAGCAGTTGCGGCAGAACTTGGGAGCGGTGGGCTGGAATCTGACCGCGGAGCAGGTGGCGGCGCTGGACAAGGCAAGCGAGACCCAGCCCGTGTATCCCTATTGGCACCAGCGCAAGTTCTTCTCGGGACGGAATCCGCCGCCGGTGTGAGAAGAACATGGAACAGAAAACCGAAAGACGCCGTGCGAGAGTGTGCCCTTCGCGGAACCCGGCCGAAACGGAATTCTCTCGCAAGCTTTGGGTCCCTCAAAAAGACCGAATTTGTGCGACCGGCGTTAGGGAGTCTGGACCTGGAGCTGGGTGTATCCTCCGCCGGAGGGCATGCTGTTGGAGTTGACCACGTTGCCCTGGCTATCAACCCAGTATTCGCTACCGGCGCCGGACCACACATCGTGCGCCTGGCCGGTGAGGGGATCGATGGTGGGCGTGACTCCGCTGATGATATTGTCCCAGCTGTCGAACTGGGCCTGTTCCTGTTGCATTTTTTGTTCGAACTGCTGCACTTGCGCCGTGATTTGAGCCATCACCTGTTGCGTGTGGGCTACCATGATTTGAGTGCCCAAAGCGCCCATCTGCTGTTGGTAAGGGATCCAGGCGGAGTTGATGTTGAACGTCTGCGTCATATGCACCAGGATGGACTGAGCGAGCGAAACCTGGGCCGGAGGAGCGATGAAGCTGGCCAGCGTGATAACGGTCCAGAGATTGGGCGACTGGACGGTGCGGGCATCGGCGTAGGCGACTTTTTGCCCGGAATTGCACGAGTAGGCGATGCGACCGGCGGAGGACTGCTGGCCGGAGGGGGCGACGTCGGGAATGGAGAATTTAACGTCGGTGGTATCGGCGGTGGGATTCAGGCAGGTTTGATAGAAGCGCACGCGGGCATAGAGCACAGCAAATTCAGGACCGGTGCGGTAACTGGCGAAGACAGCTTGCGCAACGGGGCCGAGATCGTCGGCCGTTCCCTCGGCATGTCGCCCATCGAGAGGCGCGAAGGGGGGAACGGCGGCGTCGCCGATGCGGATGTTGGTTTGGCCGTCGGGCGAGTTGAGGTCGACCATGAAGCGGTAGTCAAGCAATCCCACTCGGTCGGTGCCGCCGCCGACCTTCCAACCCTTGGGGACTTCGACGGTGAAGGCTTGTTCGTAGGGATCCTGGAACGTGGTCCAAGCGGGCGCGGCAGCGGCCGGGGTGCCGGACGGACCGGTGGAGGCGCCGGGTGAGGCGGGCGAGCCGGTGCCTTGATGGGAGTTTTGGTGGACCAGGACGATTACCGCAATGACGACGACGACGGCTACAACTACGGGGGTAGGTATTGGGAACTTCCCTGGCTCGGGCATAGTGACCTCTTCTCCGGAGTGACGGAGGAATTCGGCGCCCAATCGCGCCGAGGCGAGGGCGGTGAAGATTGAGATCAGCGCCGCGGTTGGGTGGGAATGGAGCGGGAACGGCGCCGCAATAAGCATTGCATAGCATAGCGCCGAAGTGACGGTCAACGGCTAAATGCGGTCGTCAGTGATTGGTGATCACAATTCAAGATCGGCGTTCAAGGAATCGCTCGCGGAGGGTCGTTGAGATAAATCTCAACGTAATCGAGGTAGTTCTGGGCGTATTCGCGAATGAGGTCGCGGTCTTTCTCGCTTATTTCGCGGCGGAGTTTGGCGGGGACGCCGGCCCAGAGCGTGCGCGGGGGAATGACAGTTTGCTCGGCGACCACGGAGCCGGCGGCAATAATGCAGCCCTCGCCGATGCGGCTGTTGTTGAGAACGCGCGCGCCCATACCGATGACGCACATGTCCTCGACCACGCAGCCGTGGATGGTAGCGTTGTGGCCGATAGTGACCCAGTCGCCGACGATGACGGGGTAGAGGTGACGCTGGCCGTGGAGCACTGCGCAGTCCTGCACGTTGGAACAAGAGCCGACGCGGATAAAATTCACGTCACCACGAAGCACTGCATTCATCCAGACTGATGAGCGCTCGCCGAGGATGACGTCGCCCAGGATCTGGGCGGAGGGATCGATGTAACAGGTAGCGGGGATCTGTGGCGCATGGCCCTGGTAGGTTCGAAGCATTTCGACCTCTCTGGAGAGTGTACGCGCCGGCTTGCGGCTGCACGATAAGCGCACAATCGACGTGATTGGCGACCAGGACGCGAGGGCACTTGCCTCAAGTATCAAGCACCCGGGGTAAACCCTAGTTTGGCTGCAAGGCGGGAACCACGGTATCATAGATGGAGCTTTTGAGCAGGTTTGGAGGTGGGACGAGTTGGCTGAAGTTCGCGTGCAGGAAGGCGAGCCGTTGGAGAATGCGCTTCGCCGCTTCAAGAGGAAGGTGCAGCAGGAGGACATCATCAAGGAAGTGAAACGTCACTCCTACTACCTCAAGCCTGGCGAAAAGCGCCGCGTCAAGGCAGCCTTGGCGCGGAAGCGGAACCGCAAGAAGGCTCGCAAAGAGCAGGAATGATTTCTTAACCCACCGCGAGAAACGCCGTCCCTGCGGCTTTCGCCGGCAAAAGGCGGAAGAGAAGCAGAATTCCCGAAGAGGAGCGAACGGCGCAGCGCGGCGCGAATTGACGGTAGCGTTTCTCGAGTTTCTGCGATTGGTTTGATTGCAGCCGCGTGGCTTGTCCCCTCTGAAGAAACCATCCGGCGTGATGTTGGAATCCCGCAAAAATTAGAGAAACGCTAGAGGTCGTTTTAAGCGCGCCATGTGCGTGCGGTTTGGCAAGCTGACCGGCTTTGTCCGGGCAGAGGTTTATACCGCTGAAATTTGGGTGCGGTCCGGGCCCTTGTTGTACGGGACGAACGAGAACGGGGAACCGGGACGGGCAAGTTCCGCAATTGCCGCGCCGATACCGGTGCTGTTCCCCGTTGGGGGAAGCCGGCCATGGAGTTCACAGATCGAGTTCTCAAGTGTGTAGACTGCGGCGCGGAGTTCGTATTTACAGCGGGCGAGCAGGTATTTTTCCACGATAAGCAGTTTAAGAACGATCCCAAGCACTGCAAGCAATGCAAGGCAAAGCGCACGCGGGGAGCACAACGGGTGCGGCCCGAAACGCGCACCACGTGCTCAGAGTGCGGCACGGAAACGACCGTGCCCTTCAAGCCGACCCAGGGCAGACCGGTGCTGTGCCGATCGTGTTTCCAAAAGCAACAAGGGAAGGCTAGCGCAGGGCCGGTATCTACGGCCGCGCAGGACTGAAGACCAGGTCACCCGTGAATTGAGAAGGGGCTCCGGCGGCAAGGGATGAGTGTTGCCAGTTGCGCCCAATGGCGCCTATTCATTGTGTCTGCTTCAAGGCGCGATGGCCAATGTCGCGCCGGTAATACATCCCGTCGAAATGGATTTCGGCCATCGCCTGGTAGGCACGCCCAAGTGCCAGTTCGAGAGAGTCTGCAGCCGCAGTGACGCCCAGCACGCGGCCGCCCGCAGTAAGGGATTGGCCGCCGGCGAGCGTCGTCCCCGCGTGGAAGATCTGCACGCCGGGAACCTGTGCCGCAGCGGGGAGGCCCGTAATGGGAAAACCGGTTTTGTAAGCTCCCGGATATCCGCCGGAGCTGGCCACGACACAGACCGAGGCGCCCGCATTCCAGCGCAGCGTTGTTTCGGCCAGGCGGCCCTCGACGCAGGCATTGAGGGCGTCGACGAGATCGCTTTCGAGTCGCACAAGGATGGCCTGAGCCTCGGGATCGCCGAAGCGGGCATTGAATTCGAGGACCTGTGGGCCGCGCGCGGTGATCATGAGTCCGCAATAGAGCACGCCGGCAAAGGGTGTGCCTTCTCCGGCCATGCCACGAATGGCCGGCTCGGCGATGTGCCGCAGAATCCATTCGGACATGTGGGCATCGAGGAGGGAGTCAGTGGAATAGACGCCCATGCCGCCGGTGTTGGGCCCGGTGTCGCCCTCGCCTACCCGCTTGTGATCCTGCGAAGGCAGGAGCGGCGTGACATGATTGCCGTCACTCAAGCAGAGGAAGCTGATTTCATCGCCTTTGAGAAACTCCTCGATGACCACCTGGTGCTCGGCCGCGCCCAGTAAGGAGCCCGAGAAAAGACCTCCTGCGGCTTCGACGGCGATGTGGCGCGACGGGCAGATGATGACGCCCTTGCCCGCAGCCAGGCCGTCGGCTTTGACCACGATGGGAGGATGAAAGACCTCGACGGCCTTAGCGACTTCGGCAGCGGAGGCGCAGACCGCGTAGTTGGGCGTGGGAATGTTATGGCGCTGCAGGAACTGCTTGGCGAAGCCTTTGCTGGTTTCGAGCATGGCGGCGGCGCGCGTGGGACCGAAGACGCGCAGGCCGCGCTCGCGGAGGGAATCGACAACGCCGAGCGAGAGCGGGAGCTCCGGACCGACGATGGTGAGGCCGGGTCTCTCGGATTCGGCCAGGCGCACCACGGCGGCGAGATCTTTGAGGTCGATGGGAACGCAGCGAGCGATTTGCGCCATGCCGCCGTTGCCGGGGGCGCAAACGATCTGCGCGACACGAGGGCTGCGCGCGACGGCCCAGGCGAGGGCGTGCTCGCGGCCTCCGGAACCAAGGATCAGGACTTTCATTGCGGCAGACCTTTCGTGAGCTTCTTCAGGAGCCGGAAGAACAATCGTCGGCAAAGAGGGCGGGGGAAGTCAAACGGGGCGCAGCAGAGTTGGCGGAGTCAGCGGAGTTCGTGCGATCCCACCCTTGGCGCAAAAACGCGCCAAGGATGGGGCAACGGCTGCCCGAACCTATACTGGGGCGTGGCGAGTTCGTGAGCGGAACCGCCGGGCTTTGAGACACCGCCATGGCCGAGACGCGTATCAAGCCGCACTTTGAGCAGGAGGCCGAGAAGGCCCGGCGCGAGGAGCAGCGGCGCCAGTACCGGCGCAACCAGGTGTTCGGGCTGATGATTCTTGCCGGCGTGATCTGCCTGTGGTGGTTGTTCCATACCAATCCGAAGTGGATCTTTCCGCCCGGGTGGTGGCGATGGTAAGCCCCGCGCGGACGGCGAGCGCTTTGGACGAGAGCCACTTACGGCCGGTGTTGATTTTGCTGGGGCCGACGGGAAGTGGGAAGACGGCGCTGTCGCTGGAGCTGGCAGAACGGTTTGGCGGCGAAGTTGTGAGCTGCGACTCGGTGGCCGTGTATCGCGGTATGGAGCTGGGCACGGCCAAGCCCACGCGCGAACAGCGGGCGCGAGTGCCGCATCATCTGATCGACGTCGCGGAGCCGGATGAGCCATTTACCGCCGGCGAATACAGCCGGCGGGCGCGAGCGGCGCTGCGCGAGATTGCCTCACGCGGGCGCATACCCATTGTGACCGGCGGGACGGGACTCTATCTGCGAGCGTTGACGGAGGGATTGTTTGCGGGGCCGACACGGCACGAAAACCTGCGGGCCCGCTTGCGCCAGAGCCTGGAACGCCACGGAAGCACCGCATGGTTGCACCGGCTGCTGCGGCGGCTGGATGCAACGACGGCGGAGCGGATTCATCCGAATGATACGGCGAAGGTGATTCGCGCGATTGAGGTATGCGTGGCGGCGCGGAGGCCCATGTCGGAGGTGATGGGGCGTGATCCGCTGGAAGGGTTCCGGCTGCTGCGCATCGGGCTGGAGCCGCCAAGGGCAGCGCTTTACGCACGGCTGAACGAGCGTTGCGCGGCGATGTTCGCAGCAGGTTTGATAGACGAGACGCGCGGGCTGCTCGCGCGGTTTGGACCTGTGAAGGCGCTGGATTCGCTGGGGTACAGACAGGCACGACGCGTGTTGCGAGACTCCTGGACGAGTGACGAGGCTATACGCGCGGCGCAGCAGGGGCACCGGAATTATGCGAAACGGCAGATGACGTGGTTCCGGCGTGAACCGGAGGTGCGGTGGATTGCGGGGTTCGGCGAAGAAGCGGATATGGTGCGTGTGGCTGTTGAAACAGTGGCCAAATACCGAGGGGACTAAGCGCAGGGGCGCATCAGTCGGGAAGCAAGCTTGACGGTGAAAGCTTTTTTCTTCTTCGACTTTCATCCATTTTGGCCATCGCCTTATGAGCGGATTTGAGACGACGCCTAACGCCATCGATGTTTTCCGCCACAGGCAGCTGTTCAGGCGGCACCCCGCTGTTTTTTATCATCATTGTGCGGACCTCACGGCCGACTCGTTGAGCCGTATCCTGAAGTGCGGGTAGGCCGCGAACGCCCTTCGTTTTCACCCTTGCCGCCGTCTGAGTCACGCGGAACAGGTTGCCCGCCATTTCTTCGAGGCCCATGAAGTCATAGAGTGTATTCTTCGGATCCACCCCCTTGTATTCCATCAGCCTTCTCAGGCTCATGTTGTACATTCCGCGAAACCCCGCATCCTTGAAGATGCCGAAATGGGAGCTTTGCAGTCCGGCCGATTTGGCGACGCCGCTCAGTTCGCGTTCGGCAAATTTCAGATCTTCGCGCGTCTCGATTCTTCCGAGATCGCTCTCGCGGATTCGCTCCGCGATTAGCTGGTCCGCAATTGCTGCTAGCGATGCCTTCGCCTTAGCAACTTCAGGCTTGCTCGAATCCGCATGCATCGAGACAAGGAAGCAGGCGAACCTTGAGAGCTTGTAGGTGATGCATTCCTTGCCTCCTTCAAGGTATGTTTCGCGAGCGAACGATTCGGTAGGATCGAGCCCCAGCTTTGCGCAGGAGCCCATCGCTTTCGTGATTACCTTCTGGAAGGTTATCCAGGAGTCATATCCCAATGCCCTCATAAATTCATGGGCATACCAGAATCTGACGCCGTTCTCACGCCCGTCAGCTTCGAATTTTTCAATGTCGAATTCGCCCATGGTGAATTGCCCCGAAAGGCAGGAGCCACAAAAAAGGATACACCTAGGGTGACGAGGAATCAGGGAGTTTTTCGATAGACTGGACAGTGGAAATCAAGGTTATCAACCTTTGACTGGAGCTTCCCTTGCCAGAGACGAATGCAGAGACGATTTACGACGTGGCGGTGATTGGCGGCGGGCCGGCGGGATATACCGCGGCGATTCGCGGCGCGGAGTACGGGCTGAAGGTGGCGCTGATTGACGCCAGCCCCAAGCTGGGCGGGACGTGCCTGCACGTGGGTTGCATTCCCACCAAGTCGCTGCTGTTCAATGCCGAGCTGTGGGACTACCTGAAGGAAGCGGATGAGTTCGGCATCAAGGGCGTTGAAGCGCGAACGCTGGATTGGGCTGCGGTGCTGGCGCGCAAGAACGCCGTGATCGGGAAGCACGTAAAAGGACTCGAGTTCCTGATGAAGAAGCACAGAGTTTCTACCTTTTCAGGTTTTGGACGAGTGACCGGGCCGGCTCAAAACGGGGTACATACCGTTGACGTGGATGCAAGTGGTGCGAAAAGCCAGGTAAAAGCCAAGAATGTGATTCTGGCAACGGGGTCGGAGGCGAAGTTGCTGCCGGGTTTGAAGGCGGACCAAACAATTCTGACCAATATCGAGATTCTGTCGCTTGAAGCGCCGCCGAAGTCGCTCATCGTGATTGGAGCGGGCGCAGTGGGCGTGGAGTTTGCGTCGATTTTTCGCAGCTTTGGGACCGAGGTGACGATTCTGGAGTTTCTGCCGCGCCTGGTTCCCGTAGAAGACGACGAGATTTCGAAGGAGCTGGCGCGGGTGTTCCGCAAGCGCGGCATTGAGACACAGACCGGCGCGAAGGTGGACAAGGTGGAGAAGACGGCCGCGGGCGTGAAGGTGAGTTATACCGACGCGAATGGCAAGCCGCAGGTGAAGGAAGCGGAGAGGGTGCTGGTAGCGGTGGGACGCGGGCCGTTGACCAGCGGGATCGGCCTGGACAAGACGAAGGTGGAGCTGGATCGCGGATTTGTGAAGGTGAACGAGGTCCAGGAGACGGCGGAGCCGGGCGTGTATGCGATTGGCGACATTGTGGCCGGGCTGCCGCAGCTGGCGCACGTGGGCGCAATGAGCGGCATGGTGGCGATGGCAAAGATCGCGGGACGGAAGTACAGGCCGGTGCGGCGCGATCGGATTCCGAGCTGCACGTACACCGAGCCGCAGATCGGCAGCGCGGGCCTGACCGAGGCGCAGGCCAAGGAGCAGGGTCACGAGATCAAGGTGGGCAAGTTTCCGTTCGCGGGCAACTCAAAGGCGACGATTGTAGACAGTCACGACGGCTTTGTGAAGGTGGTGGCCGACGCCAAGTACGGCGAGATTCTGGGGGTGCACATCATCGGGCCGCAGGCCACGGAGCTGATTGCCGAGGCGGTTGCGGTAATGGAGCTGGAAGGCACCGTGGACGAGCTGATGTTCACCATTCACGCGCATCCCACGCTGAGCGAAGCGATGCTGGATGCCTACGGCGCGGTGGAGGGGATGGCGATTAATGCGTAAAGCGGCGGAGTTAGCGGTGTTGGCGGAGCTAGCGGAGTTAGGCGGGGCGCCGATTGCCGCCTG
>JASHQH010000262.1 GCA_030037635.1 Acidobacteriaceae bacterium
GAATTCTCCGGCCGTGCCGGAGCAAGAAATGAAATGAGGAAACACGATGCCTGAAGAGACCCAAGCCAAGGCGCCCGCTGCAGCGGACGCAAGCCCAACTCCACAATCCGCGCCGGGCCCCGGCGGCGGTGGCGGCGGCCCGCGTGGCGGACCCCGCGGCGCAGGCGGTCCCGGCGGCCGAGGTAAGTTCTTCCGCCGCAAGAAAGTGTGCAAATTCTGCACCGACAAGATCGATGCCATCCCATACCGCGATGTCAGGTTGCTGCAGCAGTTTGTCGCCGAGCGCGGAAAAATCGTGCCGCGGCGCTTGACCGGCGTTTGCACCACCCACCAGCGCCGCCTCACCCGCGCCATCAAGCAGGCGCGGAACATCGCGCTGCTGCCGTTTGCCACCAGGCACTAACAGAGCGTCAGCGGTTTGGCACTTTGCGAACGGCGTGGTTGCCGTTCCAGATTTGTATCAGGGCATGACTTCAGTCGTGCCAAAACCGGCTCAGAACGTTGCCTTGGGGCTTTAACCCCGGGGCCGCACCGCCGGGAACGAGAGATTTGGAGATCTTCCCATGGAAGTAATTTTGAAAGAAGATGTAGCCGATCTGGGCTTTCGCGGAGAAGTGGTGAAAGTGGCCGACGGCTATGCCCGCAATTATCTGCTGCCGCGCAAGCTGGCCATGCAGGCTACCGCGGCCAACAAGGCCGTCATCGAGCAGATGAAAGCCGCTGCCGCGCGTCGCTCCGCCTCTGAAAAGGCGCAGGCTGAGGAATTGGCCGCCAGGCTCAACGAGATCGCTCTCAGCTTTACGCGTAAAGCGGGTGAGGCCGGGCATCTGTTTGGTTCGGTCACTTCGGCTGACATCGCTCACGAGCTGGCTACGCAAGGCCACGAGGTCGACCGCCGCAAGATCCAGCTCGGCGACCCCATCAAGAGCGTAGGCGATTTCACCGTCGCCATCCGCCTGCACCGCGAGGTCACCGCGCGCGTGTCGGTGAAGGTTCAAGCCGAAGTTGAAGAGGAAGAGCGCGCAGCAGAAGCACCCGCCGCCTCGCCAGAGCCGGCTGCGGAAGAATCCGCGGTCGAGTAGCGCAAAATCTGAAAATGCCGTGATCGCCGAACTTACGATGGGAAGAGCGATCCCGTAGCGGCGAAGGCGGTCAGCCGGCCGCGAGGCCTTGCCGGTTGCCGCACCGGCGTGCCCAGCAGGCTGATCAGCTCGCGCAGCTCGGCCCGTGCATGGCCGATGGCCGCGGCAACTGCATCTCCCCGCTTATTCTGCTCGGCCGCCACATGCAGGCCTTTTTGCGCAGCCACGTTGTTGCCGCGCGGCCGGCGCTGCGTGCCTTCAAGGGCCTGGCGCGCGCCCACCAGCGTGTACCCCTCGGAGTGAACCAGGCGCTTGATTTCCAGCGCCATCTCCACGTCGCGGCGGCGATAAAGCCGCTGACCGGTTCCACTCTTGTTGGGTTTCAGTTGCGGAAACTGCGACTCCCAGAAGCGCAGAACGTAGGTTTCTACGCCGCACAGCTGGGCCACGTCTCCAATCTTGAAGTAAAGGCGATCCGGAATAGCGGGTGGCTCGTAGACGCGCTTTCGGTTTAGTTGAGTAGCCATAGAAATAGTTGAGGAGGCCGCGTCGATCAGGGGGCGAACCTCACTCCAATCGGAGTATAGGGCACACTTTCCCCGATTTCTGTAGCAAAAATGTGGTGGGAATCAAGCTTTGCAAGGCACGTAACTTCTGGTTTTCCCGTGAAAGCCAGGAAAAACCCCTTCCCCTTCATCCTACCCGCAACCGGCTTACTCCTTTTTCAGCACCGCGGTACCCTTTTCGTCGGAAAGGATGGCGCCTTCCAGCTTGCGAAACTCCCCGGCCTTCTCTGCCGGAATCTCCACCTCGCGGATTACGTACTCGCGCTCATAGTGCAGCACGTTGCCCTTGGCCGTGGTGGCCGAGTGGTAACTGGCAAAATCCATATCCACATCCACCGGATCCGGAGTTTCATCCACAACGTAGCCCGCCGGCAGCGCAATGTCGAAGCTGTCGCGCCAACGGCCCGTCGCCGACAGGTCGATGGGCACGTGTCGCGGCTTGTCCTCGAGGGGGTCGGACAAATCTCCCAGCACCCGCGGCCGCACCAACAGTAAAGGGCCGGCTTGATGGGCGTAATTGGGCACCGTCACCTTGAAGCTCAACTCAAGCGGCTTGGCCAGAGACGAGGGCTGCACAAACTGAAACGAATCCAGGATCACTCCCGGCAAATCCTCTCCAACGTGCCTCTCCCAAATCTCGCGGCGCTCTTTATCATCCGTGTACTTCAGGAAGAGTCGGTAGTCTGCGCCCTCCGGCCCGCTGTGCAGGGTATCGACTGTTCCCGACAAAGCGCCATCCGCAGCCAGCGTAAACGAACCCTTCTCGTCTGTGCCATTCAAATCCGGAGAAAGCACGGGAAGCGCAATCAACTGGCTCTCCGAACCCGCAGCCAGTATCCCGTAGCTCCCCTGCAGATAGGAGGGAAGATTTCCCGCTGGGGTACGCTCATTGGTCGGATCGAAGATCAGGTATCGCTTGCCGTCCTTGCCGGTAACCTCCGCCTGCAGCCGTGAATCTTTCACGTCGGCTGGAATCTCGATCGCGGTGATCATGTGGTCGCCGTACAGGGAGGGCGCTTCGGGATCAACGACACCCCGCCGGTCATCTACCAGAACGTAGTCGGCTCCGATTCCGGCCGCCTGAAGCATTGAAATCAGAAGCGTGGTTTTGTCTTTGCAATCTCCGTAGCGGTTGCGAAATATATCCCCGGCTGGATGCGATTGGAATCCGCCGATCCCGCGCTCAACCACGAAATACCGGACATTCTTCTGAATATATTCGGTGATGTTGGTGAGCTTGGCGAACCAATCTGGCGCGCCCGCGACCAGTTGCTGGGTTTCAGCGGTAATCTCGGGCGTGGGATCGGCGCGGTGCGTCTCCAGGTTCGTATACCAGATCCCCAACGCGCGCCACTGATTGCCCGTCCCCTGCACCGCAGCCTCGCCCCAACTGACGTACATGCGCGCGGCCAGCGCCTCCCATTCGGGTCTTGCCTTCACGTCGCGAAGATCCAGCTTCGGCATGTCCCTGATCTCCCAGCGCCAATGGTTGGGAGCCACCTCCACCGGTTTCACCGCGGAGAAACGGTGCCACGCCTCCGCGTAATTGAGCCCGGGTGGCAGATCAACCTCAAGCGCCTCAAAGACGAACGGAACGCCGCTTTGAATCTCCCAGTCCTTTTCTTGGTGCCACGGCGCCATCAGCTCCTCTGATTCGCAAAAGATGGTGGCCCCGACGTCGGCCGCAGGGGGGTGAACGATGCGGATCTTTTCCGTCTGCAGGAGAATGGGAATGTCCCTCACGATTCCCTCCTCCTCGGCTCCCTCGTCAATAAAGTCCGTGTCCTTGGCCTGATACTCTTTCCCGTCGGCCCCGATCGTCCACTCACGGAAATAGTTGATCTTCTCGTCCACGTCGTACGCCACTCTGCAGCTCTCCTTTCGTGCTTGCGGCTGCAGAATCCTGATGGCTTCGCGTTCGCGCTCCACGGCTCGGCCTTGCGCATCGACTGTTTCAATGTACTCATCGAAGAGGATGACGTGCGACGAATCCTTTGCGTAAGCGGGGGTGGGCGTTTTCGCCACATCGCCGGCCCACTGCGGCAATGGCTCCTGCTTGTCCCTGGCCCAGGCGAAACCCGAGCCGAGGAGCGCCGCTGTGCAGCATAACGCAGCCACCAGAAAGCACCAGAAGCCCATTCGTCCGCGCATCACTTCCCCTTTCCCGCAGCGCCGGCTGCCGTCGTCGACAGCACGATCTCTTCCTGGTTGGCCGCCGCAACCTTCTGGTAAAACCCGCGCAGATCCTGATACTCCTCAGGCTTGGCAAAAGTAAAGGCGCTCGCCAGCGAGTCGGCCACCGTGATCTGCCCGGTGCCGCTCTGGCTCTTCACCACGAACGCCGCGTGGCCCGCCCACGAGATGCTTGCGTCCTGCGGCGCACCTTCCACGCTCATTCCTGCCGGCAGGTGGTACATGATCTCGTCGGATACGCGATCGCCGTAGTGCATGTCCACCGGCTCCAGCCGCTTCTCCTCGTTCACAAACGGCACCCGTCCCCGAG
>JASHQH010000263.1 GCA_030037635.1 Acidobacteriaceae bacterium
CGCCGCGGCCCTACAGGAGAACCAGCTCTCATGACTTACGTACCCGACGCAAACCGCTATGACGCCGCCTCCTTCCGCCGCTGCGGCCAATCTGGCCTGGTCTTGCCCGCAATCTCGCTCGGCCTCTGGCAGAACTTTGGCGGAACCGATGTCTTCGAGACCGGCCGCGCCGTCCTCCGCCGCGCTTTCGATCGCGGCGTCACCCACTTCGACCTCGCCAACAACTACGGCCCGCCCTACGGCTCCGCCGAAGAGAACTTCGGCCAGATCCTCCAGAAGGACTTCCGCAACCTTCGCAACGAGCTGGTCATCTCCACCAAGGCTGGCTGGGACATGTGGCCCGGCCCCTACGGCATCGGCGGCTCGCGCAAATATCTGCTCGCCTCGCTCGACTCGAGCCTCAAGCGCATGGGCCTCGACTACGTCGACATCTTCTACTCCCACCGCCCGTGGAATAACGTTCCGCTCGAAGAAACCATGGGCGCGCTCGTCTCCGCCGTCCACCAGGGCAAGGCGCTCTACGCCGGCATCTCGTCTTATAGCGCCGAACGCACCCGCAAAGCCGCGGCCATCCTCAAATCCACGGGTGTGCCGCTGCTCATTCACCAGCCCTCGTATTCCATGCTCAACCGCTGGATCGAAGAGGGCCTGCTGGCCGCGCTTGAAGAGCTCGGCGTGGGCTGCATCGCCTTCTCGCCGCTCGCCCAGGGCCTGCTCACCAGCAAATATCTAAAGGGCATCCCCGCCGATTCGCGTGCCAAGCTGCCCAACTCCTCGCTTCTCAAGGAATTCCTCAGCGAGAAAAACATCAAGTGCGTTCGCTCCCTGAATGAAATTGCCAGGAGCCGCGGCCAGACGCTGGCCCAAATGGCGATTGCTTGGGTGCTGCGTGATCAGCGCATCACCTCGGCGCTCGTCGGTGCGCGCAACGTTGAGCAGCTCGACGACTCACTCGACGCGCTGAAAAAACTCAAGTTCACTGCGGCGGAGCTCAAACAGATCGATCGCTACGGGCAGGAGGGCGACCTCGACCTCTGGCGTAACGCCCGCATCGACATGGATTAGCGCAATTGTTTAGCTGGCAAAATCCTACGGCTGTCATCCCGAACGGAGCGCGCTTGGGGCCCCGTGATTTGCGGCGCAATCACGGGTAAGCGGAGTGAAGGATCTGCGATTGATTCTGCAGCCCTGGACTGTGGCGTGCCCCATCCTTTCGCCGGTTTTTTCGGCGAAAGGGTGGGACAGCGCGAATGTCAATGGCGTCGTCTACGAACTCTTGCTCTCGAGCACATCTCTCAGGGCAAAGCTCGTTTCCAGCCGTATCACGCCGGGCAGCCGCGAAAGCTCGTTCTGGTGCAGGCGGTTGTAGTCGTCGATTCCGGCCACCCGCGCCACCAGGATGTAGTCGTACTGTCCGGCCAACAGGTGGCAGCTCACAATGTCGTGGCAGTGGCGCACCGCGGCCTCAAAGGCGCCCAGCACCGCCGCCGACTGCCGCTCCAGCGTGACGCGGATGTAAACCGTCATGTGCTTGCCCAGCAGTCGGTCGTCGATGACCGCGCGGTAGCCCCGGATGGCGCCCGATGCCTCCAGCGCCAGAATCCGCCGCGATGCCGCTGAGGCCGACAGCCCCACTGCCTCGCCGACGTCGTAATTGGTAGCCCGGCCATGGCGCGCCAGGTAGCGAAGGATCGCGGCGTCCAGCTCATCCAAGACGCTTCCGCCGCCTGCGTCGCTCGCTGGTGGCTCGATCGCTTCAGGCGAATCTTGCGCCAGACGATCTATTGACTCACGTTCTGTTCCCATTCTTCTCTTTTATCACGATATTTGCACACATTGAAAGCAGATTGCGCCGTAAAATCCCCTCCAGCCACAGACCCAGAAGGAGAGTCCACGATGATTGTCGGCGTTCCCAGGGAGATTAAGGACAACGAAGCGCGTGTCGGAGTCACTCCGGCAGGGGTCAAGGCCCTCGCCGAAGCCGGTCACAAGGTGCTGGTTGAAACCCAGGCTGGCGCGCAATCCGGATTCCCCGACGACGAGTATCAGCATGCCGGCGCGGAGATTGCCGGTGACGCCGGATTTGTCTGGGGCAAGGCCGAAATGGTGGTCAAGGTCAAAGAACCCATCGAGCCAGAGTACGCTTATTTCCGCGAAGGCCTGGTGCTTTTCACCTATTTGCATCTGGCGCCGATGCCGGCGTTGACTGACAAGCTACTGGAATCGAAGGTTGTCGGCATCGCCTACGAAACCGTACGCGACCGCCAGGGAACCCTGCCGCTGCTGACACCCATGAGCGAGGTCGCGGGGCGCATGAGCGTGCAGGTGGGTGCCAGCTACCTCGAGAAGGAGCGTGGCGGGCGCGGCATTCTGCTTGGCGGCGTGCCTGGAGTGCCTCCCGCGCATGTAGCCATCCTGGGCGGCGGCGTGGTCGGCACCAATGCAGCCCGCATCGCCCTCGGCTTTGGCGCCAAGACCACGCTCATCGATGTAAACCTGAACCGCCTGCGCGACCTCGACGACATCTTCGGTGGGCGCCTCTATACGCTGGCCTCCAATAGCTACAACATCGCCCGCGCCACAAGCGAAGCCGATCTTGTGATTGGCGGCGTGCTCATTCCCGGCGCAACCGCGCCCAAGTTGGTGACGCGCGGCATGGTCTCGCACATGAAGAAAGGCGCCGTGATTGTCGACGTCGCCATCGATCAAGGGGGATGCGTGGAGACAGCGCGGCCCACTTCGCACTCTAACCCCAGCTACATGGTCGATGGTGTGGTGCACTACTGCGTCACCAACATGCCGGGCGCCGTGCCCCACACCTCCACGCTGGCCCTCACCAACTCCACTTTCCCTTACGTTCTGCGGATCGCCAACCTCGGAGCGCTCGAGGCGCTCCGGCAGGACGCCGGATTGGCCGAAGGGCTGAACACCTGGCTGGGCACGCTGACTCACCGCGGCGTGGCCGAAAGCCAGCATCGCACCTGGACCGCACCGGCGAGCGTAATTGCCTGATTCCGCATGCCGCAAACTCGCAACGGACGCAGGATAGCCTTGCTGCAGAAACCCTGGACGGCAGTTTCTTCTTGACTCGCGTCTTGAGGATTTGTTAGGGTCCTTGGTCGGAAAAAGAGCTTAGAGAAAATCCATCTTTAAACGCAACCTCTAACCAACTGGGCGCTTGTTCATGGACTGGTGTGTTTCAGGTGCGCGTTTGAGATGGTTTTTTTGTCTTTGCCGACTTTTCATGATGTGTTCTCGGAATCTTAACGGACGTGACCAAGGATGGCATTGACCGTCATGCACCGGACGATTCGAGGTGCAGTGACAAGTTCCGCGCCTGTCTTAAGCCGCGCCTACTGCGGCGGAACACCGCAAACATGTCTGAACCGAAGCCGGCATAATTCGGAGACGAGTCTTGGATTCGGCGCTCACTCCACCACAACGAACTGCTGGAAGAGAATTCTTTCGCAAGCCCATAAGGCCCCGTGACATGCGGGGCGCACAGTCCATCGCAAGCAGGATCAGGAAATTGGGAGGCAATATGCATTCGACAAACCGATCTGTGAGGCAAGCGGCCGGAATCGGCTTCATCACGAAATTCCGGGTCATCGGTCGCGGGTGGATTCATCTGGCAATGGCGCTTCTGTTCCTGATTGCATCGCGCCCGGCCACTGCGCAATACGACCTTGGCGACCTGGTGGGGACGATTCACGACTCCAGCGGAGCCGCGGTTCCGAACGTGACGGTCACCGTCACCGATGACGCCACCGGCGTCGCTACAGCTGTCAAGACCGACGCGAGCGGCGACTATGAAGCTCCCGGGCTGCGCGTGGGCGTTTATAGTGTTTCCGCCAGCGCGCCAGGCTACGCCATCGCCGAGGCAAAACAAATCACGATCTCCGTCAACACGCGCGAGCGCATCGATCTGACATTGAAGGTGGGCGCGGCGCAGGCTACCACGGTCGAGGTGACCGACGTAGCTCTGCAGCTTGAGACCGAGTCCAGCCAGCAGGACCAGACCATTACCAACTATCAAACGCAGTCGCTTCCGCTGGTGAGCCGCAACTATTCCGACCTCGTGGATTATGTGGTCGGCGCTCATGGAGCCCCGGCTGACGCCACTACCACGTCTGTCACTTCATTTACACGTGCTGGATCGTTCAACGTGAACGGTCAACGCAGCATGTTCAATGACTACCTGATCGACGGAATGGACAACAACGCCTATGGCGAGAGCAACCAGGGCTTCGACAACCAGATCATCCAGCCGCCTCCCGACTCGGTGGCGCAGTTTGACGTAGTCACCAACAACGAGAGCGCCGAGTATGGCCGCTCCTCCGGGGCCACGGTGAACGTGGCCACCAAGAGCGGCACCAACGATATCCATGCCACGCTCTACGAATTCATCCGCAACACCGATCTGAATGCCTTCGGCTACATCAAGCCCATCACCGACAATGCCGTCACCGGCGCCCAGTACCCGTTCTTTAAACCCCTCTTCAATCGCAATCAATTCGGCGCCAACTTTGGCGGCCCGTTCGTCAAGAACAGGTTCTTCTGGTTTCTCGACTACGAGGGATTCCGCCAGACCCTCACGCCCACCGTGATCGACACGGTTCCGACGCTCAACGAACTCAGCGGGGAGCTGGCTGTTGCCGTGCAGGATCCCTGGAGCCCCGGCACCTACATCCCCGCGGGCACGCCTTACACAAGTTGGCCCGCGCAGGCCCAGTCCGATGCCGATCCTACGGCATTGAAGATTGCCTCGCTTTATCTGAACGCCCTGCCCGGAAAGTGCCAGGTGACGACCGGCACTTCATCGGGCGTTGCCACCAACGATTGCCCCCTGAATGCACCCTTTACTGACCGCGCCGATAAGGGCGACCTGCGGCTAGACTACCAGCAAAACGCGAGTACCTCGTGGTTCCTCAAGGTGAGCGATCGCAAGGAGACGGGCAAAAACTTCAACCTGCTCCCCGAGCCGATCGACATGCAGACCAACGGCGACATCCTCACTCACGATGAACAGGTTGCGCTGGGCTTCAATCACGCCATGGGCTCCAACCGGTTCCTGGATGCGCGGCTCGCGCTCTCCAGCACCCGGGCCGGCAAGTGGACCTTCGCCGTCGGCAACACTTCCTTTCCTGCCGGCGAAATTCCCGGCTTGCCCACGATCGCCGACGTCTCCGGTGGTCTGCCTTCCATGGCCATCTCGGGTGGCTTCACATCGTTTGGCCGCCAAAGCACGAACCCGCAGTGGCAGAATCCGTCGCTCCTCGACCCCAAGATCAACTACTCCTGGGTCAAGGGCCGGCACTCCCTCAAATTTGGCTATGAGTGGGAGAAAGTCTGGCAGGAGATTGAAGACTCGAATCCGCTCTATGGCTCCTTTACCTTCGGCGGCGGCTACAGCGCCTGCCCCACATCGGCCGGCGCTGCATGCCCCAACACCAGCAAAGTCGGCGATACTTATTGGGCTGACTTTCTCTTTGGCACCAGCAGCGCCTATTCGCTGGCCACGTACTACATCACCCACGTCTTCCAGTCAATGGACAGCGCCTACGCGCAGGACGACTTAAAGGTCACCAGCAGATTGACCCTCAACCTGGGACTGCGCTGGGAGTACGGTTCGCCCTGGTGGGAGCGGAATAACTACATCTCCAACTTCAACCTCGCCACCGGCAACATGTGGACCTTGGAGCCCGGCTTTACGTCGTCTGATTCCCCGATGTGCGGCAGCGTCGCCTGCATCGTTCCCTACAGTGGCAGCGGCGTCTTTGGCAAATCTCTGGTCAATCCCGACCTCAGCGATTGGGCTCCTCGCATCGGCTTTGCCGCCTCCGTCACGCCGACCATTGCGGTGCGCGGCGGCTTCGGCTCCGCGTATGTCCACTATTGGCGGGCGGGATCGGGCAATAACCTTGCTATCAACGCGCCTTTCGCTCTCTATACCGTGGTCAGCAACCCGGGCACTGTCAGCACCACCAACGGCTTTGTCAGGCTGTCGCAGGGCTTTCCCAGCAACTCCAGCGGTGGCAATCTGGCCAACACTTTCAGTGCCGGCACCGATGACATCGACTCCATTCCGCCCAATACGCGCGACGGTTACGCTGAGAGCTGGTTCCTCGACATACAAAAGTCGCTGGCCAAAAACATTATTTTCGACGTGGCCTACGTGGGCAACCACGGCGTGCATCTGCAGGGCTTCATTAACGCGAACCAGAAGAATCCGGCGTTGCCGCTCACCACGGCGGGCGAGTTCCCCGGGATTGCCGCCAACCAGTGGCAGCGTCCTTATATGAGCTGGGGTGGTTACCTGCTGAACAACCCAACCACCTATCCAACCTTCCTGAACGGCGACATCACCCAGGCCTTGAGTGAGTTCCACTCCGCGTATAACGCTCTGCAGGCCCGCTACCAGCAACAGTATACCGGCGGTTTAACGCTGTTGAACTCGTTCACCTGGTCGCACGCGCTCGACAATGCATCCTCAACGCTCGAAGCCAATACCCCGTGCCCACAAAATGGCGACGACATCCAGGCCGATTACGGTCAGTCGGACTACAACCTGCCCATCACCAATGTGACTACGCTGGTCTACGACCTGCCGTTCGGCCAGGGCCGTCATTTTCTCAACAATGCGAACGGCCCCACCAATGCCATCCTGGGCGGATGGCAGATCAGCGGCGTGAACACCATGGACGCCGGAACGCCGTTCAACCTCACCTACAGTCCGGCCGCGGCCAATGCCGTATCGCCTGAGCTCACCCAGAACTGGCGGGGCGAAAATCTCTACCGCCCCAACCTCACCCCCGGCGTTCCCTACATCAAACAGGAACTGCTGGCCAACGGTACGGTCCAGTACGTTAACCCCGCGGCACTGACGCTTCCATCGACCTACACCACTGGCAGCGCGCTGACGGCGGGCGGCACCATCTCCAGCCCTTTTGGCAACCTGCCCAAGAACTACGGACGCACGCCCGCTTATTACGAGACTGACCTGGACTTCAACAAACGGTTCAACACCCCGATTGAAAGAGTCAAGATCGAATTCCGCTCGGAGTTTTACAACATCTTCAACCACACCAACCTCTACCTGCCGGGCGGCTCGGGTGGCGGCACGGTTTCAGGCACCGATAACAACACGTCCGCACCGACCAGCAACGGCGGCGGCACCATCACCGGCACATGGGAGCCGCGCATTATCCAATTCGCCCTGAAGGTCACTTACTAACCCGGTAATCGAGCGGGCGCCCCACCCTCGCCGGGCCTTCGAATTTGCGGCCGGGGTGGGGTGAAAACCGTCGCATCCTGCTCCCATTTCAATACAGCGCACAACCGTTTCCGACCGCCAGCAAAGGTAGTTCTCCGTGAGCAGTGGTAAGCTGAAATCTGCAACGGCTCTGCACCATCGATGCGGCGTCGCTGCCTTTCAGCCCGCGGCGATTCGGCCCGCGGTATGACGCGCGCCCCCGTAGAGACCAGAGCCGGGGCGCAACAAGAGCATCCAGGTTGATTCAGGCGATGGCCCGGCTCGCCGGCCGTTGGATTTTCTGCGCACGCCAGCGGCCGGCGGCGCCATGCCTGAGATCCATTTCTGCGGCGGCAAGGAAAGGAAATCTCCAGCGTGGCCACGCGACAGGAAATTCTGCATGAGCTGGGCCGCGAAACGCGGCCTTGGGACATTCTGGTGATCGGAGGAGGAGCCACGGGCCTGGGCGCCGCTGTTGAAGCGGCCTGCCGCGGTTACCGCACGCTGCTGATCGAACGAGCCGACTTTGCGCAGGAAACCTCGAGCCGCAGTACCAAGCTCGTCCACGGCGGTGTTCGCTATCTGCAGCAGATGAACCTGGGCCTGGTTCTCGACGCCTTGCGTGAACGCGGCCACATGCTGCGCAACGCGCCTCATCTGGTCCACGACCTCGAATTTGTCGTTCCCGCGTACAGCTATTCTTCGCTCCCTTACTACGGCATCGGCCTCAAAATCTATGAACGGCTCTCGGGCCGGTTGTCCCTGGGTCATTCCAAACTGCTCTCACGCGAAAGCACTCTTGAAAAACTGATTGGAATCAAAAGCGAAGGTCTTCGCGGCGGCGTTCTCTATCACGACGGCCAATTTGACGATGCCCGCTACGCCATCGCGCTCCTGCGCACTCTCGAAAACCTCGGCGGATTCGCTGTCAACTACGTTGAAGCTACGGGCCTGATCGAACGCAACGGCAGAATTGCCGGGGTCGAGGCGCGCGACCGCGAAACCGGCGCCTCGATTCCTCTCGAGGCAAAGGCGGTGATCAATGCCTGCGGCGTTCATGTCGAGCAGACCATCGCACTCGACGGACGCCCGCGCGGCTCACTGCTGGCGGTCAGCCAGGGGTCCCATTTCATCCTTCCGCGCTGGTTTCTCCCCGGTACCACGGCGCTCATGATTCCCAATACCGCCGACGGACGCGTCTTGTTCGCCATTCCCTGGCACGGAGCGCTGATCGTCGGCACGACCGACGTTCCGGTTGAAACCGCGTCTCCTGAGCCGCGAGCGCTGCTCGAAGAGAAGATTTTTCTCTGCGCCCATGTCGCGCGCTATCTGGGCCGCGCGCCGCACCCCAACGAGATTCTCAGCGTCTGGTCGGGCTTGCGCCCGCTGGTGCGCAAGGGCCACGCCAAAACCTCGAAACTTTCGCGCGACCACACCATTCTGGTTTCTCCGCACGGCCTCGTCACCGTCACCGGCGGTAAATGGACTACCTATCGCCGAATGGGCCAGGACACCATCGATCGCGCCGAGCAGGTTGCCGGTTTTTCCAGGCGGGTCTCCACGACGCTGGATCTGAAACTGCACGGCTGGACGCCCGACGCAACCGTGGCAAACTCGCCGTGGGAGTGCGTTTATGGGGCCGATCTGCCCGCATTGCGTGCGCTTTCAGCCGACGAGCCCTGCCTCGACAACCTGCTTCACCCGCGCCTGCCTTTCAAACTGCGCGAGGTGGTCTGGGCGGCGCGCTACGAAATGGCGCGCACGGTGGAGGATGTGCTGGCGAGGCGGACGCGCGCCCTGTTCCTCGATGCCCGCGCCGCTATCGAAGCCGCGCCGGCCGCCGCCAATCTGCTGGCGCGCGAACTCGGCCGCGGCGAGGCTTGGACGGCCAACGACTTGCTCAATTTTCAGCTCACCGCGAAAGGCTATCTCTATGAGGAATGAGATCCAAGCTGCGCTACGGCTGCGCGCCTGGTGGAATGAGCAGCGTAAGCGAGTGCGGCACCGTTTCGAGCCGCACCGGCAGAGATCCCAGGACCTCGCCATCGGCTTCTACGAATAATTCTTCCTTGGATCCGTTGGGCAGGCGGCACTCGATGGATGGGGTCTCCAGCAACTCCACTGAGCCTTTGAAGGTCTGCCTTCCCGCAACGGCCGCCAGCAAGAACGAAAGATAGTGCAGGCGGCTTTGGGTCTTGAACGCCAGCAGGCTCAAATTGCCGTTGCGCAAACTGGCTCCGGGAGCGAGCGTGCGCAGAACACCGCCGAACGAGCGCACCCGCACGGCCAGCAATTGCGATACATCCACAACGCGCCGGCTTCCATGACCATTGGCCGGAAGAATCGCTTCAAAAAGAGGAAAGGAGGAAGTTGCCCAGATGTGAAAGGCTTCCACCAGGTAAAGAATGTATCCGAGCCGCCGTTTCAAACGCGCATCCAATCGCGCCATCAGCAATGCATCGGACCCGATTCCCGCGGCAACGACAAAGTAGCGCGAGCCGGGGTTCCCTGCGTTGTCGCGAAAATGTATCCGTCCCACGGAAACGCGCGCCGGCGTAGCATCCAGCAACTTGCGCGCTGCTTTGGCGGGCGATGCAATCAGGCCCAGGTCCGCAGCCAGTGCGTTGGCCGTGCCCAGCGGAACCACTCCCAATGCAACATCGGTCCCGACCAGGCTCTGCGCGATTTCATGCACCGTGCCGTCCCCGCCACAGGCCAGGATGGCGTCGTACCCTTCGCGAACCGCCTCGGAGGCAAGCGCTACAGCGCTCCCTGGCGCGCCCGTCTCGAAGGCTTCGGCGGCAACGCCGGCTTCGCGAAAAACGGCCAAGGCAGCCTGAATCGCCGACCTCCGCCGCGCGGAGTACTGGCCGGAAGCCGGGTTGTAGATCAGCGCCACACGGCGCATTGCGGGTTTCACTTTGACGGTCGTTCCTATCTCAACTAAATGCCGTCCGGCACATCTTGTTAGTATGTCAGATTCCATTCCGGATTGGCTGGCGCCGGCGCCGAAATTTTGCGCGGAAAGTAACACCTACGCCCCAAAGCCGATGCCCTCTTTCCGGCGCTAACCTGCGCTTGCCACAACCCGGTTATGATGCCCATGGGAGGAGTCAGACCCATGCAACTTTCCGGCAATACCATCCTCATTACGGGCGGGGGTTCCGGTATCGGCCGCGGGCTCGCCGAGGCTCTCCACGCGCTCGGCAACCAGGTGGTCATCGCGGGCCGCCGGCAGCAGGCTCTCGACGAGACTATCGCCGCCAATCCTGGCATAAAATCTCTTCCGCTCGACGTGCGTGATGCCGCCGGCATCCGCTCTTTCGCAGCCCACGCTGTTTCCGCATTTCCATCTCTCAATCTCCTTATCAACAATGCCGGCATCATGCGCCGCGAAGACCTTCTCGCGCATCCGGCCGATCTGGCCGACGCTGAAGCCATCATCGCCACCAACCTCCTCGGTCCCATTCGTCTTACCGCCGCCCTGCTGCCGCATCTTGAAAAGCAGGCGCGCGCCGCCATCATGAATGTTTCATCGGGTCTTGCCTTTCTGCCACTGGCGCTGACCCCCACTTACTGCGCCACCAAAGCCGCCATCCACTCCTACACGCTTTCGCTCCGCTTCCAGCTTCGCAACACCCGCATCGATGTCCTGGAACTGATTCCTCCTTACGTGGCCACTGATCTGATGGACGGTCGCAACGACCCCCAAGCCATGCCGCTCGATCAGTTCATCGCCGAAGCGATGGAGATTCTCAAAAGACAGCCGACCCCGCCGGAAATTTGCGTGGAAAACGTAAAGCGCCTGCGCTTCGCCGCCGAAAACGGCAACTTCGAGGCGATCTTCACTGGCATGAACTCGCGCGTAGCCGGGGGCCGTTAACGTCACATCACGCGGACTCCTCGGGTATAATCCGACTAGCCTCACGCCAGAAAGCACGTGTGCGCAGGTTTCCTGTAACCGCCCAGGAAGCACCATAGGTTTGCCGTGAAACGGAATTTATATATCCTCCTAGTTCCAGGCTGCCTTTCGCTCTCGCTTGCCGCCCAAATTCCAGCCACGCCGCTGGTCACACAGCCGGTTGACGATTCCAAGCTCGTCACACTGCATGGCAGTGCGCACAGATTGGCGCAGACGGCCTACGATCGCGGAGCTGTGAATCCATCCACGCCTGCCGAACGGCTGCTGCTCATCCTTAATCGTCCCCCCGAGCGCGAAGCCGCCTTCCAGCAATTGCTGAAGGATCTGCACACTCCCGGCTCGCCGAGCTACCACCAATGGCTGACTCCGGAACAGATTGGCGCACAATTCGGGCCTGCCGCCTCTGATATGGATGCCGTAACGGGGTGGCTGCGCGCTTCCGGATTCAGCGTGAACCGCGTCTCGCGGGCGCAGCGATTCATCGAGTTTTCAGGCAATGTTGGCCAAGTAAATGCTGCCTTCCACACCGAAATTCACGAGTACATGATCAACGGCGCGCTGCACCACGCCAACTCCACCGAGGTGCAAATTCCTCAGGCCCTTGCCGGCATCGTAAAAAGCTTGTCTCCGCTTGACGAATTCCACGCGTCGCCACAGGTGCAGGCGGGTGGAAAGGGATACTACGATGCCGCGGCGCGGCAGTTTGTGCCTGAATTCGATCTGCCTTCCAGTTGGTCTCCCCTTCTTTACGGCGTTGTGCCCGCCGATTTCTACACGCAATACGATCTTGCCCCGCTGTATGCCGCCAACGTGACGGGCGCGGGAAGAACCATCGGCATCATCGACGAATCGAACATCGATGTCAGTCTCGCCAACGACTACAGGAGCGTTTTTGGCGTCTCGGCCAATCCCGTCCAAGTGGTCCTCGATGGCGGCGACCCGGGAATCATCAGCTCCAGTGATACCGAATCGTACCTCGATGTGGAGCTGGCCGGAGCCGTCGCGCCAGGAGCGACGGTGAATCTCTACATCTCTGCCGCTTCGCCCTATCAGGACCCCTTGGCGCTTGCCGCTCTGCGCGCTGTCGAGGACAACCAGGCCGACGTGCTCAGCGTCAGTTGGGGCGCGAGCGAGCAGGACCTTGAAGCCAGCGGCAATGCGCTCTGGAGCGCCTTGTGGGAGCAGGCCGCAGCCCAGGGGCAAACAGTAGTGGTGGCGACCGGAGACTTCGGGCAGGTCCCGGAAGAAGAGTACTTTCTTTCCGCATCTGACCTCGGACCCGCGGTGAATGGCCTGGCTTCGACGCCCTGGAACGTCGCCGCCGGCGGCACAGACTTCTACTATTCCGATTACGCCTCCGGCGCACCCAGCGCATCCACCTTCTGGAACGCCACCAACGATCCTGTCACCAAAGGTTCGCTCAAATCTCCCTTGACGGAGCAGGTGTGGAACGATCCCTTCGGCCTCGATGCAATCTCAAATGGTCTGGCGCGCGGCGAAATCTATGCCGGTGGAGGCGGCGCGAGCAATTGCACCACGGTGAATGCCGGCACATCTTGCGCCGGCGGCTATGCTAAGCCATCCTGGCAATCCGGGCCGGGCGTTCCCTCCGATGGTGCGCGCGACATCCCCGACGTCGCGCTTTTCGCCTCCAACGGGGCCAATTACTCCGGCTATATTACCTGCGACTACGAAGGCGCCTGCGTGCCCGACGCAAGCGGCAACTTCGGCTTCGATCTGGTGGGGGGAACCTCCGCTTCCACGCCCGCCATGGCCGGTATCATGGCTCTCGTCGATCAGAAATACGGCCGCCAGGGGCAGGCCGCCGCAACAATCTATCCCCTGGCGCAGCAGAGCCCCTCTGCCTTTCACGACATCACATTGGGCGGAAACTGGGATCTCTGCGTCGAGGGCGATTCCGATTGCGCGCTCGGCGTCGACGGCATGACGGCTGACTCTGGCGAGTCAACCGTGTACTCCGCCACTCTGGGCTTCGATCTTGCCAGCGGATGGGGCTCAGTGGATGCCGCCAACCTGGTGAACAACTGGAATGCCATCACTTTCCAATCCACGACCACAACGCTTCAGGTTTCCCCGGCTGAGGTTACACATGGCAACAACGTGACCCTTACCGCCAACGTCTCCGCTGCTTCCGGCTCCGGCACGCCCACGGGGGCCGTCGCCATCCTCAGCAATTCCTTGCCCTCAAACGCGAGCCAAACCGCGATCACTCTCAACGATGGCGTCGGTTCCGCGGCCATCAACACGTTGCCCGGCGGTACCTACCAACTCACGGCACAGTATGGCGGCGACGGCGTCTTCTCCGGCAGCACCTCCTCACCGCAAACGGTCACCGTCAAGCCCGAACCTTCCAAGCTCATTCTCCAGGTTGGAGGCAACCCTCCCACGACGCTTCTCACCTATGGCACGCCGGCTTATTTGACGGCGATGCTGGAGGGTACGAATTCGGTCAACGACGGCTCCGCCACCGGCAACGTCACGTTTACGGTGGATAGCGCAAACACCGTCATCCCTCTCAACGTGGGCGGTGTCGCCTCGTGGATCATGCCCAGTCTTACCGTCGGCTCGCACACCGCCAGCGCCACCTACCCCGGCGATAACAGCTTCGAGGCTTCAAGCGCCGCCCCGGTAACTCTCACCGTCGGCAGAGGCTATCCGGCGATGAACCTCAACGTTATCGCGCCCCAGTCGCAGGAAGGGCCCGGCTGGGAGTTCAATCCGGGCAGCAGTGTCACCGTTACCGCGCAAGTGGGCCCTGAAGTGGGCGCGCTGACCGGCGGCACCGCTCCTCCGGGAACCGCCGGTCCTACCGGCACGGTCACTGTTTGCCTCAATACCAACTTCAGTGTCGGCGCCAACCCATGCTCGAGCCTGGGAGCCGGATCCTACTCGACAACAGCCACTCTCGTGCCGGCGACGGGGATTTATGGCCTCTATTCCGAAGCGACGGTGACATTCACAAATCTGGCCGCCGGCGGTTATATGCCGGAGTTTGAATACAGCGGCGATACCAACTGGCAAACCTACGGACTGTTCTACATCGCGTACGTCAACGTGCTTGCAGTCGCTCCGCAGCCTGTCCCAACCGTAACCATCAGCATGTCGCCCGATAGCATCTCGGGCACGCAGGAAGCGGTGCTGACCTCGACGGTAGCGGGAACCAACGGCATTGCACCGACGGGAACCATCTTCTATTACAACAACGGCAATTCCTTCGCATCGTATACTCTCGCTGCCTCCACAACGGGCGCCACGAGCACCGACTCGTTCGCCGTGAGTCCCGCGTGGTTCTGGAACAGCGGTTCAAATCAGCTCGTCGCCATCTACACCGGAGATGCCAACTACGCCCCGGCCACCAGCAACGTGTTGAACGTAACCGCGAACCAGACGGTTGGCGACTTCATGCTCGTTCCTGTAATGCCACAGGTCACGGTAGGGAGCGGCAGCGCCCAATCGGTTGCCCTCAACCTGACTTCGATCAACAGCTTCAACAGCACTGTCAATCTCAGTTGCGCGCCCTCGTCGAACCAGTTCTCTTGCAGTGTGAATCCGCAGTCCCCGCAGCTCAACGGCACCGGTTCGGCCACGCTCATCATCACGGCCACCATTCCCGGCGCCGCCGCGCAGGTCGATCCTCTGGCTCGCCCCAGACACGCGCGCTGGCTCGGCGCCGGCGGCCTGGCCCTTTGCGTTGTACTCGTGCTTCCCCTGCGCAGGCGCCGCTGGAACGCCATCGCTTGCCTGACGATTTTGCTGGCCACATGTTTCCTCTCTGCCTGCGGCGGCGGCGCAAATCGTGGAGTCTCGAGCACTCCACCCCCCGCCAACGGCACTCCCCCGGGGACCTACACCGTGCTCATCACCGGCACCGCCAACGGGATCACGCATAATTCCAAACTGACCGTCATTGTTCAGTAACGCCCCGCGCGCCAGAACTGTCACATAAATCCATTTTGAACGGCCGGCTTCAGAGCCTGCATTGAGCCAGTAGCGTCCGTCGCGGTGGACGCTCCGTGTCGAACAGGCACCTGCATTTCTCCCCAGCAAGCTTCTTGAAACTCTATACTCGAGCTAGCTTGCATCTCATATGGGAAGGAGACGCCATGGCCACCAGGAAAACCAAGAAGAGCACGAGCAGCAGAAGGAAATCGTCCCGCAGGTACTCGCCCGCGGCGGGAAAAAGCGTCGAGAGAGAGATGCGCGAGATGAAAGAAGGGAAATTGAGAAGCGGGCGCAGCGGCAAAAAAGTGACGAGCCGAAAGCAGGCCATCGCGATTGGATTGTCGGAGGCGCGAAAAGCCGGCGCGAAGGTTCCCGCAAAGAATAGCTGAGACGCGATCATCCCTCCGGTGCCGCTCGCTCGTGCAGGTCATTGAGCATGGGGCGCTTGCACGCGCGTGCATATTTTTCCAGTGACTGGCCGGGTTCTGCACAGCTCTGGGGCGCCCGGCTGTGGCCTACACTCTTTTGATATGGCCACCACCCCCGACCTCTCCCTTGAAGCCAGCCCGCCCGCGAACATCGATGCGGAGAAGACCATTCTCGGCGCCATCCTGCTCGATAACGCCGCCCACGCCGAGGCCGCCGAAGTCCTCAAACCCGATGATTTCTCGCTCGAGTCGCATCGCCGCATCTTCTTGCGCATGGGCGAGTTAATCGACTCGGACAGCGCCGTTGACATTGTCACCCTTTCTAACGAGCTGGCCCGCTACAAGGAGGTCGAATCCGTCGGCGGCGTAGCCTATCTGGCCTCGCTTACTGAAGGATTGCCGCGCCGGCCGGTCATCGAAGACTACATTCGCATTGTCAAAGACAAGAGCCTGCTGCGCCGGCTCATGAGCATCTGCTCGGCCGCCATCGCGCGCGCGGCGGACCAGAGCGAGGACGCCATCGGCGTTCTCGACGAAACCGAATCGCAACTGCTCGAAGTGAGCGAAGCGGGCCTCACGCAGGGCCTGCAGCCCATCGATGTCATCGTCCGCGATTCCTTCGGCTCCATCGACAACCTCTACAAGCACAGCCGCGAGATCACCGGCCTGGCCACCGATTTCTATGAATTTGACCGCATGACCAGCGGCTTGCAGCGTGGCGAGCTCATTATTATCGCGGCGCGGCCCTCCATGGGAAAGACCGCGTTGGCCATCAATATCGCGCAGAATGCGGCGGTGCGGCACGGCGCTGTGGTGGCTGTCTTCAGCCTCGAAATGAGCAAGGAGTCGCTGCTGCGCCGCATGCTGGCGGCCCAGGCTCGCGTCGATCAGCGCCGCCTGCAGACCGGCTTCCTGACCGGCGAAGACCAGCAGAAGCTGCAGGACGCACTGGGCCTTCTGGTCGATTCGCGCATCTTTATCGATGACGCTGCCGGCTCATCCCTGGCCGAAATGCGTGCCCGGGCGCGCCGGCTCAAGCAAAACAACGGCGCACTCGATCTGGTGGTTGTCGATTACCTGCAACTCATGTCAGCCACGTTGCCTGCGGCCGGAAACCGCCGTGCCTACGAGAACCGGACGCAGGAGGTCACCGCCATCACGCGGGGGCTGAAGGCCATGGCCAAGGAGCTTCATGTGCCGGTGGTCGCCTTGTCGCAGCTCTCCCGCGCCAGCGAGCGCCGTGGCGAAGACAAACGCCCCATGCTCAGCGACCTGCGCGAATCCGGCTCCATTGAACAGGATGCCGACGTGGTCGCCTTCATCCACCGCGATTCCTACTACAACCGCGACGAGGAGCTGACCGAATCGGAGCGCGCCCAGTCAGAGATTATTCTCGCCAAGCAGCGCAATGGACCCACGGGCACTGTGCATTTGAACTTCATCTCGCGCTACACCTGCTTCGATAATCCGGAGACAGCGCACGACGCAGACTGAGACCGCCCATGCGGTTTGCTGCCGTAATTGGATCCGATAATCGGATTGCAGGTAATTGCGAAAATTCTTGCCCGCCTTGCGCCAGCTTCCCCGGCATGGCTATCTTGGTCGAAGCACTATGGAAGTTCTCAAACGGCTCTTCGAGCAGCATTTCTGTGTGCCGGCCGGGCAGTCGCAGCCGCTGCAGGGCCAGCTCGGCGGCTCGGGCCGCGTCATCCTTCGACTCACCGGCGGAGCGCACAGCGCCATCGGCGTTCTCTATTCCGTGCGCGAAGAGAATATCGCGTTTCTTGAGTTTTCCCGACATTTTCGCCGCCACGGACTGCCCGTTCCTGAAATCTATGCCGAAGATCTGAGCCAGGGCGCCTATCTCGAAGAAGATCTGGGCGACACCACGCTCTTCGATTTCCTGAGCGCAAACCGGTCCGGGGAGTCCATTGCGCAGCCAGTGGTCGAGGCCTACCGCAATGTCGTGGCCGTGCTGCCGCGCTTCCAGGTCGAGGCGGGCCGCGACCTCAATTACAAGGTCTGCTATCCGCGCGCCAGTTTCGACCGCCAATCCATCGCCTGGGACCTGAACTACTTCAAGTACTATTTCCTGCGCCTTGCCGGAATCTCATTTAACGAACAGGCGCTGGAGCTCGATTTCAGCCGTCTCACCAAGCTTCTGCTGGCTGCGCCGCACGACTACTTTCTCTATCGCGATTTTCAGTCGCGTAATGTGATGCTGCGCGCCGGCCGGCCCTGGTTTGTCGACTATCAGGGCGGCCGCAAAGGAGCGCTGCAATACGACATCGCGTCGCTGCTCTTCGATGGCAAAGCCGATCTGCCGCCCATCTTGCGCCAACAGCTTCTCGACCACTATCTCGATTGCCTCGCGGGCCACATTGACCTCAATGGCGACGCCTTCATGGAGTATTACTACCCCTACGTCTACGTCCGCATTCTGCAGGCGCTGGGGGCTTATGGTTTCCGCGGATTCTACGAGCGCAAGCCGCACTTCCTGCAAAGCGTTCCCTACGCGCTCAAGAATCTGCGCTGGCTGGCTGCCAACGTCAAGTTGCCCATCGCATTGCCCGCGCTGCTTGACGCCCTCGATAACATGCAGGCGTCGCAGAAGCTTCTAAGCTTGGCTCCCGAGCACACGGGCCTGACGGTGCGAATCTTCAGCTTCTCCTTCCACCGTCAATTGCCTGCCGACGACGAGGGGCATGGCGGCGGATTTGTTTTCGATGCACGCAGCCTTCCTAACCCTGGAAGGGAAGAGCGGTTCCGCAAAATGACCGGCAGGGACCCGGCGGTCATCGAATTCCTTGAACGCGAGGATAGCGTGCGCAAGTTTCTCTCGCACGCCCAATCGCTGGTCGATGAGAGCGTCGCCAGCTATCGCCGTCGCGGCTTCACTGATCTGATGGTCTCGTTCGGCTGCACCGGCGGCCAGCACCGGTCTGTCTATCTCGCGGAGCAATTAGCAAGGCATCTACGCGCAACCAACGGAGTTGAAGTCGTCGTCCGGCACATGGAGCTCGAGAAACTTGGCAAGTCGGGAGAATCCGTCTGAATGAAAGCCATGGTTCTTGCTGCGGGACTCGGTACGCGCCTGCGCCCCCTCACCGACGATCGTCCCAAAGCTCTGGTTACCATCGCCGGCCGCACTCTGCTCGAACTCGCTCTCTCCCGGCTTCGCGCTTCCGGCGTACGCGACGTCATTATCAACGTGCATCACCGTGCTGACATGATCGCCGAATACCTCACGGCCCATCGCAGCTTCGGCATGCGCATCGAGATTTCTCGCGAAGAGACACTGCTCGATACCGGCGGAGGACTGAAAAAAGCCGCATGGTTCTTTCTTGAGCCCCGCTCCGCACCCGGCGAGCCATTCCTGCTGCATAACGTCGACGTTCTCAGCACCATCGATCTGGCGGCCATGGCGCGCTTCCACACCAAACAAAATGCCCTGGCCACGTTGGCCGTTCAGCAGCGCCCGACTTCTCGTCCTTTGCTGTTCGATGAAGTGGGCCAGCTTCGCGGCCGTGGCACCGCTCACGACGGCGAACTGGGGCCTGGCGGCCCGTCTCAGCCCTTCAAGCTTCTCGCCTTTGCCGGCATCCACGTCCTCTCTTCGCGCATCTTCGACAAGCTCGATGAGCAAGGCACATTTTCCATCGTCGACGCCTACGTCCGCCTCGCCGCCCGGGGTGAAAAGATCATCGGGTTTCGCGCCGACGCATCCTATTGGCGCGATCTCGGGCGGCTTCAGGATTTGGCCGAGGCCGAACGGGATCTGGCGGACGGCACGTATAGCACTTTATGAACGACCAGCCCGTTGGGCGGGCCCAGGGCGGCTCCGCTCATAGCTCGTTCAGAATCAGAGCGATTCTGCCGACGAGTATGCTGCACGGGGATTCCCCCGCCTCGACCTCGACGAGCTGAACCGCATGTGCCGTGTTGATCGGCCGCAGAACCACACGGCTGGAGAAAAAGTCCGCATACCGCAAGGTCAAATGCGAGCCGTTTCGAACCGCATAGAGATTAGGCCGGTTAGGGCGGTATGGCAACAGCGAAATGTAGTGCCGGTCGATAAGCACGATGGCCTCGGGCAAAACCAGGGGCTCCATCGCCAGGGCATCGGAGGATGGCACGCGCACGGCCACGAACCGCTGCCACGCTTGCCGCGAGCTCGAAGCCCGCGGGCGAATTGTCTGGAGGGCCGCGGCAGGCAGTTGCAGTATCGATTGAACCGCCGACGGGCGGATCATGGCGTCGAATAATGCTGCGGCGTGCGAGACGACTGGAACCGCACTGCCGTCCTTGGTTTCGGACCACGTACCGGTGCGCCCCAGGACCGGCAATAGCTCCGCAATCGTCAGGTGCTGCGCGGCCAGAATGCGGTCCATCGCTTCCAGCGAAAGCTGCCGCCTGCTATGCAGAAAATTGGAGAGATGCGCCTGCGCAAAGCCGGTTTGCCGCCCCAGCAGCGACACACTCAGCGTTCCTCGCTGTATCCTGCGCAGCAGTTCCTGGCGGAGGCGGTCGTGCAGCTGGGTGAGATTCATCTTGTGGAAATTTCGCCATCAGCTATAGGCACAGATCCCCTATGCTTTCTGGTGGAAAAGTTAGCAGGGCTGGGTTGCCTTTATTCTGAGCGTCTGAGAGGAGATTGAAAAGTGATTGAAGGGAAACTAAGGTCACAGCGTTGACGCTAAAGAACCATTTCCCTACATTAGGTTTACTAAATCACGTTTTGGTTTGTGGGAATCTTTGAGGAAACGTCTCATTGCCGGAGCTTTGAGCGAAGGCGGAAAAGTGCCTTTCGCGGCCGCCAGTGAACATAGGCCTGTGGGAGTTCATTCCACAGGCTTTTCCTTTCTCACACCCATGCGCCCCTTGGGCACTGGGCAAACCAATCGGGAGGCTCCATGATCTGCGCGCCAATGTTCATGACAGAAAACAGGAGAGCACAGGCAGCAGTCCCCCATCGGGACAATAGAAACCTGAGATGCTTCGCCTGGTTCTCTTCACCCCGGGGAATAACCAGCCTTACAAAATTTCATCGGGACAGGAAAGAAGTACGGAGAATCAGTCATGGAAGTGCGCGTGCAATTGAAGGTTTGCGAGGGTTGCGGTTGCCTTTGGTATCGTACCCACACGCAAAGGAGCGTGTATTGCAGGGAGTGTGACTTAAAACTTAGACCGTTCCCATCGCCGGAGAGCCGCAAGCTGCGCGGTCGGCCCAGCACCAAACTGCTTTCCAGGGTTTGGGCGGTTGCTGAAGCGGCAGGAGGCGCACAATGAGCGCTGCACTGCCGTTGCCGATGGACTGGGAGGCCAGCACTGCACATGCAGTCTGGTGTATTGAACACAAAAGAGGCCAGCCGAAAGCCGAGCCACAGCCAGTGGCCGATCAGGCAAGGGCGCCGGACAAGCCGCCGGACAGCCTGGCCTTCTATCGAAAGCATACTGAGAGCCTGCTGCGGCGTTATCTGCTGGCATCCATGCTGCTCGGCAGGGCGCCGTCCATCTTGCGCGATCCGGTGGGGCGCGGATGGGCATCCAGCCGCCCGGTACGCACATTCGAAGACGCAGTTATCTTCGTCCTCGATATTGAAAAGTGCCTCAACAAACTGGGCTGGCTCGATCGCGAGATCCTCAGCCGCGTTGTGATTCAGGAATATACACAGGTAGAAGCGGCCATTCTGCTCGGCATGAGCGTGCGGGCAATGTCGTACAAATTTCCATTGGCGCTCGACCGCTTGACCGAGAAGGTACTTGAAGCCGGCCTGCTCCTTTTACCGCATTCATAAACCCACCTCAACACGCGGCACGGGAATCACCCGTGCCGCGCTCACGTTGTATGGCAAGCCAGACTCATTTCGGTCAATTCCCTTCTTCGCACTTTCAGCCGTAAGATGAACTATTACATCGTGAGCCCTGTATGTTAATCCGCTCCAGAGCGCCGCTGAGGCTGGGACTGGCGGGAGGCGGCACCGACGTTTCCCCCTATTGCGACGAATTTGGTGGCGCCATTCTGAACGCCACCATCGACTACTACGCCTACGCCGCGCTCGAGCCGCTGGACACGGGCGCAGTCGAGTTTATCTCTGCCGACCTGAATGAGAACTCGAGCTATGCGGCGGCGCCGCTTCTGCCCAACGACGGCTGCCTCGATCTCTTCAAGGCCGTTTATAACCACGTAGTTCGCAATTTCAACCAGGGAAATCCCCTGAGCGTCCGCATCAGCACGCGCGTCGACGTGCCTGCCGGCTCCGGCCTTGGATCGTCGTCCACGCTCACCGTTGCCATGCTGGCCGCCTACGCTGAGTGGCTCAATTTGCCCCTCGGCGACTATGAGCTTGCCCAAACAGCCTTCATCATCGAGCGAGAGGAGGCCGGCTTGCAGGGAGGCAAACAGGACCAGTATGCAGCGGCCTTCGGCGGCTTCAACTTCATGGAGTTCGGCCGCAACGGCCATGTGCTGGTGAATCCTCTGCGCATCAAGGACTGGGTCGTGTCCGAGCTGGAAGCTTCACTTCTGCTTTATTTCACCGGAAAATCGCGCATTTCGGCCGACATCATCGAGGAGCAATCACGCAACGTGCGCGACCGAAACGAGCTGGCGCTCGACGCCATGCACGCCATTAAGCAAGAGGCGTTTCGGATGAAGGAGTGCCTGTTGCGCGGCGATTTTCACGGCTTGCACAAAGTGCTGCGCAGCAGTTGGGAGTCAAAGAAGAGAATGGCCAGCCAGATCACCAATGAACAGATCGAGGCTCTCTACGCATGTGCGCTCAAAGCCGGCGCGCATTGCGCCAAAATCTCCGGAGCCGGCGGCGGCGGGTTCATGATGTTCCTGGTCGATCCCATTCACAAGGACCAAGTTGCCGCTGCGTTGCACGGCCGGCATGCCGACGGCACCACATACGCGTGCCACTTTACGCCCGCCGGCGTGCAGGTGTGGAGAGTGCCTTGACTGATATCTTGATCGATATGCCGGCCGAACTGGTGCGCGAGAAGCTAATTGAGGGATTGAGCGTGATGGAAGCGGTAGCACGCGACAGCGGGCTGCATGCAACCCTCGTCGCGGCTGCCCACGTCACCGCGCAAGCGCTCCGATCCGGCCGCACGCTGATGGTGGCCGGCAACGGCGGAAGCGCCGCCGATGCGCAGCATCTGGCCGCGGAGTTTGTCAGCCGCCTGGCCGGCGATCGTCCCGCCATGCGCGCCGTCGCGCTCACCACGGACTCCTCCATCCTTACCGCCGTCGGTAACGACTACGGTTTCGAGCGCCTGTTTGCGCGCCAGATTGAAGCGCTGGGGGTACCGGGCGATGTGTTCTGCGCCATTTCCACCTCGGGCAACTCGCCCAACATCCTGCGCGCGCTCGAGCTTTGCCGTAGCGCAGGGATCACTACCATCGGGCTCACGGGCAGGAGCGGCGGCAAAATGCCTCCGCTCTGCGACCACTGCCTGTCGGTCCCATCCGAGGTCACCATGTACATCCAGCAGGCGCATTTGGCCCTCGAGCATCTTTTTTGCATGCTAGTGGAGCGCGAGTACTTCGCCGCGGCGCCGGCCGTCTCAAAGGGATAAACGCGGATGGAAGCCATCGTTCTCGCCGGCGGCCTGGGCACGCGGCTTGGGTCGCGCCTTCAGGGCGTGCCCAAGCCCATGGCACTCATTGCCGGCCGTCCCTTTCTTGAAATCCTGCTCACCCAGCTCCAACGCGCCGGATGCACGCGCGTTCTGCTCTCCGTCGGCCATCTGCACACCGTCATTCAGGATCACTTTGGCAAATCCTTCCAGGGAATGTCCGTCGATTATGTGATCGAGAATGTGCCGCTGGGGACCGGAGGAGCCATTCGTCTCGCGCTCCGGCTGGCGAGCGATGATGCGGTGCTGGCCATGAACGGCGACACATTCCGCCAGATCGATTACGCTCGCCTGATGCAATTCCACTGGGCGCAAGGCGCCGCTGCAACCATGACCGTTGTCCACCAGCCCGACGTCGCTCGCTACGGTCGCGTGGTCGTGGAGGACAATCGGGTGATTGCGTTTCAAGAGAAGAGCCAGTCCGGACCGGGCCCGATCCCGGGATGGATCAACGCCGGCGCGTATGTCCTCTCCCGGAACATCGATTGGCCGCCGGCTCTCGGAGAGAAATTCTCCATCGAGACGGATTTCTTTATGCCGGAAATCGCGCGCCTGCGCCCCGCCGCGTACAAGATGCACGGTCACTTTCTCGACATCGGCGTGCCCGAAGATCTAGACCGTGCGCAAACCGAGCTGGCGCCATTCCTCGCCTAAAGTTTTGCGGGTTGCCATTTTTCACCGCAAGTGGGCGTAAACCTTCAAATTCGGGCGATTTCGTGGCGTTGGCACAACCGTTTTGCGCCGTTTTCGATCGTTTTTGGCCACTTTTTCCGGGTCGATTTGGCGAAGAGCTGGAGAAAAGGCCGGAGGAGTAGCCAATAGAAAGCTCCGCTCGCTCCTCTTGCTCCTCTGTCGCTGATCGTTCGCGCCCCTGCTCCCCCTTCCTTGCTCCCTGTTTTTTCAAGTATGCGCTGGAGCAAGGAAATTATTTGCTCTTTGTTTTCAATGGTTTATGGGCGCGGGTCGGCTAGTGGCTCTTGAAGCGGCGCGAACTGTCATCCGCCTGGCCTCGAGACGTTCTGCTGCAACGCCACCCCGCCGGCGATTCGTGAAGATCGCACCTGCACGATTACGGGCGGGAATTCTCCAACTGTTCGAAGGTCAGGTTCATGATCGGGTACTGCTTCCAGTCTTTATAGTCGAAGTGCCACCACTCTTCTTCGTAGACGGTAAAACCTTCCGCTTCCATCGCCCACCGCAGAAGGTCGCGGCGCCAACGCTCGCGCGCAGTGCCGCCGGGATAGAACGGATAGGACCGCTCGGACATCTCGTCGTAGCCGCCCGTCATGCGAACCGGTTCACCAGTCTTCAAATCGTAGAGGGTGAGATCTACCGCGCATCCACGATTGTGCCGCGAGCCCTGCTCAGGATCGGCCACAAAGATGCGCTTCTCTGGCGGGGTGCCCTCCCAAAACATTTTTGTCACATACCACGGCCGGTAGGAATCGTGGATCAGCAGCCCGTAGCCCAGCGCGTGCAGACGCTGCGATGCCCTCATCACGGCCTCAGCGGCAGGGCGCTGCATGTAGGCTCGCGCTTCAAGGTAGAGCGGCGCGCCCAGAAAATTTCGGTTCGTGGCATAACGGATATCGAGTTTGATCGAGGGGTCGATCTGGTTCAGCTGAACCAGATCCGGCTTTCGGAACGCGCCTTCTTCAACAGGGGGAGTGGCGGCAAGCGCCTCCTGGCGGAGCTCGGCCACCGGTTTGAGGGGCGTGATCTGGAAAACCTGACCCGGGCCGTCGAAAGGCCGCCGGCCGTAAACAAGGTTACCCACGCGAACGCCGGTGACCGCACGCGCCGCGTCGCGCAAAAACGTTACGGTCTGAGCGCCATGCAGCCCGCTGGATGGCAGTTCGAACACATCCGGTGAGACGGGGCGCAAGGTCTCCAAGTCGAACCAGCCGGCCAGGATGCGTAGCTCGCCGTCGTCTTCGAGCACGTAGAATCTCGCCAGGTCGGGGCCGTATTCGCCAATCAGAGCCGCCCATTCGGGCTTGACCTCTGCGGGCACCGCAGCCGGATGGTTGGGATCGAACTGCCCGCCGAAGAGGTGAGCCTTCTGCCCCTCGACGAGGGAGGCTGCCGCGCTCGAAAGTGCGGGCGCCTGCTGGGCTCCCACTGCTGCACAGAATGACAGGGCTGCCAGCGCCATAATTAAGAGTTTGCGTAAGGCCGAGAGAGCCATGGGTCCGCCTTCCCGAATGTCTGCCTTCGAATTCTAATCTCTGTCGCGCTGCAGTTAGAGCCAGCCTGTCGGGCAGTCGTGGGCGAATTTGCAAGGCTGGAGGAAGACAACCGCAGTGATTCATGCCGCGCCAGGGCAAGGGAAGACAGAAATCGGGCCGTTGCGGAGAGGTGCGGCAAGGATGCCGGCTTACATCGACAGCGGCTCACGAAACCGGCGCGACACCGGGTGCGCCAGGTTTCGGCCGCTAGACCACCGCGTTGGCCGCAATCACGTGCCGGTACCACTCCGCGCTCAGCTTGGGAGTGCGCTTCTCGGTCTTGAAGTCAACGTAATGGATGCCGAAGCGCTTGCTGTAGCCGTCGGCCCATTCAAAGTTATCGAGCAGACTCCACACAAAGTAGCCCTTCACGGGAAGTCCTTCGGCGGCAGCGCGGCGCAAGTGGGTGAGGTGGTTGCGCAGGTACATCACGCGGTCAGTGTCTTCAATCGCGCCTTTTGCCGTTACCACATCATCGGCCGAGCAGCCATTCTCGGTGATGTAGATCGCGCGCGGATGCCACAAGTCGCACGCATTGCGCACCGTCCAGTACATCAACTCCGGAGCCACCGCAATCCATGGGGAAGCCATGTGCGGATACGAGGCCTGCCGCGGCACAATCGCGTAGCCCCCGGGCGAGTCGTCGGCGCGCACATAATAGGGCGCGTAAGCGTTCAGGCCCACAAAATCGAGAGGGCTGGCGATGGCCTTCATATCTCCCGGCTCGACGCGCGGGGCATTGGCGCCTTCGCGGTCCAGATAGCCGTCGAGATATTTGCCTTCGAGCACTGCCGTCAAGAAGGGTGCGTTTTCAATGCGCGTGGCGCGCCGCGCCGCCTCGATGTTCGGTTCGTCCTCGATCACCGGCACAAAGGCGGTAGCATTTTCGGCCAGTCCCACCTGCGCGTTGGGAGCATTGGCGCGGACGGCCTGCACGCCCAACCCATGCGCGAGGATGGCGTGATGGCGAACCTGGTTGACCTGCGCCGCAGGCAGTTGCAGTCCCGGCGCGAACTGGCCCTTCTGGTAGCCGAGGTCAGTGAAGGAGGAGAACTCATTGGTCGTCATGAAGTGCTGCACGCGGCCGGACAACTGGCGCACCACGTACGCGGCGTAGTCGGCAAAGGCCTGCGCCGTGGCGCGCGACTGCCAGCCGCCGGGCAGGGCCTGGGGAAGGTCCCAATGGAAGAGTGTGACGTAGGGCGTGATGTTGTTGGCCAGCAATTCGTCGAGCACGCGCTTGTAATAGTCGAGGCCCGCCGCATTCGGCTGACCGGTCCCTTGCGGAAAGATGCGCGGCCACGCGATCGATAGCCGGTACGCGGCTACGCCGAGATTCTTGAGCAGCCGCACGTCTTCCTTGTAAAGGTGATAGGAATCGTCGGCCACGTCGCCGGTATCGCCGTTGTGAATCTTGCCCGGCGTGTGCGAAAAGGTATCCCAGATCGAGGGTCCACGCCCGCCGTCGTGCACGCCGCCTTCAATCTGGTACGCGGCCGTGGCGCATCCCCACACAAATCCCGGCGGAAAGCCGCGATCGGATGCAGGCGACGCCTGGCCAAACGACAGTTCGGGCAACGAAACGCCGGCGAGCGCGGCGGTCGCTGCTGCGGCTATACCAAACTGGCGGCGCGTGATGTCGTTCATGGACGGGTGCCCTTTCAGCCACAGAGACCTATCGACAATCGATTGACCGAGATTGTCCAAAGGGGTTTTTCGCTGCGGCAGATGCAAAGGCCGATTATATCCAAGTGGGTTGAGGCAGTCTCCGACGCTTCTGGTACGGCCAGCCTCGGCCCCCCGTGAAACTCTGATGAATTCACGCCCCTCTCCATTGACGCCGGCTCGGCGGCAAATCTAGGTTCACTTCATGCAGAATCCGGACTTCGATGAGCTTTTGAAAAACTACAGGTCGGCCGTGGATCGCTGGGTCGACGCCATCCACGCCGAAGAGGCGCTGGCGACAGACGACCACTCCATGGTCGCGATGGAGCTCTGGGATGACGCAGGATTCAAGCTGCATGATGCGGAGCTGGCGGCCAAGAAGGCGCGCGATGCGTACAAGAACGCGCTGCGCAAGAAGAATTACGGCTTCTAGTGGACACCGGCGCGCGCAAAGAAAAGCCGCGTCTCATGCGAAGACGCGGCTTGTCACGGCTGAATTCCTCCGGTTCTCTTACATTTCTTTCACGCCTTCCACGAACGCCTTCAGCTTGCGGCTGCGGCTGGGATGGCGCAGCTTGCGCAGCGCCTTGGCTTCGATCTGCCGGATGCGCTCGCGCGTGACCTGGAAGCTCTGGCCCACTTCTTCCAGGGTGTGCTCGGAGCCATCTTCAAGGCCAAAGCGCATTTTGATGACGCGCTCCTCGCGCGGCGTGAGCGTGCGCAGCACCTGAGACGTGTACTCCTTCAGGTTGACGCCGATCACCGCTTCTGACGGCGAGACGGCCTGCCGGTCTTCAATAAAGTCGCCGAGGTGGGAATCTTCTTCTTCGCCGATGGGCGTTT
>JASHQH010000264.1 GCA_030037635.1 Acidobacteriaceae bacterium
TGAGACGCGACGCGCGACTCTAGAATAGACTCGTTCCCCTTTCGTTCCGGCGAGGGTTCGATTACCGAAACCTAGTGGCTGTTTTGATGGCTCTTCGAACTCGACTTTCTTGCGTTGCCTCGCAGCGTTGTGCAAATTCAGATTGGAGTACATCGTGCTCGATATAAAATGGTTATTCATCGCAGTTCAGCATCCTGCAGCGTCTTGCAGAGGTACTATAAAAGGACTAAGAATCAGTAGGTCGGGAGTTCGAATCTCTCCGGGCGCGCCATTCCCTCAATAACTTATGGACCATCCCATTCCGTTCAAGGCCGGACTATGGCTCAAAGAATACGCGCTTGTGGCCAGTGGCGTGCTGTCCATAGAATGATGCCCGACCTGGATGCGAGAGTCGGAAGAATGTCGAATGAGTGATCCGGTGAGAATTTCAAGACGCCGCTTTACGGCCGGCTGCCTGGCAGCGGGGGCTCTGGACGCGGGGAACGCGCTGGAGAGCTGGGGAACGCCGGGCCGAGTGAATGCGCAGCGCAAGATCTCGCTTGATCAGGATTGGCGGTTCTGCGGCAAGTCCAGCCCGGGCGCGCTCGAACCGGATTTCGATGATCGCAGCTTTCCGTGCGTCACACTTCCGCACACCGTTACTTCGCTGTCGTGGCAGAATTGGGATCCGGCCAGTTGGCAGGACGTCTGGGTCTACCGGCGGCATTTTTCCGTTCCGCCGGATCTGGCGGGAATGCGGCTGTTGCTGCGCTTCGATCGCGTGCTGGCTGCGGCCACGCCGGTCTTGAATGGCCACAGGCTTGAGCCGCACTGGGGAGGATTTCTCCCTTTCGAGCGCGAGATCACCGGCCTGGTTGCCGCTGAGAACACTCTTGCGGTTGAGGTGGATTCGCGCTGGTTGAATGTGCCGCCAGAGGGTTCGCCGCGCGGACCAAGCGCCGTGGATTATTTGCTTCCCGGCGGCATGACCGGCTCGGTAAGCCTGCTCGCGGTCCCACAGATTTTCCTTCGCGATGTCTTTGCGAAACCGGTGAATGTGCTCGGCCCGGACCGCCGTCTCGACATTGCCGGCCGGATCGACGCCCAAAGCCGCCTGCCCGCGAATCTTGATTTGCGCGTGCGGCTGCGCGGCGGCGGCCAAATTATCGCCTCGGCTGCCACGCACGTGCGAGTTGAGGAGGCCGAGCAGGAGTTTCACCTTGCCATGCAAGGTCTGTCGGCTGTTCGTCTGTGGGACACCGAAAATCCGCATCTCTACGATCTGGAAGTGGCCGTTACGTCGGGCGACGGCACGGCTCACAAGTACGGAACGCGTATCGGCTTCCGCGAGGCCCGCTTTGCGATCGACGGATTTTATCTGAATGGACGACGCACGCAGATCTTTGGGCTGAATCGCCACGAGCTTCATCCCTACACCGGTTTTGCGGTACCAAGCCACTGCGAGCGCCGCGACGCGGAGATCATTCGCCGAGAATTCAACTGCAACTTCGTGCGCTGCTCGCACTATCCGCAATCGGAAGCCTTCCTGGATGCCTGCGACGAGTTGGGGTTGATGGTCTGGGAGGAGCCTCCTGGGTGGCAGTACATCGGTGACGATCGCTGGCGCGAGCTTGCCGTGAGCGATGTGGAAGGGATGGTGCACCGCGACCGAAATCACCCGTCGATTGTGATATGGGGCGTCCGCATCAACGAATCGCGCAACGATGAGGATCTGTACTGGCGCACGACCGAGGCGGCGAAGACGCTGGACGGCACGCGGCCCTGTTCCGGCTCCATGACCAGCATTTCGACAGGCACTGTTGAGGGCTGGCACGAAGATGTTTACGCATTCGACGATTACCACGCAGAAGCCGACGGAAGCGTGGGAATTTCTGCTCCCGTGCCCGGCGTGCCGTTCATGCTGGCTGAAACCGTAGGCCAGTTCAACTACAGCGCCGGGAAGGGATTTGACCGCAGGTACCGCCGCGCGGGAGACGTGGATGTGCAGACGAGCCAGGCAATCTATCACGCTCAGGCGCACAGCAGGGCCGCAAACCATCCGCAGTGCGCAGGAGCAGTCGCGTGGTGTGCGTTCGACTACGCCAGCCTGATGAATGCCTATAACACGGTCAAATGTCCGGGGGTCGCTGATGTCTTCAGGATTCCCAAGCTGGGCGCGGCTTTTTATCGTTCGCAAGCCGACCCGGCGACGCGGCCGGTGATCGAACCCGACTTTTACTGGGATTTTGGACCGCAGACCCCATCGGGACCCGGCGAGCACGCGGCCATCTTCTCCAACTGTGAGCGGCTTGAAATCTCGGTCGACGGCAGGCCTCATTCCGTTCTCCATCCGGACCGCAGCGGATTTCCCAATCTGCGTTTTCCGCCGTTCTTCGCCGATTTGAAGCTCTACGGCGCGGGGCATCCTGAGCTGTGGATCGACGGATTCAAGGGCGATGCTCGCATCCTTTCACGCAAGTTTTCTTCTGATCGCTCGGAGGACCGCTTATGGGTGAGTGTAGATGACAAGGAGTTGACGGCCGATGGAGCGAATGCCACGAGGTTGGTGTTTGCGGCCGTCGACAGGTACGGCGCGCTGCGCGCGTTTGGACACGGGGGTGTCAGCTTTTCGGTAGAGGGGCCCGGGATTCTTGTAGGCGACAATCCCTTTCTCCTTGACCAGAACGGCGGCGCCGGAGCGGTGTGGATTAAAACGCGGCCTGGCCAGACAGGGACCATTCACGTGGCCGCGCACCATGATGCGCTGGGGAGCGGATCGGTGGAGATCCGAGTGCTGGCTCCGGGAGCAGCGGCGCCGTGGTAGCGACAGGAGATCCGCTTCAATTCGCCGGGTGAATCCACATGGCATTGCCGCCGCCCGAGACCATGTGGACGTCGAGCACAGTAGTGCGATCGACCGTCTGCCGCGTCAGCACGGTATGCGTGGGCTGCTCGGCCGCGTCGGGAGCGTCGGCATAGATTTCCGCCACGAACTTTCCGTCGCCCAGAAAATTGAGCGGCACTTTCACGTCGCGCGCATCCCAGTCGGTGAGCGAGCCCACATACCAATCGCTGCCGCTGCGACGGGCCAACGAGATCCACTGCATGGGCATGCCGCCGATGGCATGCACTTCGTCCCACGTGCAGGGAACCTGCTTGATGAAATCGAATTCCTTCTGCCCCTCGTAGCGCTCCGGATAATCCGAAACCATTTCCAGCTCGCTTTCGAAGATCACGTACAACGCCAGCTCCTGGGCCCGCGTGTTGAGACCCATGGGCATAAAATGCCGCGGGACAAAGTTTTCGAGAGTGGTGTTGCCAAAGGCGCCCGGTGTGTAATCCATGGGTCCAGCCAGCATGCGCGTAAAGGGCAGCGTGGCATTGTGCGTCGGCGTGACGCGCGCGCTCACTTTCAAATACTCCTTGCCCATCACGCCTTCACGCGTCATCAGGTTGGGATAGGTGCGGCGCAAGCCATCGGGCTTGAACGCACCATGGTAATCGATCATCAAATGATGCTCAGCGGCCTTGGCCACCACGTTGCGATACCACTCCACCATCCATTGGTCGTCGCGATTCATAAAGTCGATCTTGACGCCGGCGACGCCCCATTTTTCGAAGAGCGGGAACGCCTGATCCATATACTTGTCGACCGAGGTCCAGTGCGCCCACAACCAAAGCTTCACGTTTTTCTCTTTCGCGTAGCGTAGCAGCTCGGGCATATCGATATCGGGCGAAGTGTGCGTGATATCGGCCTGCCTTGGCCGGTCCGGCGGAGCGCCCGGGTCCTTCGCCTCCCACCCCGCATCGATGAGCATGTAGGGAAAGCCCGATGCCGAGGCAAAGTCGATGTAGTGCTCCATGATCTTGGTGCTCACGCCCGGCTTCGCGGTCAGGCTAGGCGCGGCGTCGCCGCTCCACCAGTCCCAGGCCGCTTTGCCGGCGTGGATCCACGACGTGTCGGCAATCTGTGAAGGCGGATTCAGGTTGAGCACAATGTTCGACTCGATCAATTGGGCGGGCTCATCGGCAATCATGAGAACGCGCCAGGGGCTGGCGAAGGGCGTCGCCGTCTCCACGGCGTAGTTCGAATCGATGTTTCCGGCACGATCGGCATGGGGCGACAAATCAGCCTGCACCCTGAAGGTTCCCATGCTGCCCGATTTCTTGAGATACATGCCTGAATAGTTTTCAATGTCCGCCTCGGTAATCGCCACCCAGCCGACGCCGGGCACATTGGCCAAAAGCGGCAGCCCGATCAGCCAATCCTTGTGCAGACCGCTCACGTTGCGCAGTTGATATTCATCCTCCCACGATGACTGATAGCCATCGAGGATAAGGGGGTACGCCGACGCGTCCTTCGCATAGGTGAATTCGGTCAGCTCGTGCGCAATTCGCGTTTGGCCAATCTGCGGCTGCTTCGGGACCAGGTAGCGAAAGGCCACGCCATCATCGAATACCCGCGATTCAATGAAGATTTTGCGTCCATCGGAATCGGTAAAGTCGGCGCGTAGTCCGTTGTAGTGATCGCGGACTTCGCGCGTTTTGCCCACGGGGGTGGTATAGGTTTCGTCGGCGCTCTCATGTTGCATGCCGGTCAGCTTCATTCCCGGCCCCAGCGGCTGCTGGCCCACGAGCTCCAGTCCCAGCCTCGATTCAGCGATCAGCGCCTTGCCGTGAAACTTGACCGAGTACTCGAGGCCTGTCCGGAGCTGGCCCGCATCAGAAATCTCAATCGAAATCTCGCCATTGGGCGAAATCACTGACACCGGCGAGGTCTGCTGGATTGCAACAACCTGGCCGCGCGAAATGGCGAAACCGCAAACGAAAAGCAAACCCAAGAACGCTACACGGAAATCTCGCATCGCTTCTCCCAGGGGTGCGCCGTACGTCAGGGATTAAGCCCCTGGCTCAGTAGACGGGCTGATGGACGGGCTAAGGCTCGCATCTTTCAATCAGAACTGTTTCTCACGCGCTCAGGAACTTGACGAGATTGGTGTAGCTGATTTGAAGGCTTTCAAGCGGCGGCCTGTCGGTCTGGTCCTGTTCAACATACATATTGGAAATGTGGAACTGAGCAGCCAGCCGCAGAATTGAAGGCCAGTCGAGAGTGCCCGTGCCCACCTCAGTAAAGTGCGCAGAGCCGGGCCCCGTATCGGTCGAGGTGGGCACATTGGGCTTACGGTCCTTCAGGTGCAGCGACTGCATGCGCTTGCCGTGCTTGCGCAGCATCGCGACGGGATCAAACCCGGCTTGTGTAACCCAGTAGACGTCCATCTGCCACTGCACCAAGGCGGGATCGGTGTTCTCAAGCAGGATTTCGAGACCCGGTGCGCCGTCGTATACCTTGAACTCCGAATTGTGGTTGTGGAAGCCGAACTTGAGGCCCATTTTTTTGGCCTGCGCGCCCCACTCGTTGTATTGCTGGGCGGCACGCTTGTACCCGTCGGCGGAGTTGGCGATGCTGCCGGGGATGGAGGAGCAGACCACGCATTCGACGCCCAGCTCTTTGGCGTAGTCGAAGCGGGAAGCAAAATCGTTGTAGCCGAAGTGCGCGCTGGGAACCGTCAGGCCCGCATTCAGAATCGCCTGGCGCAGTTCGCCGGCCTTCATCTTGTACTCGGCCACGTAGGTTTCGACGGTCTCATAGCCTATTTTGCGGATGGCGGCGAGGGTGCCGGGAAAGTCCTGATCAACCAGGCTGCGGACTGTGTAGAGCTGGACACCGAGCGGGCGGGGGATTTTTTTGCCAAAGGCGCGCGGGGCCAACGCACACGCGGCAAGACGGGCGGCTGCGTCCGAAACAAACTTTCTCCGCGTCAGCATTGTGGTTCTCCTCTCAGGTGCCAAGGATAACGCGGGCTGGATTGGTGCGCGTCGGCTTGACAATCGATGTCAATCGATTATAGAGTGGCGGGTTTGGCGCGCAGGAATCCGCACGGGGATGGGTGTGACGGTTCGCAGGAGATGCGAGATGATGCAAGGATGACGGCGAGAAACCTGCTTGTGTTGCAGGGCGGCGGGCCCACGCAGGTGTTGAACGCGACATTGGCCGCGATTGTTGAGGAAGCACAAGGCAGCTTTGACCGCATCTACGGCGCCAAGTTTGGCGTGAAGGGATTTGTTAACGGCAATTTCGCCGATCTGGGTACGTTGTCAGCGGCCGACTTGAGCCTGCTTCGGCTCAGCCCTGGCGCAGCCCTGGGTTCGTCGCGCGCCAAGCCCGGGCAGGACGATCTGGCGCGCCTGCTGGAACACTTGCGCGACTGGAATGTGCGCGATTTGCTTTTCCTCGGAGGCAATGGCACGATGCGCGGGGCTGAAGCCGTGAGCCGGTTTTGCCATGAGGCCGGATTTGAGGTGCGGGTGCTCGGCGTTCCCAAGACGGTGGACAACGACATCTCAGGGACAGACCGTTGCCCCGGATACGCGAGCGCAGCACGATACATTGTCCTGTCGGCACGCGAGCTGGGCGCGGATGTGCGCTCGCTGCCGCAGCCGGTTTCGATTCTGGAGACCATGGGTCGCAGCGTCGGCTGGCTGGCTGCTGCTGCCGCAGCGGAAAAACGGAACGAGGAGGATGCGCCGCACCTGGTCTACGTGCCGGAGCGGCCCTTCGATATGGAGGCGTTTCTTCGCGATCTCGATCGCATTGTCGCCCGGCAGGGATGGGCCGTGGTGGCTGTGGCGGAGGGAATTCGCGATTGCAAGGGCGCTTATGTTTACCAGGTGACGGATCCTGCGCAAAGCGATCCACTGGAGCGCCCCATTACGGGCGGCGTGGCGCAGTTTTTGGCCGATGCCGTGGCCCTGCACTTGAAGATGCGCTGCCGCAGCGAGAAACCCGGACTGCTTGGCCGCTCTTCAATCCTGCACGCTTCAGTTCAGGACCGAAAGGACGCTGACCTCGTGGGCCGGGCTGCGGTGCGTGGGTTGCTTTCCGGCGAGACGCAAAAGATGGTGGCCTTGCTGCCGCTGAGCGATCCCGGCGAACATGGTTATAGCTTCGTTCCCTTAAGCGAAGTTGCAGAAATCGAGAGGCTGATTCCGCGGGAATGGACGCGCGATGGACCAATTCCTGTGACCGATGCATTTTTTCGGTATGTGAAACCGCTGATCGGCAACATGGCGCCACATTTTGCCGGCTTCACGAACTGATTCATGGTTGCTGGAAAGGAAGAACATGCAGAGGTCACGAAAGGAGGCAGCTTCAGCACCGCTGGGGGTGATGATTCTCGGCCGGAAGCGCCGCGGATTCGACCAGGAATGGAACGGAATCATCTGCGGCCGCGCGATTGCTGCACTGAAGAGTCTCGGCTACTCGACGGTAGGCGCGGAAGCGCCGGTGGTTGACGATGCCACGATCAAAGAGGCGCTGGACGCGATTCGCGAGGCTGGATGCCAGGCGTTGGTGATGCTGCAACCCTCAATGGGGCATGGGCAACTGGCGCTTACCGTTGCACAGCAATGGCCCGATCCGGTGGTGCTGTGGGCTACGCCTGAGCGACCGGGAAATGGCAAGGTGAGCTCGTGCTCACTGGTGGGGCAGCACCTGTGGGGATCTTCGCTGAGACAGGCAGGGCACGCATTCGAGCTGGTCTACGGCGATCCCGATGACAGTACACTGCGCGCGGAGCTGGTGCTAGCCATTGCCATTGCGCGCACAGCCGCTGTATTGCGCGGCGCGAAGGTGGGTTTGATTGGGACGCACGCTCCGGGATTTATTGACCTCGCTGCCGATCCGTTTCTGCTGCGCAGAACTCTCGGCATCCAGTTACACCCTCTGAGCCTGCCGCAATTTATCGAGCGCGTGCACGCCATTCCGGAAGAAACCGTGCGCGAGGACGTGGGGCGGGTGCTGGACTTGAAGCTGCCCATGCGCGATGTGAATGCGGACGATTTGTCGATGAATTCGCGATGCTACCTGGCCATGCAAGAGCTGATTGCGGAAGAGAGCCTGGATGCGATGAGTATTCAATGCTGGCCTGAGCTGCCTAACATGATCGGCCAGTGGCCTTATTTGGCGGTGACGCGGCTCAGCACTGAGGGGCGCGCGGTGTCAATTGAAGGCGATGTGGACGGCGCCATCGGCAGCCTGATGAATTGCCACCTGGGCACAGGATCGGGCTTTCTGACCGACTGGCTGGAGCATGACCGGAACACGATTTTCTTCTGGCATCCGGGCATGGCTCCCATGGATATGAGTTATCCGGCGGGAAGCGCAGGCGGACCGACGCTGGCGAAACATTTCAACATTGTGAAACCGCTGGTGGTGGATGCGCAGATCCGGATGAATGAAGACGTGACGGTCGCCCGCTTGTGGCGCTGCGATAATCGATACCACATGACCGCGTTTGAAGGTCGCACAGTGGCGCCACGGCGCAGGGTAGCGGGCAACTTTGTGCTTGTGGAGCTTACCGAAGCCGACATAGTGAGCGGCGGCGATTTGCCGGCGCGCTTCGATCGGCTTGTGCATGCCGGTATGCCGCATCACGTGATTTTGTCGTTCGGCAAGAACGCGGAAGCACTGCGGAGGCTGGCGAGGGCGCTCGAGCTGCAATGGTGGGCGTAAAGTGTGAATTGCGGTGACGGCGAGATGAGGCGGATTGAGCGCTGGATCAATTGAGGCAAACCCGATGAGCGAGATTCAGGAAAAAGTTCACAAGGTGTATCTCGACGGGGAGTGGATCGAGACCGGCGAAGAGATGCAGGTAAAGAATCCCGCGACCGGAGACGTGTTTGCCAGCGTCGCGGCGGTGAATCGCGATCATGTGCGCGCGGCGCTGACAGCGGCGCAGAAAGCGTCTCCGGCGTGGCGCAGCACTACGGCCAGGGAGCGTGGCGCCTTGCTGCATCGCGTGGCCGACGAAGTGCATAAGCGCGCGAATGAGATCGCCCAAACGATAACGCTGGAAAACGGAAAGCCGCTGGCGCAGAGCAAAGGGGAGCTGGCGATGACCGAAGACCATCTGCGCTGGTTTGCTGAGGAGGGGCGCAGGGCTTATGGCCGGCTGATTCCGCACCAGGTTCAGGGCCGGCGCAACATGGTGGTCAAGACCCCCATTGGTGTGATCGGGGCCATCTCCCCGTGGAACTTTCCTCTCGTGCTCGCAGTTCGCAAGGCCGCGCCGGCGCTGGCAGCAGGTTGCCCGGTCGTACTGAAGCCCTCGTCGCGGACGCCGCTGTGCGCTATTGCATTTACAGAGTGCCTTGCCGCGGCGGGGATTTCTGGCGGTGTTTTTCAACTGGTGGTCGGCAATGCGCGTATGATTGCCGAGGAGTTTTTGACCAATCCCATCTGCCGCAAGGTCACGTTCACCGGATCGACAGAGGTGGGCCGAGAGTTGATTCGCGGCGCAGCCGAAACAGTGAAGCCTCTCTCCCTCGAACTGGGTGGGCTGGCGCCGTTGCTCGTCTTTGAAGATTGTGTTTTGGACCAGGCAGTTGAGCAGACGCTGGTCGCCAAGTTCCGCAACACGGGGCAATCGTGCATTGCGGCCAACCGCATTTATGTCCAAAACTCCATTCACGACGAGTTTCTGAAGCGATTCGTTGCCGGAGTGCAGAGGCTCAAGACGGGACCCGGCCTGGAGCCTGGCGTCGACATCGGCCCGCTCATCAATCAGGAAGCACTGGACGTGGCGCTAAGGCAGGTGGAAGATGCGATCAGCCGCGGCGGCAAAGTTTTGTACGGCGGCAAGCGGATGGCGGAATCGAAGGGATATTTCCTGGAGCCGACGGTGATTGACGGAGTGACGGAAGCGGCGTTGTGCATGCGCGAAGAGACTTTTGCGCCAGTGGCCCCCATCACAACCTTTGAAACCGAGGAGGAGGCAATTGAGCGGGCCAACGCCAGTGACTTCGGGCTGAGCGCCTACGCAATGACGCGCGACATCGGCCGCATCTTCAGGCTGGCGGAACGAATTGAGGCGGGAACGCTGGGCATTAACGACGGCGCGCCCACTACAAGCCAAAGCCCATTCGGAGGCATGAAGCAAAGCGGATGGGGACGCGAGCTGGGCAGCGAGGGACTGGATGCTTTTCTTGAGACGAAGCACGTCTCGTTTGGAGGAATTTGATTTGTAGTGTGGAGCTTTCAAGAAAAGAAAAATAGAGGAGAGAACGCAATGATTCATTTTCTGGTGCACGACAAAGCCGACACGGTGGGCGTGGCCGTGGTGGATATAACGGCTGGAACACAATGCGCAGGCCGTGATCTTTCAAGCAACGAGGCCCTGCATGCGAAGGCGACGCAGGACATTCCGCTCGGCCATAAGCTAGCGCTGAAGGATTTCTCTGTGGGAGACACCGTGATCAAGTACGGCAACGATATCGGCAAAGTGGTTCAGCCCATCAAAGCCGGCCAGCACGTGCACGTACACAACCTGAAGACGAAGAGGTGGGCGTGATGAAGGACCAGACGATAGCCGCATATCGGCGCGAGAATGGCCGCGTTGGCATTCGCAATCACGTGATCATCTTGCCGGTGGACGATATTTCGAATGCTGCGTGCGAAGGCGTGGCCAACAATATCAAGGGAACGCTGGGCCTTCCCCACGCCTACGGGCGCTTGCAATTTGGCGAAGATCTCGATCTCCACTTCCGCACCATGATCGGCACCGGCGCCAACCCCAACGTGGCCGCGGCAGTGGTCATCGGCATCGAGCCGGGATGGACGCAGCGTATTGTGGACGGGATCGCGAGGACCGGCAAGCCGGTGGCGGGATTTGCGATCGAGGGCCAGGGCGACATTGCCACCATCGCGCAAGCCTCGAAGAAGGCGAAGGAGTTTGTGCAGTGGGCCACGGAATTGCAGCGCACGGAATGCAAGTTAAGCGAGCTGTATATCAGCGTGAAATGCGGTGAATCGGATACCACTACCGGCTTGGCGAGCTGCCCGACGGTCGGCAACGTGATTGACAAGCATTGCGCCATGGGGGGCATGGCTTCGTTTGGCGAGACGACGGAACTGACCGGCGCCGAGCACATTGTGGCCGGCAAAGCGGCAAACGATGCTGTACGCAAGCAGTTCCAGGCCATGTTTGACGACTACCAGAAGCTCGTCTTCGGCGAGAAAACCAACGATCTTTCCGAGTCGCAGCCCACCAAGGGAAATATTGCCGGCGGATTGACGACCATCGAGGAGAAGGCGCTGGGCAACGTCGAGAAACTGGGCAAGAAAACCAAGTTTGTCGGCTGCCTGAAGCCGGCAGAAGCACCGAACGGCAAGGGGCTGTGGTTTATGGACACGTCGAGTGCGGCCGCGGAGGCGGTCACGCTGTGGGCTGCCTCGGGTGCCGTGGTGCACCTGTTTCCCACTGGACAAGGCAATGTGATCGGAAATCCGATCGAGCCTGTCATCAAGCTTTCAGGGAATCCAAAAACCGTGAAGTTAATGGCCGACCACATCGATCTCGACGTTTCGGGGATTTTGCAGGGCGAGATGACGCTGGACCAGGCAGGCGACGCGCTGATCGAAATGATCGTGCGCACGGCGAACGGCCGCCTGATCGCGGCAGAAGCACTGGGCCATCGCGAGTTCGTGATGACCAAGTTGTACCGCAGCGCGTAACGCACTGCGCGTGATCGAGACTAGGCCGGCGCTCCCGGCACGGATTGACAGACGGAGCGCCAGTAGTGTTTTCACTGGCGAGACCTTGATGAACCGATATTCGAAAGAGGAATTGCAAAGCCTGGTTGCGCAATTGGCAGCGGGC
>JASHQH010000265.1 GCA_030037635.1 Acidobacteriaceae bacterium
ACCAGCCGCTGTGAGGGTGTCAACGGACGAACTGTTTGCTGAGCTGGACGTAACTGCGCGGTTTGAAAGTGATTGCCTTGTATCCGCACCAGATGAGGCGGTGCCCGTTGCTGACGTACACACTGCGGCAATCCTGTGGCTGCAACGGGAGGGCTTGGAAGCGGATGCGCGGCCACTCATGGGCGAACTGCGCAAGCGGATGGGAAAGCGGTACGCATTCCGCAAGGTGGAGGGCAAGAGCGTCCGTGTGTTCACTGGCGTGCGGCTGCTCTCGGACTCATTGCCTTCCCGCTCTAGCTCTGGCGTGACTGTTCGCGCTGCCTGAGCGCAAACCTGAGCCGACACACAGGACACACGTGTTTTAACTTATCGGATTGACCCCTCAAGAAAACAACTAAAGGGTGCGACGGATAAGAGGAAATGCGTGTGTCTGATGTGTCGAATGTGCCGCAAAAATTGCTTGCCAAAATTGACCCCTTGGGGAGACAATTTCAGAACGGGGTGAATGTTTGTAAGTAGTTGATTCTAAAGATGGTCGGGGAGAGAGGATTTGAACCTCCGACCCCCTGGTCCCGAACCAGGTGCTCTACCAGGCTGAGCCACTCCCCGACTCACTTCCTCTGCGCAAATTTCCTTTGAGCCTCGGGAATCAGAAAAATGCGCGCCAAGCAGACACTGCAGATCGCAGTGCCCAACGTCAGAATACCATTTTTGCCCGATTCAAGCACTCAAGGATCAGCGCACCACGATCACCTGCGTCGCGCTTCGCTTCGTATACGAGCTTGCGAAAAAAATCGAAGTACTCCGCCGACAGGTAGGCAAACGGCATGTTGAAGCCGGCCTGCACAGTGACGGCGCGAAAGCCCAGGCCGTGCAGGGTGTCGAAATCGCGGTCAACCTGCGCAATGCTCACAGGCCCGTTCAAGCCATAGTAAGGCTCAGGCCCATACTCCGGCGGCGGATCCTTCCATTGCGCAGCAACCTGGGCTGCGGTCGGATTTTGCAAATGCTGCCACGGCTGCTGCGCAGCCACACCGGCACAGAGGAACACTACCCCCATTGCCGCAAAAAAGAATGCTGCTCCTCTGGGCATCTTTAAGGAACTCCTTCGGCAAAAAGCGGCGAAGAACGGCTTAACGTGTATTGACGAGGAAACGGCAGAAAAAGCCAGCTTGACTCCGCCAATTCCGCTAACTCCGCTGATGCTAGAGAATGTAGCGAGACAGATCCTGATCCTTCACAATCGCCGCAACCATCTGTTTCACGTATTCGGCATCGATCAGAAACGCCTTCTCGGGGCCTGAGGCCGTCATGCGCTCCTCAAACGGAAGCGCGGTGTTGGATTCGTCCTTGATGGCCTTGGCCAGCGCTGCAGCCGCGTTTTCGTCCGATGCGCGGCGCGCTACGTCGGGCGCCAGGAAACTGATGTCCTCGAGCACGCGCTCCATAATGGTGTGTAGGCGACGCGCGCCAATGTTCTCGGTGGTTTCATTCACCTTGAAGGCGAATTCAGCCATCTCGCGCAGCGCTTCAGGCGCAAATTCCAGCCGCACGCCCTCCGTCTCGAGCAGCGCAGAATACTGCCTGGTTAGCGAAGCTTTGGGCTCAGTGAGGATGCGCAGAAAATCGTCGACCGTGAGCGATTGCAGCTCCACGCGAATGGGGAAGCGGCCCTGCAGTTCCGGGATCAGGTCGCTGGGCTTGGAAACATGGAAGGCGCCCGCCGCGATAAAAAGAACGTGATCCGTGCGCACCATGCCATAGCGCGTATTCACGGTCGTGCCTTCCACGATGGGTAGAATGTCGCGCTGCACGCCTTCACGCGACACGTCGGGCCCGTGTCCGCTTTCGCGCCCGGCGATCTTGTCGATTTCGTCAAGAAAGATGATGCCGTTCGACTCCACGCGTTCCACGGCGGTGCGGTTTACCGCATCCATGTCAATGAGGCGGCCCTCTTCTTCCTGCACCAGGTAGTCAAAGGCGTCAGAGACTTTCATCTTCTTCTTTTTCGTGCCACCGCCGAAAATGTTGGGCAGCATGTCCTTGAGGTTCATTTCCATGTCCTCAAGATTCTGGTTTGAAATGATGCCGAACTGCGGCATAGAGCGTTCGCGGGCATCGATCTCAACAATGCGATCGTCGAGCTTGCCTTCGCGGAACTGCTGCCGCAGCTTCTCGCGCGAGCGCTGATGGCTTTCGGCGCCCGGCAGCGACATCTGGCCTTCCTGGCTGTGCGCCGCGGCCGGCGGCGGAGGCAGCAACACGTCCAGCAGCCGCTCCTCGGCGTTCATCTCGGCGCGGTCTTCCACTTCCTCCAAGCGTTCCTGGCGCACCATGTCGATGGCGATCTCCACCAGGTCGCGAATCATCGATTCCACATCGCGGCCCACGTACCCCACCTCGGTGAATTTCGACGCTTCCACCTTGAGGAACGGCGAGTTGGTGAGCTTGGCCAGCCGCCGCGCAATCTCGGTCTTGCCGACGCCCGTGGGGCCGATCATGATGATGTTCTTGGGCATGATGTCATCGGCCAGATCGGGCGGCAGCTTTTGCCGGCGCTGGCGATTGCGCAGCGCTATGGCCACGGCACGCTTGGCGGCGCGCTGGCCCACAACATGCTTGTCGAGTTCGGCGACAATCTCGCGCGGCGTCAACTCGTCGAGCGCAAGTTCCTGTTCTTCGGCGGATGCGGGAAGGTAAATGGCCATGGGCGAAGCGCTCAGCTAGCTCTTCAACTCCTCAACCGTAATGCGGTCATTGGTATAAATGCAGATTTCTCCGGCGATCTTCATCGCTCTTTCTGCAATCTCGCGGGCGCCCAGATTGGTATTCTCCATCAGTGCGCGGGCCGCCGCGGTGGCATAGCTGCCCCCTGAGCCAATCGCAGCCAGCGGTTCGTCGGGATCGATCACGTCGCCGGACCCAGAAATCAGAAACGTATGATCCTTATCCGCGACCAGAAGCAATGCCTCAAGGTTGCGCAGCATTTTGTCAGTGCGCCAGTCCTTGGCCAGCTCCACGGCGGCTCGGTTCAGGTTGCCGGCGTGCTGTTCCAGCTTGGTTTCAAAACGCGCAAACAGATTGAACGCGTCAGCCGTTGAGCCCGCGAACCCGGCGAGAATCTTGTCCTGGAAAAGGCGTCGGATTTTCCTGGCTGAGTGCTTCAGCACGTGGTCGCCCAGGGTCACCTGGCCGTCGGCAGCCATCACCACCTTTCCGTCGCGGCGTACGCAAATGACAGTGGTGGCGTGAAAACCAATTGATTCTTTCATTTCGAAACTCTCGTCCAGGACCGGGAAAAATCCCATTGGAAAAAGCGCGCCAGCCAGCGCGGACGCGCCTCCGCGATGCAACCTAGAGTATAGGGCATTTGCGCGGGATTCACATGACCGTCATTCCCGGAGCTCCCGCCCACACGAGAGTAACCGGCTCGCATCGCATCCCGGAATTCACCTGCGGTATGCTCAAGTCAGGGCTTGTCCCGCGTTGAGTCCTTCCTCAAATGATCGTGCTCAACAGCAACGTATGGGAAATTGCAGGCTGGCTGAGCGGCGTTGCCGCGGTGGCTGGAGTTTCCTCATGGCTGGCGCTCCGCAAACGGCCCAGTCCTGAAGAAGTGGAACGCGCGCGCCGCTTGTTCCTGGTGCAGTCGGGCCGGCTGGTCGATGGCATGTTGCTCGATATCTACGACGTTGCCGCCAAAGACGGGCGCACGCTCACCATGCTTCTGTTCAACTATCAGATCGGTGGAGTGAACTACGAATGCTCGCAGGACATAACGGCGATGCGCGGCATGTTGAACGTGGCTGACGTGCGCGCTGGTTTTCCCTGCACCGTGCGCTACCAGCCCGGCAACCCGCAGAACAGCATCGTGGTGGCCGAAGGCTGGACGGGTCTGCGCGAAGGGTTGCCCCAATTCCCTGAATTCGAAAATCCTGACTCTCTGGATACCAGCCACTTGCGGTCGCAGAACGACTAGGCTGCATCACCCCGGCCACGCACTGGCGACGGATACCCAACCCCGGTTACACTATAGCTCATGCACTTTCACGCGGCGCCCGCGGGCAAGCACGCGCATAAAACCACGCTCGTTCTCCGCATCTCGCTCGTGGCCACGCTGGCCTACGTCGTCATCACCTTCGTCGCCGGTCTCCGCGCTCACTCCCTGGCGCTGCTGTCGGAGTCCGGACACAATGTCTCCGATTTCCTGGCCCTCTTGTTGAGCTTTGCCGCGGTCTACTTTCAGTCCCGGCCGGCCGACCAGGCCAGAACCTTCGGTTATCAGCGCGCCGGCGTGATCGCTGCATTCATCAACGCGGCTGCGCTCATTGCCATCTCGCTGTGGATCGGCGTGGAGGCCGTACATCGACTCAGCGTTCCCGTGACCGTGGAACCCCGGACCATGATGATCGTGGCAGGCATTGGAGTGGCCATGAACGGCGTCATCGCGGCGTTGCTTTGGGGCGTGGCGCGCGACGTAAATCTGCGAAGCGCCTTCCTGCACATGGCTGGCGACACGCTTTCGACAGCCGCAGTCATCGCCGGCGGAGCGTGCATTTTGCTCACCGGCCGCGATTGGATCGATCCTGCGCTCTCGCTCTTGATCGCTGCCCTCATTCTCTGGTCGAGCGTCGGCATTGTTCGCGAGACCATGAATATACTGCTCGAAGGCACACCGCGCGGGGTTTCGCTGCTCCAGATTCGCTGCGTGATGGAAGCCGTGGAAGGCGTGGTGAATGTACACGACCTGCACGTCTGGTGTCTTGGTTCGCAGTCGCGCGCGCTAGCCTGCCACGTCACCATCGCCGACATTCCACCGTCTGCAAGCGCCGGCATTCTCTTGAGGCTTAACAACGAATTGCGGGCGCAATTCGAAATCAGCCATACGACGATTCAGTTCGAGCACATTGGCTGCGAGGCGCTGGAAGGCTGCGTCACGCCTCTAGAGGAAACGGCCAGCCGCCACGTGCACCATGGTCACGGTCATTAGTTCGATTGCCGGCCCCAATCTGGCAATCGCTCCTCTTCTGAGACAATCTCTTGTACGGTAGTTTCCCCTCAACCCGTCCTGGAGATCCGATTTGACTTCCTGTCGCGTGCTGCTCGCCACTTTTTTCCTTGCGCTCCTTCCCTGCCCTTTCGCGCGGACGTTCGCAATCGCGCAAGGGGCAGCTCAGGCGCCTCTCGAAGCCTTCGCCGGCGAATACACCAATGCCGCTGAGCCTGACACACCGCTGAGCTTTTACGCCCAAGACGGCAAACTGATGGTTGAGTCCGAGCGCCTCGTACCCACCAAGCTGAAGCGCAACTCCGCCACCGAGTTTGGCTCAGCCGGAAGTTCGGCTGTGCCGGGAGCCACCTTTCAATTCACGCTCGATGCTTCTGGCCGCGTGGCCAGCCTTGCCATTTCCAGCGAGCCCAGCGAATTTTTCACGCGCACCGGCGTACCGGTCCACCACGTCTTTCACGATTACGTGCGCTCTGAAGCCATGATTCCCATGCGCGACGGCGTCGAGCTGCACGCCGTCCTCCTGAAACCGTCGGACATCGCCGTACCGCTTCCATTTCTGTTGGAACGCACACCCTACGGAGCTGGTCGATTCGACCGAGCCACGGCCTTTGCCGCCAGGCCGGAACTCGCGCGCTCTGGTTACATCTTCGTCATCGAGGACATTCGCGGCCGTTACAAAAGTCAGGGCACCTTCATCATGATGCGCCCCCTTGAAGACCACCATAATCCGAAAGCTATTGACGAGAGTACCGATACCTACGACACCGTCGCGTGGCTCCTGAAAAACGTTCCCGACAACAATGGCCGCGTGGGCGTGGTCGGCACCAGCTACGACGGATTCCTCTCCATGATGTCCGGGATTGACCCGCACCCGGCGGTAAAAGCCATCTCGCCACAGGCGCCCATGATCGACGTGTGGATCGGCGACGATTTCTTTCACAACGGAGCTTTCCGCCAGAGTTACGGCTATGACTACGTCCTGGGGCTCGAATCGACAAAAGAAGAGACCAACGTAAGCTACGGCGAAGACAAGAACGGCAAGCCCGTTGACGGCTTCAACTATTTTCTTGGGCGCGGCGACTTCGCCCAGGACGTTAAGGAGTCCGGGTCCAAAGTACTGCCCACCTGGAAGCTCTTTCTCGAACATCCGGCGTACGACTCGGCGTGGTCGAGGCGCGCCGTGGAATACGCTCTCAACTCCGTCACCGTGCCCACGCTCACCGTCGGCGGCTACTACGACCAGGAAGACATGTGGGGACCACAGGAAGAATACGCGATGCTGGAGCCGCACGATGTGAATCATGAGAACTACCTCGTGCTCGGACCGTGGCGTCATGGTTCGTGGTCTTCGTCGTCGCGACACCTGGGAAATCTCAACTTCGGCGAGCCCATCGGCAAAGAATTCCGCCAGCGCATCGAGGCAAAGTTTTTCGCGCATTATTTGAAAGGCGAGCCGGCCTTCGATCTCCAGAACACAGCCAGTTTCCAGAGCGGCTCCAACACCTGGAAGTACTACGCAAAATTTCCGCCCCCAGAGTCGCAGCCACGGAATCTGCACCTCGCGGGCGGCGGCGTGCTCGCCTGGAGCGCGAATGATTCACAGGCCCGAGCTACCTCTTCCTATACCAGCGATCCCTCCGATCCCGTTCCCTACCGCCATCGGCCGATCCAACCCACTTACTCTGAAGGTTCGCAGTGGTACAACTGGCTCACTGAAGACCAGCGGTTTGTTACCAGCCGCAAGGATGTTGCCGTATGGAAGTTGCCCACTCTCGCTCGCGATCTGACACTGACTGGCGAAGTAGTGGCCGACATCTTCGTCGCCACCACGGGCACTGACAACGACCTGGTGGTCAAGCTCATCGACCAGTATCCCGACGACGATCCCGATTCGAAGATGCGCGGTTATCAGCTACTTACTAACGCCGAAATTTTTCGCGGACGCTACCTGTCGGGATACGACCACCCTACCTCGCTCGCGCCGGGATCGATCCATGAATACAAATTCAGCCTGCACGACGTGGATCACGTCTTCAAAGCAGGTCATACCGTAATGGTCGAGATCCAAAGCACCTGGTTTCCGCTCTACGATCGCAACCCGCAGACCTTCGTATCCAACATCATGAAGGCCAAGCCCGGCGATTACAAGCCGGCCACCATCACCATCTATTCGGGGCCGGGGCACGACTCGTCGCTCGTCGTACCGGTGATGGGCGTGCAGTGAGCCGACAGCAATCTCCGCTGAACTGCAATTGCGGCGCGGGCCAGCGTGGCGCGCCTGCGGCCCGGCAACTTATAATGGCGTCAGGCAGTTAGCTGGCACCCCACTTCCCGGCAAAGCGAGAAATGCCTTGGCACGTGAGCTTTATACGGCGCGTCTTCTGCGCAAAGACTGCATCTCCGAAGTCGCCCAGTGTTACCACTTCCTCTTTGAAGTCGAGGGGAGGGAAAGCTTCCCGTACCAACCCGGCCAGTTCATCTCTGCCGTGGCCATGGACGGCAACGGCAAACAGCAGACGCGCGCCTACTCCATCGCCTCTGCGGCCAGCGCCAACCATTTTGAGCTGTGCGTGAATCGCGTGGAGAACGGCTTCTTTTCGAATCACCTCGCCGATCTGCCCGATCTGCCGGTCGGTGCGACCATCCAGTTTCATGGTCCGCACGGGCACTTCGTACTGCAGGAGCCGATCACGGATTCCATTCTTGTGGCGACCGGGACCGGCGTTGCGCCCATGCGCGCTTATTTGCAGTGGCTGTTTCCCGCCGACGGCCCCGACCGGAGCCAGGGCAAGGAGATTTGGCTGGTTTACGGGACGCGCCATGAAACCGACATCTACTACAAAGACGAATTCGAGGCGCTCGATCGCCGCATCCCCAACTTCCACTACATGCCCACGCTGAGCCGCGCTCTCGATAGCTGGCCCGGCCTGCGCGGCCATGTACAGGTCCACATCACCAGCATCATCGAGGACCGTGCCAGGCGCCTAGGGCAAACATTGCCTGCGCCGCCTGTCAATCCCGCCATTCCCGTAGCCGACCTCAGTTTCGACATCTATTGCTACATTTGCGGATTGAATTTCATGGTGTCCGGCGTGCGCGATTTGCTCAACGGATTTGGCTGGAACAAGAAGCAGATTGTCTTCGAGCGCTACGACTGAAACCGCTCGCCGCTTATGGATTCCTCGCCGCGCGCTGTGCCCCCTGGATGTGAACCGCTCCAAGACAAGCTCTCGCAGCAGATTGGCGGCTGCTTCGCCGGCAATATCGGAAAGCCCGTTCGTGAACGTAAGCAAGGCACTGCGGTTTTCCGCCGGGTAATAGAGATTTGAAATTGCGCCGGCAGTAAAGGTTCCCAGGATATACGAGTAGTTAGGTTCCCAGCGCCCGCTGTCGCTTCGCGCCATCACTGAGGCCGAAATCGCGTAGAGCACCCTTGCCTTGAAACCGTGCTTCCCCTTGTAGAAATAACGGGGATCCTGATGGAAAAGCGACGGGTAGACCGCGTGGGCAAAGAACTTTGCCGACGCCGCATTCGCATAGGCTGCTCCGTACCGCTTTCCGTAGCCCTCCGCCCCACCGCCGTACCCGGGAAATACGTTGGCCTCCTGCTCGAAACCGGCAATCACGGCGGGCCCGACGAATTCTACCGGATCGATGATAGATCGAAACGCCAATTCAAACTTCTGCCTGGCTCCCAGAGCCGGCGCGCTCCAGTCAAAGCTCGTGTAGTAGTTGGGAAAGACATCCAGGACGCGTTGCTGTTCGGCGATATGGACCTGCTCTTGGGCGAGTTCGCCGCGATCCGCGGTCACGCGCACCGATGCCGACGCGATCAGCCGCAAAACAATGCCGGTAACGATGTGATATTCGCCGGCCCCAAGCTCGAATGCCGGTGAGGTGTAGGTGCCCCAACCCAGCCCACTGACCACGAGTTTGTAGCCGCCGGGCGGCAAGCCGCTGAACGAGATCCCGCCGTCGTCGCCCGATTCCGCACTGCGAATTTCCTCGCCGGCCGAGCTTTCGAGGAGCACCTGCGCGCCTTCAACCTCTGAAGCGTTCGCGTCCACGACAGTCCCCGCAATGACGCCTGTGCCGGCCTGAGCTCCGTCTTGCAGCGGCGTGGCGGCTTTGGCCGTGGGCGCAGAGGGCGGGTGTTGCTGGTTTGGCGTCACTTGTTTGGCTTGTGCTGGCGCGACCAGCGGCACGCAGATCAGTCCAGCAAGATCGACAAGAAGCGTCGCGCGCCAAATCGGCCGGAACTTCCCTCCACTAGCCATGAAATCCCCAGACGTTCCTGACGTATCGAAAAAAGGCGGGACATACAGATGGTAAAGGTCGAGCCGGATCCCGGGGCGAGAATCTCGGGCATCTCATGGACGTTGGTAACGCGGAGCCGTAAGCGTGCCGGAGAAAGACCCTACAGATTGAACAGCTCGCGCAGCCGCTTGGTTTGGGCCCGGCTTACGGGGATTTCAGTTTGCTGCTTGTCGTTCATGCGTAACTGGTAGCTCGACTTGAACCAGGGCATCACCTCGCGGATCTGATCGATGTTAACCACGTATCCGCGATGAGCGCGCCAAAACCGCGTGGGATCGAGCAGCTCCTGCAGCTCCTCGAGGGTGCGGCATTTCGATTGGCCTTCGAAATTGCGTGTGACAATACGAATCACGCCCTCGTCGATGGCCGCAAAGCAGATTTCGGCCTGATCGACGAGAAGCAGGCGGCTCTGCATCTCCACAATCAGCTTGCCCGGCGGGCGGCCGTGCTCGGCGGGTTGCGGGCGGTTCAGCAACCGCAACAGGCGGTCGAGCTGCGACTCGATCTCCGCCCCCGATTCGTTCGTCATAGCTGATGTATCGCCGGCAGCGATGCGGGCCTTGGCGCGTTCCACGGCCTCGAGCACGCGCGCGCGGTCGAAAGGCTTCAGCAGATAATCGACGGCGTTCACGTCAAAAGCGCGCACGGCGTACTGGTCGTAGGCTGTGGCAAAGACAAATTGCGGCAGGTGTTCGGCATGGCCGGCCGCACCGGCAGCCTTGGCGCGGCTGCGTTCCATCAGCCGCTGAATGACAGCAAAACCATCCTGGCCGGGCATCTGCACGTCGAGAAACACCAGGTCGGGCTGGTGCTCCTCGATCAGGTCCACCGCCTCAATGCCATTGGCGCCTTGCGCCACCACATCCACGTCGCCCACCGAGTCGAGCAAATATTTCAGCTCATCCCGAGCCAGTTGCTCGTCATCGATAATCAGCGCGGAGAGGGGCATGATTAGCAGCGATTTGATTGTATAGCAGCGGAGTTGACCGCCTAGCGGCGTGTGCGAAGTTGGCGAAGCTCGGGCTGCTTTTACTACTCGCTCATCGCGCGCAGGCGCGCCGGCGTCTGATCCTCGGCCAGCTCGTGGCCGCAGCGCGTGCAGAACAGGTCGGTGGCTCGGACCGTGCGGTAGCAATTCCCGCAATTGGCCGCAAGCTGGTAGTTGCACTGTGGGCAGAAGTGAAAATCCGCTTGCACATGCGTAGCGCACGCGGGGCATCGCGAAACCTCTGGCTGCCGCAGCAGAAAATAGAGCACTGCGCCGATGCCTGGCGGCGCCACGAAGCAGATAAAAATCCAGAACCACGTCGTCATGGCGCGACGCGGCGCATCCTTACTGATGTAGCCCACCATGAGGAAGTAGAGTGAGGCTAACATGCCCCAGGTCAGATCGAGATAGATGCGCACGCCCAACGGCGGCGGTGGATGGTGGCGCTGGGTGGGCGCGATAATCCAGAAATAGTATTCGACCAGCACAAACGCCAGGCTGGCCGCAATAATCGACCACACTGGAATCATGCGTTCGTCTTCGTCGACCCGAATTGACTGTGGATCAGGCAACAGCCATCCCTCCCGCGGAAGGCCTTCGAAAAACTCCCGGAAAACAGCTTAGACCCTGTCCTTATCGACGGACGAGAAAGGGCGGAAGTTGCCCCAAACTCCCAAATTGCCCGGATTTACGGATAGGAATTTTTCGCGATCAGAACCTGTTGCGCGCCCAGCCGGCCACGATCACCGCGGCCAGAACGGCCGGGCACAGGACACATATCCAAAGGCTGGTTTGAGTGGCCATGTCGCTCAGGTGTTCGCCACCGATCAGGTCGTCTGTCACGCGCCATACAAAAGGCCCGAGAGCCAAAAGCACGACTAGAAGTGATGCTAACGCCAGTGAGCGGCCGCGCTTGCGTTCGGCCTTCTGGTCCTGCATCACGCCCAGTGAAGCCAGCACCACGCGGCGCGTATTTTGCGCCACCGCGCGATCCCGGGCCCCCTGTTTTCCAGCAAGCGCAGCCAGCAGATCGCGGTCCGCGCCGTTGCTTTGGGCAGCGTTCGAGGGCACATTGTGGGCAAGTTCGGCCGTTCTCACACTGCCTCCCGGAAACGTGCGCCTGCGTATCCCAGCTTGGGCTTGATCATTGCCAAGCCGCGGTAAAGCCTTGATTTTACAGTGGAAAGATGCGCTTTCGTGACTTTGGCGATCTCTTCCAGCGACATCTCCTCGTGGAAACGCAAAACCAGAACCTCGCGGTGCAGCGTGTCCAGCTCCAGCAGCGCCGCCGCAATCTTTTCACGATCCTGGAGGTTTGAGACATGATCGAATGGCGTCGGATCGTCGTCCGCAACCTCGAAACTCATCGATCGGTCGTCGTCGCCCGCTCCTTCGATCAGTTCGTCGAGGCTGCTCATGGTGCGCTTGCGCCGCTGATCGATCACCAAGTTGCGAGCAATGGTAAAAAGCCAGGTCTCAAACCGCGCCTTGCCGTTGAATTGGCCGCCTCGGACCAGCACCCGCATCCAGACTTCTTGAAACAGATCCTCGGCGCTCTCGCGATTGCCGGTGAGAAACAAGAGGTAGCGCATCAGGCGGTGCTGGTACCGGACGATGAGCTCGTCCAGCAGCCCCGCTTTGCGGCGTTTCAGGCCTTCGGCGACGAGAAGGCTCTCTTGCCGCGCTTGGTCGTCGGCAGCAGTCGAAGATTTGGCGAAAAAGGGGCGCACCGAGGCTAAAGTCATCTTGTCTTATTAGACGACAAAATTCGCGGCCAGACCAGACCTTCTTCAGCCGCGGCTTGTCCTGTCACCCTCCCCACTGCTGGTTTTCAACCCCGTCCTCGCTGTGAAAGTTGCCCCTGGGGTCAAGAAGCTTGCACCTTCTACTGAATCGGCGACTCCCTCGTAACCCGCCGGCTGCGGCCCTTAGTCCCTAGAACTGGTTGCATAAATGTGTTCGGCCTCAAGTAAGGGACTTATGTATGAGGCGGATCGGTTGTTGAGCTTCTTCTATGAAGAAGCCGCAGGAATTGCTGAGCGAAGAACAATGGAGAATACTGGAGCCTTTGTTTCCCGAACCCCAACGCCGCAGAGACGGCCGCGGTCGCCCGTGGGCCAGCAATCGCGACTGTCTGCAAGGCATCCTCTGGGTGTTGCGCACCGGTGCGCGATGGCGGGATATGCCCGAGCAATTTCCGGACGGATCGACATGCTGGCGCCGGCTGCGGAGCTGGGAAGAGTATGGCGTATGGCTGAAGGCGTGGCGAAAACTGTTGTCCATGCTGGACCAGCGCCGCTTGCTGGATTGGGAAGAGGCCTTCTTGGACGCGACCTTCATCACTGCCAAAAAGGGGGCTCCGCAGTCGGCAAAACGCGTCGTGGGAAAGGTACGAAGTGCATGGTGGTGGTCGACGGCAACGGCATACCTGTCGGAGCGCAACTTGCGTCCGCGCAACTGGCCGAGTGCCGGCTCGCCGAGAGCACACTCGCCCAGGTGAAGGTGCCGCGCAAGGGCCGCGGACGCCCGCGCTCGCGCTTGAAGCGCGTCATTGCCGATCGCGGCTACGATTCCGACGCTCTGCGCAGGCGCTTTTATCAGCGCGGGACGGAACTGATTGTTCCCTACAGGAAATACATCCGAAACCGCCATTTTGAAGACAAACGCAAACTGCGACGCTACCGCAAGCGCTGGAAAATCGAACGCACCAACGCCTGGCTGCAGAACTTCCGTCGCATCCAGGTGCGTTACGACCGCATACTGACCGTGTTTCAGGGCTTTTTCCATTGCACCTGCTTGATCATCGCTCTGAGACATTTATGCAACCAGTTCTA
>JASHQH010000037.1 GCA_030037635.1 Acidobacteriaceae bacterium
CATATTAGTAAATGGGAGTATATGGACAATTTACAGCAATCCGTTCACAATCATAAATGCGACTATGTGGCACAACCGGCAGTATCATTCAAATACACAGCCGCGCCGATAAGTGGAAGCGAAATCTAAGTAGAAGGGGATGGGAAAGTAAAATTATGACAGATGAGAATGAGGCGATAACATCTAACGGATCTGAATTGCCCGAAAGCGGGGGTCTTCTGAGCGCAGACCCTGCTTTCAGCCTGGTGGTGAGCGACGTATCGGCGGCAGCGGATGCCACTCCGGCCGCCACCGCGGACGAAGACCCGGTTGTGCGCGAAGAAAATGCCCTGGTGGGAACTTCGAACGTTGCAGCCTCGGAGGTCTCTCCGACGGTCCCGGACACGGGTGATTCTTGGAACCTGGACTCGGCTTCCGGCCTGGCGGGCAGCATTGCGCCAGCGGCAGGGAGCTCGGCTCCGGCAGGTGAAACAAACGGATCCGAAATCTTGCCTGAGGAAGAGGCCCAGCAGGGAGCTTCGTGCGTCGCGGCCGCAGAGGTCAGCGAAACCAGCGCCGCGACGAATGCACGCAAGGTCGCGGGCCTTCCGGGCAGCGCTGCCTCGACGGCCCCGGATCCAGCCCGGACCGTCGGTCTAGACGAACTCTTAATGGGCCCTGAGGATGGGGGGGCACCGCATGAACCGGGACGTGAGGAACCTAATCTCCCACAAAGCGGCTCCGCGCCGAAGGACGAACCAAACGCTCAGTGCCAGACTTATCCTGATTCACGCAATGAGCCCGGAGCTGAAAGCAGCCAAGTCAAACGGGATGATGTCATAACGATTGAAGAAAGGATGAGACAGGAAGACGGTACCTTGAACAGCTCCAAGTTCGCGGTTCGTGTTCCCTTCGATGCCATAAGCGCTATTCGAACGATGTTTGATTGCGATGGCTATGCTCATGACCAGTCGGAATATATCTCATTTCCAACTGACACAGAATCCTACGGGACCACTGGCGAGCTCTTTGCCAAGATCGAGCGAGCAATCAGGGAGCAAACCTACGTTTCCCACAAGGACTGCTCTCTGGCGACGTATTGGCTCTTTACCACAACGGTCCAGAATTTCCTCCCTGTTGCACCAGGCCTGGCGATCACAGGCTGCGCCCATGAGGCAGACCTTCTGCTGCGCACTTTGGCAGCATTTTGCCGCCATCCTGTACTCTTGGCAGGGTTGACAAGCACCACACTGGACAATATTCCTTGGGAGCTGACCCCGACGTTGCTCATTAATGAGCCATTCCTGAGCCCGCGGATGGCCCATCTGTTGAGCAGTTCGGCCGGCCACGGATACCTTGCGGGTATCAATGCAGGCGGCTTCTCATCGACGGCGTCTCGCCGCGATTACTTCGGCTCCAAGGCCGTGTACGTTGGTGAGGACCCGTCGGCGAGGATAGTGTTAACCCACTACTTGCGGGTCAACGCATCCCCGGCGCTCGGCGCCGAAGCAAAGCGCCCCGCATGCCTGTCGCGAAAGATGATACAGAGTTACCAGAACCAGATGCTCACATACCGTATTCGAAACCTGGCAAGAGTAGCCGCTTCCGACTTCAACGTATCGGAACTGTCCCCCGAGCTTAACGCGATTGCGACCGCTTTCGGGAAATCTATTGTTGACGCTCCGGAGCTTCAAGCTAAGATTGCCTCGCTGCTCAGGCCGCGCTCTGAACAACAGCTCGCAGAGCGCCGGGATAGCCAGGGACTGCTTGTCATCAGCGCCGCACTCTCTCTTTGTCACCAAGGAAAGGAGCAGGTCCGCGCGGAAGAGATCGCAACTGAAGGCAATCGGATGCTCAAGGCCAGTGGCGAGAGGTTCCAGCTCAACGCTGAGAGGGTAGGCCGCACGCTGAAAAAGACCGGGATACCGAGCCGGCGGTTGGGATCAGCCGGCAACGGGCTTCTGTTCGACCGTGCAACGCGGGTCCTTCTCCACGAAGCCGCGCGCGCTTACGGATGTGCAGGTTTAACCGAAAGCAAAGAGAGCCTCCAGTGTCCACTGTGCTTAGAAAGTAAATAACTTATGTAGGTTATGTAGGATATGGAGGTTTTGAATGAACGACCAAGGCAGTGCCCCCGTGACCTCCGTGGCCCGGCCTCTCTGCCATTTGCAACAACGCGTCTCCACAGCGGTGATCAGCTTACAAACCGTGCCCTTTGCGCTTCAATCGATTGATTATAAACTACTTACATTCAAAGGTCGTTTCGCTCGTGATGATTCCACCTCATCCACAGCCTCGAGGCCGAACCTGCAGCTTTGCTGGCTTGACTGCACAAATTCTGCCCTGCACAAACCCACCCAGTCCGCCGGGGTCAAGACCAAGCTTTACATTGATCGGTACGAAGATCAGAATGACCATGCCACTGCCTATTACTGTCAAGCTGCGGTGCTCCGGTGCAGAGCACGCTTTTCACGCCGTCCGCACAATCGAGATCACCGTCAGATCATCCTCCTGCCCGTGATGCACAGCCGCTTCGGCGATGGCAAGCGGCGATGCTTCCTGCTGCATCAGCGCCCTGGCTCGCTCGAAGCCGAACAACGCCCCCTGCGCGTCGCGCGCCTCGACCACCCCATCCGTGATCAACAGGAGGCGATCGCCCTGGCGC
>JASHQH010000266.1 GCA_030037635.1 Acidobacteriaceae bacterium
GAGGCGAGGCGTCGTAGGTGTAGGTAGATGGAGAAATCGCCGTAAAGGTGATGGTTTGCCCGGCCGAGCCGACGACGATGGTCACGGTGGCGGTATTGGAGTTGTTGTAATAGACGCCGCCACTCAACCCCGCGGGCTCGGTGGCGTCAATCTGAATCGTGCCTGCCGCGGTGACGGTGAGCGTGGCCGATGAGGTGGTGCCACTGACAGTGGTCGTGGAGATGGTTCCAGCACCGGTGCTCTTGGGATCAACGGTGAAGGCGACCGGGAAGTTGGAGCCGCCATTGGCCACGCTCAGTGGAATGGTGACCTGGTTGGGCGGAGCCGCATAGGTGTAACTGCTGTTGTTGGCGGGCGCCGTGAAGCTGATGGTTTGCGGCGTGGTGAGGCCGAAGCTGGTCAAAGCTGCGGAGCCTTCGCCTCCGTTGGTGGTATCAGTCACGGTCAAGGTTGCGGTCTGCGCATTGGGAGCAGTGGCCGTGAAGGTGAGGACCGCGGGGTAGCTGGACGTGGTGACAGGGAAAGAACCGGAGAGAGCGCTGCCGGGGCCTCCGATGGAAGTGCATCCGCCTGTGCCGTTGGCCGCGGAGAATTCAGAGTTGGAGGACACGTAGGCAAGGGTTGCGGCGTCGCTGCAGGGGAAAGCATTGTCGACGACGGTCGCTGCAGCCGTTGAGGGCGCGCCGTCATATTGCGCGCCGGGGACGGTCAGGTCGTCGATCAGAATCCGGCCTTCGATGTCTCCACTGATTGCGGTTCCGGCGATGGATGTGCCGCTGCCGTTGTCCACGAGGTAGATATTGCCGTCGCCGTCGAGTTCGAGCGCCTTGGCGCCCTGACCGGAGATGGCGTACTGATCGGCGACAACGGGGCCACCCGCCTGCGAGTTGGGGATGGCGTAGGTGCCATTGTAGAGAACTGAGTAGTAGATGGTGCCGCTGCTGTTGACTGCGACGCTGGACAGCATGTTGTCGTAGTTGCCTGCGCCGGAGCCGTCGCTGTAGGTTTCGAGGACGGTGGGAGTGGAGGCAAAGCTGGTGGTGGATGCGGTGTAAGGCAGCTCAGAGAGAGTCGAGCTGGAGGCACCCGAGTCGGTCGTAGCATTTGAAGCGCCGATGAGATAGTTGGCGTCGGTGAAGAAGAGATTGCCCCAGGGATCGAAAGCGATCTGGCTGATGCCGTTGGTGTCAGAGTAAAGCAGGGTTCCGGTGCCGGCGGGCTGGCAACTGGTGTTGCACTCGAAGATGTAGCTCGCGCCGGAGGCGGTTTCACTGGGCTCTGTGACCATATAGAAGTTGCCGGAGGGGTCGAAGGCGATGGCGTGGAGGCCGGAGTTTTGCCCACCGGTGGCCGCGGGGCTGGAGGGGTAAGTGACAAAAGTGCACTGTGCCGTGTCCAGGGTTCCACCCTGGCAAGCAGGGGGCGCAGGCGACGGAGCATCGACGAGGGTCGCGTAGGTGCCGTTCCCCAGATAGGGCAGCTTGTAAATGATGTTGTTGTAGAGGTGCGAGATGTAGAGATTGTTGTTGCTGTCGATGGTGATGCCGCCGGCGGCAATGGAGACAGACTGGTTGAGGGCGCCGGTATTGGCGTTGATGAAGTCGAGGGTACCGCTATAGCTGGTTCCGACGACAATCTGGCCGTCCTGGGTGATGGCAAAGCTGCCGCCCATCGGATTTTCGCCATCCGTATAGGTTCCCGAACCGTAGATCCACTGGAACTGGGTCATCAGCAGCGAGGGCACGCCTGCTGTGGTGGCGTTGGAGATGATGATACTTTTCGTCACTTGCGGCGCGGCGCCATAAAGGTTGCCGCTGACGCTGCCGCCAGCCTGATTGGCGTAAATGGTGCAGGTGCCGGTGGCGATGAAGGTGGCGGATGTGCCACTGAGGGTGCAAACGCTGGAAGTGGACGTGGTGAAGGTAACAGCGAGACCGGAAGGACCTGGAGGCGTGGGTGAGGTGACGGTGGCGCTGAGCGCGATGACCTGGCCTACATAACCGGTGGCAGGGGGACTGAAGGTAATGGTCTGCGCAACAGCGGCCGATGCCGATGCGGTGCCCGAGATGGCCACGGGAATCGTCAACGACGGGGTACCGACAAGGATGTCTGCCGTATCGTTATAGGCTCCGGGAGTGGTGCCGGCCGGAGGAGCGAACTCGGCCGTAAATGTACAAAGGTTGCCCTGCGAACCGCTGCTCGACCCGGGGGTGCAGCCGTCAGTCCCGGGCACGTTGAGCTGGAACGTGGGGAAACTGGCGGGCTCAGTCACGTCGGAACCCGACACATCGGCCAAGGTAGCGGGCTGGTTGCCGGAATCCATCAGGTCGACCGTGCCGGTGTTGTTGGCGCCGTCGGCGACGATGCCGAGATTGATGGACGCGCCGGAGGCGGAGTTACGCAGGATGGCGTTGGCGGTGACGCCGCCTGAGCTGGCGACGTACAAGTCGCCCAGCGAGTCCATCGCGAGCGAGTTGGCTGAAGGAGAGATGGTCTCGATGGTGACGGCCTGCGAAGTGCTGAACGCTCCGCTCAAATAGGGGATGCGGACAATGTTGGCGCTGCCACTGTCGGCAACGATAATGCTGCCGGAGGGCTCAACCGCCACGCCTACGGCCGCAGTGACGCCGGGAGGCGTGACGCTGGAAACCAGGCCGGCGCTGGAGACGACATCGATCGAATCCTCGCCGGCGTCGGCCACGTACAGGTCGCCGGAAGAATCCACGGCGATGCCGCTCGGGGTCTCGACGACAAGCGGGGTCGAGGTGCCGTTTTCGATCATCGCCTGAGCCAGGGTTACGCCGGACTGACCGGAGAAGTTGTAAAACACGACGCGCTTATTTCCCGTGTCAGAGATATACAACGTGCCGCTGGGCCCAAAGGCCAGACCGGTCGGTGATGACAACGCAGCGCCGCCGATGGATAAGGAAGACGGGATGAGGGTGGTCTGGGTTCCGGCCACAAATGCGCCAGTGGTGCCGGTGTTGGGGATCTGAACCACATCATCGGCGCCGCTGTCGGCGACATACAGGTTGCCATTGGCGCCAAAGGCAAGCGCAACAGGCTTTGTGAATCCGGAGCCTATGGCAGTCGGCGTGGTGGAGGAAGTGGAACCTGCGGGATACTCGAAGACCTTGCCAGCGCCGGAGTCGGCGACAAAGAGGTCCCCTGCCGGATCGGCTACGACGGAGGCGGGCGTGGTGAGTCCCGTGGTGTAAGCGGTGGCAACGCCAGGATCGACGTTGGCCATGGCGCCCTGGCCGACTCCCGTCATGATTCCGGTTCTTTGGGCGCTGTCGGTGGAGTCGGTCACAGTGAGCGCAGCGTTGCGCTCACCCACCGCCGCCGCTGAAAAGCTGAGGCTGAGGGAATAGGAGACACCGGCGGCGGCGCTGAACGTACCGGAGCCGAAGGTTCCGTTCCCGGCGCCGAAAGGCGTGGAGCAAGTGGTGCCCAGGGTGGGGCTGAACTCGCTTGACGACACGCCGAACTCAGTGGACGCGACGGTCAACGTGGGAGCAGAACTGCAGGAGCCGCCATCGTCAACGACGGTGCCGCTGGCCGTGGCAGCGGTGCCGCCGACGGTTGTGGCTCCCATCTGGAAGTTTTGCGTCGGGAGGAACGAGACCACGTCGCCGCTGTTGTAATTCATCTGATAGAAGTTGCCCAGGGCATCGAGGGTCATGGCTTTTCCGCCGAAGGTCGATACCTGGTACATGGCGCTCGTGGTGGGCCCGCTGGAAGTGTTGGGGATAGCAAAGATGCCGTCGCTGTTGGTGGCAAAAAAGACGGTGCCGTTGCCGCCGATGGTCACGCCGCTCAACCCGTTGTAGCCGGCGGTGGTGGTGTAGGTCTCGACGGTAGTGGGAGTCGACGAGGAACTATAGGTTCCGGGCGAGGTGGGTTGAATCTCCTTCAGGTTGCTTACTTTTCCTGTGTTGCCGCCATTGTTGGCACCGTCGATGAAGAAGATATCGCCCCAGGGGTCGACCGCAACCGCGCCGATGTTGGTGCTGCCGTCGGTGAAGATCTCAATCGCCGCATTGGTTCCTTTTCCGTCAGTCTCAGCCTGGCAAGCGGCGTTGCAAACGTAAATGGCATTCTTGGTGCCTCCGTTTGCGTCGGTAGTGACGATGATGTCTCCTTGGGGGTCGAACGCCATGCCGGCTATGCCGGTTAACACCTGGAGATTGGGCGCGAAGACGCATGCCGCGGTGTCGCTGGTGCCGCCGGTGCAGTTGGCAGTGGGAGCCGCAGTGTAGCCCGCGTAAGCCCCGGTGGCCGCGTTATAGGGGAGCTTGAAGACGACTCCGTTGTACTCGAACCCTATATAGACGTTGCCGTAACCATCGACAGCGGCTGCGGAGGAGTTTGCTCCTGAGCCGGACGCCAGGACGGTTTCAGTTCCCGACGGGGTGATTTGGAGGGCGTCCTGATTGCCGGTGTAGCCGTCGCCGACGATCACATTGCCGTTGGCTCCGACGACGAACGTGCCGCCGAGAGGCGAAGCACTGCCGTCCCAGCCGCCGCCATAAGTGCCGCCGAGGATGCCGACCTGTGTGGACGAGCCGGTAATGACGATGGTTGTCTGCGCCTTGGCGAGTGCTGCAGAGAAGAGAGTGAAGGCAAGGAACAGAACCACGCTTGTTCCCGCTGCGAAGAACCGCACTGGACTCGTCAATTTGTTCAAAAAGGTAGCTTGCATTCCACTCCCTCCGATCTGGTGCACTTTGATTTTGGAAACCGGCCGCATTCCGGTTTGTCCCCCGTGGGGCGTCTTCTGCCCGAGGCTCGCGTTGCTCAGTGCCTCAAGCGCCGTCAGTGCTCTCACCGGGCAGCCGCCCCGCTCCTCGGTTGAGCTGAGATTGCGTTTCGAACTTTCACGCCCGGCACCCTCCCCCGGATGCCTTCGCGTTTCAAGAGCTGTCGAGGTTTCCCGAGCGGAATTATCACTCCGCTGCCCGGGCGACCATCGACAACGACCGGATAAAAAGCGCACGCAAGATCAGCTCGCTTTGTATCCAGCCTTCCCTTCATCGGAAGGGACGAGCAGAAACCGCCAGGAAAAGAATCCTGCACAAGCAAACTACGCCCCGGCTAGCCTCCGCGCGCACGCCGGGCATATGAATATCCTTTGAACTTCGTGCGGATTTAAGATGCCAATTTGGTAACGATACACCGTACTCGACGAAATTCTCCGTTGTCAAGTAAAAAACGTTTGAGTAAAGCGAATTAAGAGGCTCGAAAAGGCCCGCTTAGCCAACGCGAAGTGAGGGGTAAAGTGAAGGGAGTTACCTCCTAGAGGAATGAGGGAGCAGGGCCGCCTGGAGCAAGTTTTTCGGGATATTTCAAGGAAACTGCGAGACGAGTGCCGGGAGCTGGCGCGCGGGGTGTTTTTCAAGGGGCGGAGGTAATTTTCTATCTCAGGAGCAAGGATTTAACCGGAAGACGCGGCACCTGAAAGGCTCGGCCCCTCCCTGCTGACAGGGTTCGATGGAGATGGCAGGAGACAGGGCCGATGCGCGGGATGGGGGCGGAGGGTTAGCTGCCGGAATGGTAGCGTTACCGGCGCAGCGCATTCCAGGCACAAATTGAGCCATCGGGAGAAGGCAGTGGGCTCTTTCCCGCTCAATTTGGCGCCCGAATGAGCCAACGGTTAAAGATTCACCGGGGACCGGAATTTGCGGGTGTTCTTTTGCGCCGATTTGCCGTCAAAATGAGATGAAACAGCGCCGGGGTGGCGCTGGACCTATCAAGGCACACGTAGACAACATCTGGCAAGAGAAAAGCGATTAAGCTGGATTACTCCGGACTTATCATTCTTGTCACGAAGAGACCCTGCGGCATGGTACGATGGCTGACGCCTGCGCAAAGAGACAAAAGGGTGATGCTTCGGGCATGACTGGGAGATAAAGCCGGATGCCGATGAAAGAAGGGGTGCAGATGATGCGTCATTGGGGGCGGTGTGCGGCTATTGGTTTCGTTATCGTGGGATGCCTTTGGCTGGAGGCGTGCGGTGGAGGAGGAGGGTCGACCACTACGCCGCCGCCGGTGTTGAGCACGCCTACGGTGACAGTGACTCCTTCGCCGACCAGCATCACCACCGCCCAGTCAGTGACGGTGACGGTGACCGTGAGCGGAAACGACGGGACGCCGGCGGGCACCGTGACGCTGAGCGGGGGCGGTTACAGTTCGGGCGCCACGACGCTGACGAACGGCAGCGCCACGATCACGATTCCCGCTGACTCGCTGGCTGCCGGGACTGACACGCTGACCGCATCGTATACGCCCAGCTCGGCGAGTTCATCGACATACAACAGCGCATCGGGAACGAATACGGTGACGGTGACGACGGTTGTTCTGGCCACGCCCACGGTGACGGTCTCTTCTTCGAGCAGCATCACCACTGTTCAGGCGCTGACGGTGACGGTGACGGTGAGCGGGACGAGCGGGACGCCAACGGGCTCGGTCACGCTGAGCAGCGGCAGCTACAGCTCGGGGGCAATGACGTTGAGCGGCGGCAGCGCGCTGATCACGATTCCTGCCGGTACGCTGGGCCTGGGGCCTAACACTCTGACTGCGGCCTATACGCCTGACACGGCAAGTTCTGCGATTTACAACGGAGCGTCGGGGACGGGTTCGGTGTCAGTAGCCCTGGATGCGCCGACGGTGACGGTGACGCCGAGTCCTTCGAGCATTACTGAGGCCCAATCCGTGACGGTGACGGTGACCGTAAGTGGAGGCAGCGGTGCGCCGGTGCCGGCCGGCACAGTGACGTTGAGCGGCGGCGGCTATTCGACTCCTGCAGGCGGGGTCACTCTGACGAACGGGAGCGTGCCGATCACGATTGCGGCGGGCACACTGGCCATAGGAACCGACACGCTGACGGCGAGTTTCGCGCCCACGCCGGGGTCGACGACCTATACGAACTCTTCGGGCACAGGAACGGTGACGGTAGGTTTGATTACGCCCACGGTGACGGTGTCGCCCAACCCGTCGAGCATCACCAACACGCAGGGCACCACGGTGACGGTGAGCGTGAGCGGCGGCAGCGGAAACCCGACGGCCACCGGCTCGGTGACTCTGACAAGCGTCGGCTACAACTCGGGCGCGGTTACATTGAGCGGCGGCAGCGCGCAGATCACTGTTGCGGCAGGCGTGCTGGCGGTGGGAAGCGATACGCTGACGGCCACATACACGCCGGACACCAACAGCTCTTCGACATACAACGGGGCCACGGGCACGGGAGCAGTGACGGTAACCGGCCCGGTGACCATCACCAGTTTTACGGCAGCTCCCGGCACCATTGCGCTTGGTTCCAGCTCGATGCTGACCGCGGTTTTCTCGGGCGGTACGGGGGTGATTACGCCCGGCAGCATCAGCGTTAGCAGCGGCGATGCGGTGAGCGTGACGCCGACGACGACCACGATTTACACGCTTACGGTTACGCCGACATCCGGCACGGCCGTTACGCAGACGGTGACGGTGAGCATCCAGAGCAATGTGACGGTGAATCCGTCGAGCCCGGGTATCGCGGTGACGGACCAGATCCTGGGGATGAACATGGCGATCTGGTACGACTTTACCGATGGAGGTACGTATACACCCAGCAACTCGCCGATCATAAGCGCATATCAGGGAGCGGGGATTGTGGCGCTGCGCTGGCCAGGCGGCTCGGATTCGGACGAATACCACTGGAATGGCACGGCTACAAGTAATCCGCCGGACGGCACGGCGCCCGCGGCTTCGGGGTGCGAAGGCGAATACCTGGCCCCGAACACGGATTATCTAAGCTTCATCAACGACCTCGAAAATGCAACCACCAACGGATTCGATGTGGCGCTGACGGCCGATTACGGCACGAACCCGACGTGCAATGGCGGAGGCATTCCGAGCGAAGCGGCCGATTGGGTGGAGTACGCCTACGCGAACGGTGGGACGGTAAGCCACGTGACGGTAGGCAACGAGGTGTACGGAGACTGGGAAGAAGACATGCATGCCGTGCAGCATGACCCGACGACTTACGCCAACGCGGTAATCGGATCGAGCGGATACTACGAGCTGATCAAGAACCAAAGCGCCAGCACGCTGGTGGGCGTAGTTGTGGACGCGGATTGCACAACCTCGAGCGGTTGTACGGATGGCTGGGACAGTACGGTGCTGTCGGACGCGAAGGGTTACTACGACTTTGTCGAGTTTCACTACTACCCGCAATACGGAGATGTGACCAGCGATACCTTCCTGGTGCAGCAGGCGGCGCAGGAATTCACGACCGATATCAACACGATCAAATCGGAGCTGACGACGGCCGGTGAGCCCGACACGCCGATTTATGTGGGCGAAATCGGCGCGAACAGCAGCAATCCGGGAACGCAAAGCTGGTCGATTACGCAGGGCTTGTATGCCGGCCAGATCCTGGGCGAGGCGATGAACGATGGAATTTCGCGCCTGACGTGGTGGATCGGGGTTGGCAACTGTCTGGGCGCGGGCAACAACGCTTCCACGCTTTACGGATGGCAGAACACGTGGGGCTCTTACGACGTGTTTTCCGACGCCAGTACGGAGTGTCCCGGCGCCGGGCCCGTGGGAACGATGTCGCCCACGGGACAGGCCTTCAACCTCTTCCAAAATATCGCGGTGAATGGCGAATCTGTTCTCACGCCCGCGGTGACGGGCGACACCACCAATGTGCGTGCCTACGCGGCCACACATTCCGGCGGGACGGCGCTGTTCCTGTTCAACCTGGACGAGAACGCGAGCGCGCCGGTGACGGTGACGCTGACGGGGCAAAGCACGGCTTCGAGTGTCACGATCGAGACCTACGATAAGGCAATTTATGATTTGTCGGGATCCACAACGGAAACTCCGCCGGACCCGGTAGGCACGAGCACCTGGGCGCCAGCAACGACCAGCAGCATGGGTTCGACGACGCTGCCGCTTAATTTGACGTTGGCTCCGTGGAGCATGAACGTCGTCATCATTCAGTAGCGGGTGCAATGGCGGCCGATGGCGCAAATCCGCGCGGGAGACGGTGCGCATGAGCTTTGGCAGTTCGTCAGCGTGGTGGTGCGGGCGAACGTTCCGATTCTCCGCTTTTACCAGGGCCTCGATACTTGGATTGGGAATCCTGGGATTGCTGGGGATGGAGGCGTGCAGCGGGGGTGGTGGAGGCGGGACCGGCGGTGGCGGCGGGGGTGGTGGAGGCGGTTCGCAACTGACCACGCCGACGGTGACGGTGACGCCGGGCGCGGCCAACCTTACCACGGTGCAGGCGCTTGCGCAGATGCTAGCGGTGACCGTGACGGTGAGCGGAACGAACGGCACGCCGGCCGGATCGGTGACGCTGAGCGGGGGCAGTTACAGTTCTTCGGCAACGACGCTCAGCGGGGGCAGCGCCTCGTTCAACATTCCTGCCGGTTCGCTGGCGGCCGGGAGCGACACGCTGAGCGCATCGTATACGCCGAGCGCGGCGAGCGCCTCAACTTACAACAGCAGTTCGGGAACGGGCCAAGTGACCGTAAGCAAGGTAACGCCGACGGTGAGCGGGCTTCCGCAATCGGCAAGCATCACTACGACGCAGAGTGTTGTGGCGACGGTGAGCGTGAGCGGGGGAGCGGGAGCGCCGACGGCCACGGGCACGGTGACGGTAAGCGGCGGCAGCTATACTTCGACGGCCGCGACACTGAGCAATGGCAGCGCGACGATCACGGTTCCGGCCGGCGCACTGGGACTGGGCCCTGTGACTCTGACCGCGGCCTATACGCCTGATACGGCAGGCTCTGCGATTTACAGTGGGGCGTCGGGGACGGGGTCAGTGACGGTGGAGCTGGATGTGCCCAGCGTGACGGTGACTCCGAATCCAGTGAGCATCACCGTGGCGCAGCCGGTGACAGTGACGGTGAGTGTGAGCGGAGGCGCCGGCGCGCCGACAGCGACCGGCCAAGTGACACTGAGCGGGGGCAATTATTCCTCGACGGCGACGGCGCTCACAAACGGAAGCGCCTCAATCACGGTTGCGGCCGGTGTGCTGGCTGCGGGGACCGACACTCTGACCGCGAGTTATGCGCCCGACGCAACGAGCTCATCGACATATGCGAACGCCACGGGAACCGCGGAAGTGACGGTGAGTCCGGTGGCGTACACGCTGACCGTCGATTCGGGGGTGCCGGCGAGCGGGATCACGATTTCAGCAAGTCCGTCCGACAATAACGGAAAGAGCAGCGGATCGACGCCATTCACGCTGACCTACAACAGCGGCACGCAGGTGACGCTGAGCGCGGTGGAACTGGTCAACGGCTATACGTTCTCTTCATGGAGCGGATGCGGCTTGGCGAGCGCAACCATCTGCAACGTGACGGTAAGCGGCAACACGACGGTGACGGCCACCTATACATGCGGGCAGCCAACAGTTTCTTCGATCACGGTGTCGCCCAATGGCGCGACGATTGGAACCCAGCAGCAGTTCACGGCGACCGTGAATGGCAGTTGCGACTACAGCAGCGCAGTGACGTGGGCCGTGGCTGCGCCGGCGGGCAGCAGCCTGAGTCCCGGCGATATCAGCTCAACGGGGCTCTACAACACGCCTTATCCAGCGCCGGCGACAGTGACGGTGACGGCCACGAGCGTGGAAGACACGTCGATCAGCGGCAGCGCAACGGTGACATTGAGCCCGCCGGCTGCGACGACCGGGCCGACGCTGAATGTGGATGTGAATACGCCCAATACGCCGAGCGAGAATCCGCACACGATCAGCTCCTATGTGTATGGGATGAATGCGTATGCGCTGGATGCGACGTCGGAGAAAACGGCCAATCCGGGGCTCCTGCGCTGGGGCGGGGACGACGTTTCGCGCTACAACTACCAGAACGGATGGACCAACACGGCGTCCGACTGGTACTTCGAGAACTACCAAGGCGCGGGCTCGCAGTTTCCCAACCCCAACGGCAGCACGAATTTCACGCAGTACGTGGAATCCACCGACGCGCTGGGCGTTGCGGTGCTGGGCACGGTTCCGGTGAACGGCTGGGTCTCAAACGGGACGAACGCCTGCAGTTTTTTGCAATCCTCTTTCCCGAACCAGCTTGGCTTGAACGGCGATGCAGCCTTCAACAGTTACAACGGCCTGGAGTGCGGATACGGCTACTACGAGCAAGGCTACGGAGGATGCACGAATTCGGGGGGCTGCGAGATTTTCGGCAGTAACACGATTGCGGCTCTCACCAGCAATTCCGAGCCGCCACCGAATATCACGGACGCGTCAGCGACGCCGACTGCCAGCCAGGTTCCGAATCCCGGCTCGGTGACGGCAAGCTGGGCCGACAGCACCTGGTCGGGGGGGTGGGTGAATTCAATCGTCACCAATTCAAGTATGGGCAATGGCGCCAGCGGCAAAGGCGTGGCCGTGTGGGACCTGGATAATGAGCCGACGTGGTGGAGCGCGGTGCATCGCGATGTGCATCCCATTCCCTTTACTTACAACGAGGTGACGGATAACGGCATGGGGACGGCGCTGGCGATCAAAAGCGCAGATCCTACGGCGCTGGTAAGCGGACCGGTGATCGACAACTGGTGGGCGTACTTTTACTCGGAGACGGATGTTTGGGACGGATATGACACGGGCCCGTGCTACGAGCCGTGGAGCGACCCTGTCGATCGCGAGGCGCACGGCGGCGTGCCCCTGATGGAGTACTATCTGCAGCAATTCAACAACTATTCGCAGCAATACGGGGTGCGACTGCTGGATTACCTGGACATCCACGGGTACTTCGCGCCCGATTATCCGGCAGGGAGCGGGAATTCGGTGGCGTTTACCACTGCGGGCGACACGCAGGAGCAGGAAGCGCGCATGAATGGGACGCGGGTCTTCTGGGATCCGACCTATACCGACCCTAACTTCCCGCAACCGAACTACATTACCGACCCCAACTACACGACAAACTGCTCGCCGCCAGCGCAAGCGCCGGAGTTAATCCCCATGCTCCAGGCGTGGGTGAACGGGACTGCGCCTCTGGGTAATCCCAGTTACGACTATCCCGGCACCAAGACATCGATCGACGAGTACAATTTCGGCGGCATGGAGTCGATGAACGGCGCGGTGGTGGAGGCGGACATTCTGGGTATTTTTGGACGGCAGGGCCTGAATATGAGCGCGCTGTGGCCGACGGAGGCCTACAGCGAACAGGGTCCCGGCAATTACGCGTTCGCGATGTATCGCAACTACGACGGGAACGATTCAATGTTTGGCAGCACATACCTGTACGCGACGAGTTCGGTGTCGGGCGCGGATGCCGAGAATCAGCTGGCCGTGTATGGCGCGCAGCGCAGCTCTGATAACGCCATCACGGTGATGGTGATCAACAAGACTTATGGCTCGCTGAGCTCGACCATCAACCTGGAGAACTTCAGCGCCGCGAGCGGCACGAACGCGCAGGTTTACCAGTACAGCAGCGCCAATCTGACTGCGATTGTGGCGCAAGCGGCGGCGAGCGTGACTCCGCCCAGCGGCAGTGGAACCACGAGCACGGTGAGCTACACATTCCCGGCGCAATCGATCACGCTTCTGGTTGTGCCGGATTAAGGATTTCTGCCAGCCTCATCCGGACAACGCGGCGACGAATGGTAACGAAATCATGGCCGCGAAAAATGGGGTAGTCGGGAGCGCAAAATCCGGGCACGAAGGGGTTGAGAAGGAGCACGCGAAGAAAGCTTTTCAAGATGCAAGAAATTGCGCGACGGCACGCTCAAGCCTCGACTGCCAGCCAGGCCCGCCTGGCGTTTGGAGCGAGGGGTGAAGCTTGTCGAGGAGGGCAAGCTGCGGCTTTATGGCGGCGCCTCAGATCCCCAAGCCGGAAAGGAAACGGGATTCTTGAGTGAATCGCTTTTTCTTGAGCGGTGGAAGGGGGCATTGAGAGCCGGATGGCGGGAGCGGAAGGCGTATTCCCCGGGTCGAAGGCCGAGAAGGCAAAGCATTGCGTAGCCGCGGAGAGGGTGGCGTGGATGCGGCAGCGTGAGCAGGCGCGAAGAGGATGGCGATTTGGGGCTGACACCAGCCGTTTTGGGACCTGGACCAGCGACTTATCCACATCTCTGGAATGGCGAAAAAGCTACGAAATTCGCGGTATCGATCCCATTGAAAAGACGGGCGAAGAATTCACTTGACAGAGTCTCGTCCCAAGCCTCAGAATTCCCAGTCATCAAAGTCATCCTATTCACGGGGAGAATCTGCGTTCGGGCGCTCAAAGGCTTAAGTACGGCTTGCGGGGTCCGGAGCAGGTGTCGATGACGCAAACGGGATCGTAGCCGACGGGGGGACTACTATGAAGTTCTTTTCAAGGATCAGGCCGACTGCCTCGTTGCTGGTGATGCTGGGTACAGTGCTCCTGCTGGCCCACACCGCACTTTACGGGCAAGCGACAGGCAACGTGACTGGCGTCGTCGAGGACACGACGGGCGCCGTCATTCCGAAAGCCGTCGTCGTCTTGACCAACGTGGCGAACGGAATTCAGAACACTACCACCAGCAACAGCGTGGGCGCATTCGCGTTTGCCGGCCTTACTCCCGCGACGTACAGCTTCAAGATCACGGCCACGAACTTTGAAACGTGGCAGGAGCAGCCTTTCGACGTGCACGCCGGAGAGCAACTGAGCTTTACAAATATCCGGATGCAGGTGGGCTCGGCTACGACCGCGGTGACGGTTCAGGCCACGGGCGAAACGGGTGTGGCCGGCCTGGACACCGCGGCGCAAAGCGACATCATCAGCGCCGAGGAGCTGAACACGCTGAGCATCATCGGCCGCGACGCGACCGAGCTGGTGCGCATGTTGCCGGGTTATGCGATGTCGACGGGCAACCAGGGGCTGTTCAACCGGCCGGGATACAACACCGCCGTGACCAGTCTGAGCGGCCCGACGGGAGCTTTTTCGGCCAACGGCGCGGGCGTAACCGGGATTGCAACTCTGACAGATGGCGTTTCGCTGACGGACATTGCCACGAACTCGGGCACGGTGCAGCAGGTGAACATCGAGATGGTGCAATCCGTGACGGCCAACAACTCCACCTACGGCGCCGAATACGCCAAAGGGCCGGCGGTCATCGCGGCAGAGAGCAAGATGGGCGCGGCCGCGTTTCACGGCGAGGCGTACTTTGCGGCGCGGAACACGGACCTGAACTCCAACGACTGGTACGACAATTACCTGCGCCAGTCGCGTCCGCCGGGTTCGTACTACTATCCTGGAGGGCAGTTAAGCGGCCCGCTGCTTCTGCCCTTCACGGATTTCAATCGCGGCCGGAACAAGCTGTTCTTCTTTGCGGGGTTCGAGTACTACAACCAGAGCTTCGAGGCTAACCAGCAGGCTTTGTCGGCCTGGGTACCGACTCTGGCGGAACGGGAGGGGGATTTCAGTCCCGCGTCGCTGGACGCCGAGCTATGCGGCGCGCGTCCCGACGGCAACGCCAATCCCAATGCCATTCAGTCGATGTGCAACTCGAACAACTATCTACCCAACGGAACGCAGGTTGCCAACTACAATGCCCAGCCGTACGCCAATTCCTCGGGCGTGGCGCTGGTGAACTGGTTCCCGCTGCCCAATGCCGATCCCTTTACCAATCCCTTCGGCTACAACTACATCGAGCAGGTTCCTGAGAACCAGAATGGAGAGCAGTTCAAGGCCACGCTGGAATACAACATCTCGGAGAAAGACAAGCTGTTCCTGGTTTACGGATTGCAGAAAGAGGTCGACCAGGATCCGGTGGCTCTGAACCAGTCGTTCCCAACCGGCGCCGTGCCTTATCCCGGCGGCATCACCACGGGCGATATATCGAATGTTCTGTCGGCGCATTACGCACGCACGCTTGGCGCCACCATGAGCAACGAATTTGCCGCGGCCTTGTCGTTCGTGGCCCTGCCGGGCAAGATGGGCGACCCGGCGGCGGTGGACCGTTACGACATGAGTTACTACAACTGCACGAACGTGGCGGAGCGTGCATCGGGCACTTGTCCCTACACACTGGCCAACAATTTCAATTACCTGGGAATGTACAAAAACGGAGGCGACCTCTCGATTCCCGCGGTGAGTTCGGGCGGCGCCAACGGTTATCCGAATCTGGCGATGCCGGGCGGGTTTTACAACAACCAAATACACACCAAGAAGGTTGATCCGATTCTGCAGGACGATGTCAGCTGGCAGCTGAAGAACCACCTCCTGCAATTCGGCGCTTATTGGGAGACGGGGACCTACAACGGCATCGCGGACCCGAATGCCTATCCGCAGGGCGAGATCACGGACAACCCCGGCAACGGATACTTCGAGTACGCCCAAAAGCCGTTCCAGTCGGCACAGTTTGTGAGCTGCGTGAACCCCAGTACGCAAGGCACCCTGCGCAGCTCGGGCGCCAATTACCTGGGAAGCTGCTTCAATCCCACGGCCATGATGTACGAAGGTTTCGCGGACTCGTGGACGCAGACCAACTTCACGCCACTCGTGGACATGCGATTCACCAGCGTAGCCGGGTATGTGAACGATACCTGGAGATTGCACCGTTTGAACATCATTGCCGGGGCGCGTATCGAACACCTCGGCCCCTGGTGGGACAAGCATCAGAACGGGCTGGCGACGTTCCAGGACAGCCTTTACAACACGGAGTGCGGCGGCTATACCCGCAACTGCAGCAGCGTAAACATGCCGGGCATCACCTGGTACTCACAAAAGTCGGGCGTGTCAAACTCAGTGAACTCGCCTCCGACGATCTACTTCACCCCGCGCGTGGGCGCTTCATGGGATGTGCTGGGCAAGGGGAAGACCATCGTGCGCGGCGGCTGGGGCATTTACCGGAACGAAGAACAATTCAATCCCTATGCCCTGGCAGCGGCTACGGCGCAGAATTACAAGACCAGCCAGCTGGTGGGAACGTTGACCTACAGCGAGATTGACAGCACGACGCCGCTGAATCCTCCCGATTTTACGGCCTATACGCTCTCGCCGTCGGACACGGTTCGCCCGATTTACTACGAATACAGCTTTTCAGTGGACCAGCGTCTGCCCTGGAACTCGATCGCACAGTTTGCCTTTGTAGGCAGCCACGACATCAATCTGGGCTCGTACAACAGCAGCAGCTACAACGAAGCGTCTGACATCAACATCATCTGCGGCCTTGAGAGCGGTTGCCCCAAGAATCAAAACCCGAATATGACGGGTACTGCTTATCCGGACAGCCTGTTTCAAGTAAGCCTGGGATCGCTGCCCACGTACATGACCGCCGTGGCAGGCGTGACCGGCGGCATCGGGTCGATGGACACTCAGGAGCAAGACTGGTTCCGGCCCTATCCGTTTTACCAGCACATCTACGCGCTGAAGCACGACTTCTATTCGAACTACAACAGCGTGCAGGTGCAGTGGAACAAGCAGGCGGGCATGTTCACCTATGGCGCCAACTATACCTTCGCCAAGAACCTGGCGACAGCGGCGTCGTGGAACAACAACATTGTGGATCCGGTTCATCTGGGGAACGATTACAACCCGGTGCCGTATGACCGTTCGCAGGTGTTCAATATCCACTACCTGCTCGATCTGGGACAGCGCTACAAGGGCAAGACCTGGTATGTGACTCAGCTCGCTAATGGATGGCAGCTTTCAGGAATCTCCTCAGTGATGAGCGGATTCCCGCTGGCGTCGGAGAACGGCGAGAATTTCGGCTTTGGCTACGGTTCGATATTGCCGGTAGCTGTGCCGTTTCTAAACCAGGGCGCTCCGAGTAATGATTCGACCTGCGAATACGTGTACAACGTGACGCCGATCAACGGCAGCTACGAGTGCGTGACGGGTGTGAATCCAGCCGTCTGGCTGGGCACGCCTGACGCGGAGCTGATGCCGACGCTTCCCGGAAACCCGAAGGCGGGGCTGAAGACGCATCAATATATCAACCCGACGGCGTTCGGGATTCCCGCGCCGGTGAATCAAGGGGTTTACCGGGTGCCCTATATTCACGGGCCGGCTTTCATGGATCACGACGTAACTCTGCTGAAAAACTTCGCGGTACACGAAGGGCAGAATCTGCAGCTGCGCATGGCAGCTTTCAATGTGTTGAACCATCCGCTGGTGAGCTTTAACAATCAGAACACCGACAACCTGACCCTGAACTTCAGCGAGGCGACGGTGGGGCAGCCGCTCACGAGTAATGTGCTGGTGTACCCCAACTTCGGTGTGGCGGACATCAAGGTGGGGAACCGGCTGGTAGAGGTAGAGGCGAAGTATTCGTTCTAACAGTTCTGTTGAGCAGGCCTTTGCGCTGGCGCCCGGCGCAGGACCGGCGAGGGATTGAAAAGAGGGCGGTGCCTGACGAGAGCATGGGGAACGGCAGGCAGGCAAGCCGTTCGAAAAGGAAGGTTGGATTGAGGTTGGGGAGGCAAGGTATGAACATCGAGTCTTCAGTCATTTTTCGTGGCGTTGGACGGATTGTGTGCCTGGTTCTGACTGCGGGTCTGCTGGCGGGCAGCGCGGCCATGGCTCAGCTTCCGATTTCGTTTACGCCGGGGAATCCGCCCCCGGTCCTGAGCGGCTCGGTCATCCCCTTCAACCATGGCGCGACGGGTGTATGGAACCAGGTTTACGAGATCCAGCAGTCGCCCAACGGCAATGTGCTGTTTTTGGATTCGGCAAACAGCGACATCTACCAGATGGCGCCGGGCGCTTCGTTGCCGACCCTGGTGGTGGGTCCGGGGACAAACACCGAAGGGTCAAACACCTGCTCGACCCTGGAAACTTCGGGCTCTTACTGGAACGCGGGCATAGGCTTCGACTCGGCCAACAATCTTTTTGTGGGCAACCGCTATAGCGGAGTCGCCGAGTTCTGCCGTATTCCGTACAATGCCGCCACCAACTCATGGGACTTCGGGACGAATGACGAGTGGGGCCCTCCTACTTACGTGATCAGCGGCACATCAGAGCCCATCTATCCGCAATACATCTATATTCCCCCTTGCACCGGCTCGTGCACGACCAACACGATGTACGTGAGCACCTCCGGCGCGATCGACAAATCGATCTATGAAATCACCTTCAATGTGTCGACGGGCGCGATCGGGACGATTACGCAGCTGATTACCGGTTTAGAGGATTTCGCCGCCAACGTCACGACCGACCATGCGGGAAACGTCTTCTTTGTTGAAAATATCTATCCCACTCCGGTGGGCGAGAGAGTTACGGGGATTCGCGAAATTCCCGCCGGTACGAGCGGGATTGTGGGCAGCGGGAACGGAGCGGCCGAGACGGCCAACACGTTGCTGGTTGGCAACTCGAACATTTTCACGGGCATTAACGGAATCACTTTCGATGCACAAGGCAACCTGTACTTCAGCACCGAGTACAACACGAGCTATGGCGGCTATACCAGCGGCGTGTTCATGATTCCCAACGAGGGCACGCCGACAGCACCCAACCTGGCTTGGGCCGATACCATCATGATTTCGCCGGCTTATGCGGGGCAACAGCCCCTTGTCGACCCGCGGGGATTTATATGGATCCCGACCGGCGGCAGCGGGAACTGGTCAGCTCCGGGCGCGACGGCGCCGAGCTGCGACACCACGAGCGTGCAGACGGTGGACGCTACCTGCCTCGAATCGAC
>JASHQH010000267.1 GCA_030037635.1 Acidobacteriaceae bacterium
GCTGAAAAATCCGGCCTGCACCTCGAGGCCGACGCTGCCCGCGAGTTGGTCGATGCGCTCGGCGCCGACATGATGCTGATCTCCTCTGAACTCGAGAAGCTTTTGCTCTACGCCAGCGGACGGGGCCGCATTACGCTGGGCGACGTGGAAACCATGGTGCTGAGCGCCAAACAGCGCACACTCTACGAGTTGACTGACGCTATCAGCGCCCGCGATCGCGTACGCGCGCTGGCCCTGCTGCAAGGGCTGCTCAATTCATCCGACGCCGGCGAAGACGCCGCTATCGGGCACCTCTACATGCTGGCGCGCACTTTCCGGCAGATGCTCGTGATTCTCGAGAAAAACGTGCGCGACTCCCGCGCCATCTGGCAGGCGCTTTGGCAGGGCTTCCGCATGCCGCCCTTCGCGGCCGACGACCTCATCCGCCAGGCCCGCCGCTACAAGTCCCGCCGCGATCTCACGCGCGCCCTGCGCCTCGTCGCGCGCGCCGACCTCGAACTGCGCTCCTCGCCGCCCGACAAGCGCCTCGTCCTCGAGCGCCTGGTCTACGAGCTGGCCTCAGAACCTAAACCACAGGCACCCGCGTGGGCCTCAGCCCAACTCTCGTTCGAAACCTGAACGGTGCGCTGAAGCGCGCCTCCCCTGGCGCCGTCACACGAAGGGAGCAGCGGCCTTCAGACCGCTGCATTCCGCCGCCAAAACCAGGCGGGCTTCTGGCCCGGCGTGTTTTTCTAGTGCACCCCGTGCTCCTTCACCCACTGCGTGTATCCCTTGTCCACGCCCTGGATGTGCTTGGTCAGCCAGTCGCTCAGGAAACTCAGCAGCTCAATATTGACCGACGCTTCGCCGCGTTCATAGCGGGCGGCAAGCACATCCACGTGATCGGTCAAATCCCTGTGGTACTTGCGGTGCGCCGCCAGCCCTGGGAATTGCGCCGTCTCCAGCATCTTCTCTTCGACTGAGAAATGTTCGTGCGTGTACTTCATCAGCTTTTTCAGCAGCGGTCCCGTCACCGTTCGCCCTTTGCCCTCCATCATGGCCGCGTGCAGCTCATTGATCATGTCGAACAATCCTTTGTGCTGGCCGTCGATCCTCGCTACTCCGACCGACATGCTTTCGTTCCAAACCTTAAGAGCCATACAACTCCTCCAGCCGGTCCGTGCCGGCAAAATGCTTATCGGAGCGAAATCCCCAAAAGTTGAGTCCCGGCCCGTAGTTCGCTGCGCCGCTCGAGCTGGGAAACCCCCGCCCGCCAAAGGCGCACAATGGAATGAATGCAATTCGTCACTCCCGCCAACGTCGTTGCCGCCCTGCTCACGCTCTTTCCGTTTCTGTTCGCGGCGTTTTTCCCGCAAGCGGCCGCGCGCGTCCGCCAACTCCCCGTTTGGGCGCAGCTCACCGCTCCCGCGGCGCTCGCCATCCCCTACCTCCTCGTTACCGGCGCAGCCGGCGGCTTTCGCTGGTTCTGGCTCGCGCTTTACATCGTTCTTCCCGTCGCCGTGGCCACACTGCTTTGGCACGCCGCGCACGCCGACCCAACCCAACGCGGCAACTGGCGCGACTTTCTGGTGCTCGCTGCGCTCGGTCTGGCCGTCGACCTGCGCTGGTTTGAATCCGCGTGGCCGCCGCATCTCGCCGTCTTCAACAAAATCCTTCTCCTCGATGCCGGCATCTACGGCTTCGTCCTCATCCGCCAGCGTGAAGGAACCGGCTTCGACCTCCGGCTGCGCCTGCGCGACTTCGCCATCGGTCTCCGCGAGACGGCTTTCTACACGCCCATCGCTCTGGCGCTCGGCCTCGCCCTCGGGTTCTTGCACTGGCATCGCGACTGGCCGGGCATCGGTCCCATCGCCGTAGCCTGGTTTTTCACGTTTTTCTTTATTGCCGTTCCTGAGGAGCTTTTCTTTCGCGGCTGGCTGCAAAATCTCCTCGAAAAGCGCCTCGGCCGCTACGGCGCCCTTTTCCTCACGGCCTGCCTCTTCGGTCTCGCGCACTTCAACAAGCGCACTGCCAGCTTCAATTGGCGCTATGTCCTGCTCGCCGCCCTGGCCGGCATTTTTTACGGCCGCGCCTGGCGCGCGCAGCGCCGCGTCGGCGCATCGGCGGTCACCCACGCCACGGTCGATTCCATTTGGGGGCTCTGGCTGCAATAAGCCCAAGCCAGCTCGCTGACTCGCCAATGCCTTGGGTGCCCCATCCTGGCTTTGCTAGGGTGGGGGCGAGACCATCCTTGCCTCCAAACCTCAGGCGCTGGCTTGCCAACTTGCTGATTCGCTACCGATACAGCTGGTGCCCGTGCCGGTAAAGATGATGCGGATTGTATTTCAGGTAGCCCAGACCCACGCGCATGTTATGGTCGGCGTGCCCCGGAATCGTCATCGCCACCGCAATCCCCAGAATCGCGTGCGCCAGCATCAGCGGATACAGGTTGCGGTAGCGCACAAACAGCGCGCACGAGGCCAGGCCCCACAGCAGCGTGATCGGCGTCAGAACAGGATTGGGCAGATGCGCGGCTGCAAACAGCACGGCTGCACAGGTCACCGCCATCCAGGGATTGGGAAACACGCGCAAGAACCGCAGCAGGAAAAACCCTTGCAGCAGGAACTGCTGCACGCCCGTCCACACCGCGTAGGCGAGATACGCCTCGACAAACTCTTGCGGCCCGTTGGGCAGCAGCAGCGTGTGCATGCGCGCGGCAATCACCATGGCTGCTCCGGCCAGTGCCAGGGCCGCGCCCGCAATCCACAGCGAGCGCCAGGAGTTTTCCCTGCGAAAGCCCATCGCCGCCCAGCCGTCGAACGATCTCCACATCAGGACGGCCACACCCGCGACGGCCACCATCCACAGCACGCGCTGCAGCGGCCGCGGAGCCCAAATCACGGCCATGATCAAACCATAGGCAACGGCGATCTCGGTCCAGTCGCGAAGCTTGCTTTGTCTCGGGACCATCCGGTCCTGCGCGGGCGGCCCGCTCGCTCCCTCGCTCGCTTGCTCCCTTGCTCGCGATGTCATTCCAGTATCACCGCCGGCTCCGTCTCGTGTCCGCGCGTGGTCAGCGTAATCGCCGCGGCCAGAATTAGCGCGCCGCCCAGCCACGCATAGGGGCCGAGCTTCTCGCCCAGCAACTCCACGCCCAGCACTGAGCCCACCACCGGCTCAATATTCAAAAACACGCCCGCCCTCGACGCCGGCACATGATGAATCCCCCAGTTCCACAAGAGCGTGGTGATGGCCGTGCACATCACGCCGCTGATGGCCAGCGCCATCCAGGCCGTGGCGCTCACGTGGGCAAAGGGCATGGGTTCCAGGCTCTGGTGCGTCCACGGCCTAAGCAGCAGCGAGCCGCCGATCCACACGAGCAGCATCACCATCCCCGAATAAATGGTGTACCCCGTTACCACCGGCGCGCTGTGCGTCTGCAGCAGTTTCTTGCTCAGCAAAATCCAGGCCAGCGCCGCAAAAAGCGACAGAATCACCAGCACGTCGCCCTCCAGCGTCGGCGTTTCGCGCCCGGTTGTCTCGCGATTGCCGCCCAGCACCACCATGGCCGCGCCCACGGTCGATGCGCACAGCGCCAGCCAGCCCACCGCATCCAGCCGCTCCCCGGCAAACAGCGCCGCGCCGGCGGCCAGCAGCACCGGCATGCCGCCCACCATCAGCGAGGCATGGCTCACCGTGGTCAGCGCCAGCCCATGAAACTGCAGCAGGAACTGGATGGGAACGCCGAACGCCGCAGCCAGCAGCATGGTTCGCATCTCATCGCGCGTCAGCCGTCCCCGCCGCCCGAAGATGACCGGCGCCATGCCCAGGCAGGCAAACAAAAAGCGGTAGAGAACCATCCACTCCACGCTCATTTCGTTCAGCGCCAGCCTGCCCCAGTAGAACCCGGTGCCCCACAGCGTTCCGGCGAGCGCGCACGCGCCATACCCCAGAAATCGAAATTGCCCGCCGGTCTCTGCCTGCTGCGCCACCCTTTTACTGTCGCACACGGTGCTGGCGCCCCATCCCGCATGGCCGGGTGCTCTTCCAGCCTGAAGGCGGTTTCGGCGAAAATACAATTCGATGGCGAGCGGGCCTGAGACTTCATTGCCACTCCATGCGCGAACAATCGGCGCAGCCGCCGCGCTAACTCTCGGCGCCCTCTTCCTGTCCGCGCAACACCCCGCCGGCCTGCCTCCTCAACCCCCGCCGCCGGTCAAGGAACGATTCCTTGTCAACCACTTCCCCGACAAACCTTCTCTGCCTCCTGTCTTCACCATTCCCGTCGAGCCGCTCGGATTCACCGCGCCCGGCCCCATCTTTCTCGGCGCTCGAAACTCTCTCGTTTCCCTCGATTTCCTCGACGAAAACCGTCTCCTGTTCACCTTTCGCGTGCCCGGCCTTATGCATCGCGACCCGCACAGCGGCGAGGAATCTGACGAGCGCCAGATTCGCGCCGTCGTCCTCACCCTGCCCCAGGGCGCCGTCTCGGCCGAGGCGCTCTGGACCGTCCACGACCGCGTGCGCTACCTCTGGATGCTCTCCGACGGCCACTTCCTGCTGCGCGACCGCGACAATCTCCTCGAAGGCGACGCCACGCTCGCCCTCAAGCCGCTCTACGACTTCCCCGGCCCCCTTCTCTGGCTTGAGCTCGATCCTGCGCAGCAACTCATGGTCACCAATTCGCGCGAGCCTGTCGCTCCGCCCTCCGAGCCCGGCCCATCCCTGAAGCCCGGCCAGGTGGCCAGCCCCGGCACCGCATCGGCCACCATCACCACCGGCGAGGACTCATCCGCTGACGCCGCCGACCACCCCGACCTCGTCGTCCGCATCCTGCGCCGCGACTCCGGCCAGGTGATGCTCGTCAGCCGCGTGCGCTCCGCCGTACATCTGCCCATCAATTCCGTAGCCTATCTCGAAAACCTGCGCGGACGCGGCATGCAATGGCTGCTCAACATGAGCTTCTTCTCCGGCGGCTCAAAAATGCTGGGCAATGTGGACTCCAACTGCGAACCCGATGACAACTTCCTCTCGGAAAGCGAAATCGTCGCTATCGGCTGCGGCCCATCAGGAGAAACCAGGATCGAGGCCATGACCACCGACCGTCGCGTCCTTTGGATCTCGCAAACCCCTTCCACCGAAATCTGGCCGCAGCTCACCGTGGCGCCCAACGGCTCGCGCCTTGCCGTGGCCACGCTCGATGTCACCCGCTCCGTCAACTCCTATGCGCCCCTCGACAGCGACCAGGTGAAGGAGCAATCGGTGACCGTCTTCGACGCCGTCAACGGCGATATCGCCCTGGTTTCACCGCTCAGCCCCACTTTCGATGCCGGCGGCAACGTAGCCATCTCTCCCTCCGGCCGCCGCGTGGCCCTCCTCAACTCCGATGCCATCCAGGTCTTCGACCTCCCCGCACCACCCCCGAATAAGGCATCAGGGAGTAGCAAATAGTAAGTAGAAGGGACTAAAGCCTCGCGGCCGAGACGAGGTTTTCCGTATTCCCTGCTTCTACTCCCTATTCTGTGCTTTCGGGACCGAAGGGGAAGGGCAGGGGCTACTCCCTATTCCCTATTTCCTATTCCCCGTCTTCTCGCTCCCTCACTCCCGGCCTTCTCGTTCCCTGTTCCCTGTTGCCTGTTCCCTCGTCTTGTACACTGTCCAACGGGAGACTCTAGCTTGGGTACGGCTGTTGTGCATTACGGCGCTGCGGCGGTCACCGACCGCGGGCTCAAACGTCCCTCCAACGAAGACGCATTCGGGTACTCCGTCGAGCATGGCGTCTACCTGGTATGCGACGGGATGGGCGGCGCCGCTGCCGGTGAAATCGCCAGCTCTCTCGCTGTCCGCGAAATGATGCGCCTGCTCACAGACCGCTCGCCTGAAGCGCGCTTGCCCCACGCCGCCGAACAGGCCGTCGCCGCTGCCAATGAGGCCATTTACTCCCGTGCGCAGCGCAGCCAGAAGCTCAGCGGCATGGGCACCACCCTGGTTGCCCTGCTGGTCGAAAACAGCCATGCCTGGATGTTCAACGTGGGCGACAGCCGCGGCTATCGCCTGCGCAACGGCCATCTCCAGCAGATCACCCTCGACCATTCGCTCGTGGAGGAACAGGTGCGCATGGGCCAGATGGACCGCCACGAGGCCGACCGCTCTCCGTTCAAAAACGTCATCACGCGCGCCCTGGGTACCCAAGGCCTGGTCACTCCCGATGTCTTTGAGCTCGAGATTGAGCCCGGCGACCTTTTTCTCCTCTGTTCCGACGGCCTCACCCGCGAACTCTCCGATCCGCTCATCGAGTCCCTGCTCCGCATCGACGTTCCCTTGCAGGATCTCTGCGGCCGCCTGGTCGCTGCCGCGAAAAACGCCGGCGGCAACGACAACATCACCAGCCTCCTTGTCCAGGCCGGTGCGTAAGCGGGCCTTCAATCTGTGTAAGACGGGCGGCATAGGTCGGTTTTGATAGCGCACGGCTTCAGCACTTGCTGAGAAACTCAATCGGAGGCGGCTTTGTAACAAGGGCACGGCTTCAGTCGGGCCGTAAGCGTCGCAAAATGATCGCGGGCTTCAGCCCCTGCCTTCCTGCACTTCCTGAAAGTTACCGATCAAACTTCAGCAAGCTGTTCAGCCGCGCCGCAAATATTCGAGAACCACTCGCAGGAACCAGGCGGCCACGCGCTGCGTAGCATCGATCAAGGAGAATTATTTGTCTTCGGAGCAGCTCATCACCGATAAACCGGGTACGCCGGGCGCGGTGGAGTCCCGCGCGGGATCGCTCAAGAATGCGCTGTGGCTGGCGCTGGGGTTTGGACTCCTGAAGTATGCCCTCGCCACTCTGCTCCAGATCTCCATGCAGCACGCCGGCTACGAAGTTTTCCGCGATGAGCTGTACTTTGTTGTCTGCGGGCGGCACCTGGCCTGGGGATACGTAGATCAGCCGCCCATCATTCCGCTGGTGGCGCGCATTGCAGAGTTGCTTTTCGGGTTCGGATCGTTGGCGCTCTTCCGAACCTTCGCCTCGCTGGCCGGCGCCGCGGAAGTGGCGCTGACCGGCTTGCTGGCGTGGCGCATGGGCGGTTCCCGCTGGGCGCAGGCGCTGGCCATGACGGGCATTTTGCTGGCGCCGATGGTGATGGGAATCGATGCCACCTATTCAACCAGTACCTTTGAGCCCCTCTTTTGGATGACCGTGGCGCTGGCGCTGATGGAACTGGTGCGCCTGTCCGACGCCGGAATTTCCGGCGGCCGCGCGGCAACCTGCTGGTGGCTGGTGCTGGGCGCGGCGGCGGGACTGGGTTTGGAAAACAAGTGGAACGAGGTCTTCTTTCTGGTCTGCCTGCTGGCGGCGCTGCTGCTGACCAAACAGCGCCGGGTGCTGGCCTCAAAATGGTTCCCCATCGCCTTCGCACTGATGCTCCTGCTCATCCTGCCCAATCTGGTGTGGGAGATGCACCGCCACTGGCCCACCCTGGAGCTGCTTCATAACAACCAGGTCGACGGCAAGAACGTGCACGTGGGACCGCTGGCATTTGTCATCAATCAGATGCTGGTCTTCGGTCCGATGATGGCTCCGCTCTGGTTGGGCGGCGTTCTTTGGCTGCTTTTCGGCCGGAAGGCAAAACCCTTCCGCTTTCTGGGCCTCACCTACGTGCTCTATCTGCCCCTGATGATCTTCATGTACGCCAAAGACTATTACCTGGCGGCGATTTATCCGCTGTATTTTGCGGCAGGCGCAGCGGCCTGGGACGTGGTGTTCAAGAAACCCTGGCTGCGCCGTGGACTCACGCCCGCTTATATGGCGCTGTATGCGCTGCTCATCGCGCTTCTGTTGCCTCTCATTCTGCCCGTGCTCCCGCCGGCTGCGATCCTGGCCTTCCAGGAAAAGCTGCATCTGCAGCCGCCCAAGATGGAGACGGGCGCCACGGCCCCCCTGCCCCAGTACGACGCCGACATGCTCGACTGGCGGCACAAGGCGGACCTGCTCGCCGCCGCCTGGTTTTCTTTGCCTCCGCAGGATCGCGCACAGGCCGGAATCTTTACCACCAACTACGGCGACGCCAGCGCGGTCACCGTGTACCGGCCCGACGTGCCGCAGGCCATCAGCGGGCACCAGAACTACTTCCTCTGGGGACCGCGCGGATACTCCGGCAAGGTGTTGATCGTGTTTGGCGAAAGCCGCGCCAGGCTGGAAAGCGAGTTCGACTCAGTGGAGGAATTCGCGCAGGATACCAACCCCTACCTGGAGCCCTATGAGCGCGGCCCCATCTTCATCTGCCGCGGCCTGCACGGCAATCTCGCAACCCTATGGCCCAAGGTGAAGTTCTGGTACTAAGCCCGAATCCGCTCTAGCCCTCCTGCGCCGCCGCCACCAGGGTGGGCATGTCCATCTTGATCATCCCCATCATGGCTTCCATGGCTTGGGGATGACTGACCAGCTCCTGAATATTGCGCGGCACAATCTGCCAGCACAGGCCGAAGCGGTCAGTGAGCCAGCCGCACGCCAGGGGTTTGCCGCCCTCCACCAGCTTGTCCCAATAGGTGTCGATCTCTTGCTGCGAGTCGCAGCGAACGAAAAGCGAGAAGGCGACAATTCCCGGCAAGCCCGGGCCAGGAATCGAAGATTCACAGGAACGGAAGACGCCGCCGCCTCATCAAACGCTCAGGGGCGTGCCGCTTCGTCCGGAGCCGTCTGCTCCGCCCGGCGCGTCCTCCCGACCACACCGGGCCCATTCGCATTCGCGCCGCGAAATCCAGGAGCTGGAGGTTTTCAATGAAGGCAGTTCTGCTGTATGAATTCGGAGGTCCCGACAAACTCCTTTACCAGAACACCGGTACACCCACCTACGGCGACAGCGAAGTCCTGGTGCGCATGTGCGCCACCAGCATCAACCCCATCGATTACAAGATTCGCAGCGGCGCAGCAAAAGGCCGCGCCCCCGTCCAACTTCCCGTCATCCTGGGCCGCGACTTGGCGGGCGAAGTCGCCGAATACGGCAGCAAGGTGACCAGCTTTGAAAAAGGCATGCGCGTGATGGCCTTGACCAATCGCACCTACGCGGAATACATCGTGGTCAAAGCCGATGACCTGGCCCTCATTCCCGATGAACTCAGCTTTGAGCAGGCGGCCGCGCTGCCCCTCGTTACCTTAACGGGCGCGCAGTTGATCGAGCGCGCCGTCGCGCCCACGCCCGGGCAGATCGTGCTCGTGACCGGAGCTCTGGGCGGCGTGGGACGCACCGCCGTGCACGTGGCCCTCAAGCATGGAGCCCGCGTTCTTGCCGGCGTTCGCGCCCGCGAAAAAGACGCGGCTGCCGCGCTCAAGGCCAACGGCCTCGTCGCCATCGACGACCCGAACGAAATCGCCAAGCTTTCCAGTCTCGATGCCATCGCCGACACGGTTGACGGCGCGACGCTTGAGAGCCTGCTCAAAGCCATCCGCTCCGGCGGAGTGCTGGGCGCCACTTTGGCTTTACCCGACGACGCGAAGAATTACCCCATCCGGACCGCTCACATGTGGGCGCAATCAGACGCGCCGCGCCTCGCCCAGCTCGCCGGCGACGTTGCCCACGGCGAGTTCACCATTCCCATCGCGCGCACCATGAAGCTCGCCGACATTCAGCAGGCGCACCGCCTGGCCGAAAAAGGCGGCCTCGGCGGCAAAATCATCCTGGTTCCGTAAAACGGCGCGGCCCTCTTCTCCGCAAGAAAAAGGGATGCCCCAGGCCTGCGGCTTACTTCTTCCCCGTGTACTCCACAAACAGATCCGGGAACTCCTTTTTCAGCGCCTCGATCTTCGGCCGATCGCATACCAGGATGTACGGGTTCCCCGGATTGTGCAGCGCATAATCCTGGTGGTACTCCTCGGCCCGATAAAACCCTTTCAGCGGAGTCACCTCGGTCACAATCGGCCGCGGAAACACGTGTGCCGCACCCAGCTGCGCAATGTATGCCTGCGCAATCCGCCGCTGGTCGTCATTCTCATAAAAAATCGCCGAGCGATACGACGTGCCCACGTCCGGTCCCTGCCGGTTCAGTTGCGTGGGATCGTGCGCCACCGAAAAGAAGATGCGCAGCAGCGTCCCGTAGGTGATCTGCGATGGATCGTAGACCACCTCCACCGATTCGGCGTGACCCGTCGTTTCCGTGGTTACCTGGTCGTAGGTTGCCGTGGCGGCCGATCCGCCCGAGTAGCCCACAGTCGTATCGACCACGCCCTTCAGCCGTTCAAACACCCCCTGCGTACCCCAGAAGCACCCTCCGGCGAAGACTGCCTTTGCCCTTCCCGGCTTGCCCGCCAGTGCGTCGTCCGTCGTTGGCGTCGGAACCGGTCCGCTGCCCGAAGCATTTGTTGTCCGTGTCACCATAATCGCTGCGATGGCTCCCACTACCAGCAAAACACACACCACCCGCCAAACCATCCTGCCTCCCGCGCCCCTTCTATCAGATGGAATTCTACGCTCGCGCTTGCAGAATCGGCCCGGCACGAAACAGGGGTGCCCCATCCTCACGGCGCCTTTGCTTTTTGCAGTTAGGGTGGGATCGCACGTACCCCAACCGTCTTTCGCCGCTCAGCACGAACAGGGGTGCCCCATCCTGACGGCGCCTTTGTCTTTTGCCGTTGGGGTGAGACCGCACGCTGGCCGATCTCCGCTGCTAGCTGTTAGCTTTTAGCTGTCCACTGACCAACGAGGAAACCGCCATGGCCGACGCGCCCAGACTCGCCAATCCGCAATGGGAACA
>JASHQH010000268.1 GCA_030037635.1 Acidobacteriaceae bacterium
TCGTTTGGAATCAGTAAACCGGTCTCCAAATGGCAACAAAAATGCGCGATTTTGGCCCCAAAACTGGGCGCTTTTTACCCAGAATTTACCCCAAAATCCGCGATTTTTCGTCGATTGTAACTCGAGGAGAAAACACCATGCGAAAGGTGTGTGACATCACCGTTTCTGTCACACCGGAGACTTACCGCCACCCCCGCATCGAACACGGCAACACCGCGTCCGAACAGGGAACCGGGATCCCACCCTAACGGCAAAAGGCGCCGTCAGGATGGGGCAACCAGCCGAGGTGGACGTTGCTTCCTCCTGAGACTATGGCTGTTGAGCAGGCGCATCCAGATATTTGATGAGCAGGACTTCGTTTCCCAATTCGTTGTAAATAAGTTCGTCGACGGTGCCGGCGGCAAGCAGCATGCCGTAACCGCCGGCGCGCATGCCTTGCTGCTGGCGTTGAACGATGTGCGCCATGGGGTCGTCGGGCGAATGGGCGTAAGCCGCATGGCCGATGTCTTCTTTGCGAAATCCCGCGCCCGGGTCGCGGATACGAAAGGTCATGGTGCGGGCGGTGCGGATGGCGTTGACCTCGACAACCTGATCGGGATTGAACTTGGCGCCATGCTCCATGGCGTTGATGAGGATCTCACGAAGCGCCGTCATGATCTCCTGGCGGGCGGTCTCGGGCAGTTGCGCGGCAAACTCTCTGGCAAACGACATGAGACGGTCAGCGGTGGTGAGACGGCAGTTGACCCGGACGGCGATCCAACCGGGGCGCGCGGAGAGGACTTCGATGTCTTCGTCCGAATCGCTGGTGGCTGCGTCACGCACGACGCCGGCGATTTCTTCCGCTTCAAAGGGAGGCGTGAAGCACCCGAAGACGCGCGCACGCAGAGCGGCAATGACCTCGTTCGGCGTGCTGCGCGGGGCGAGAACGATGCACTTGAGACTGGGCCGGATCAGCCGCATCTCCTCGAGGAGGGCGAGGGCTTCTTCGATAACGCTGTCGGCGCCCGTGACCATGACGCGAAACCCACGGCAGCGCAGCCGATGGATCGCGTCGACGTGGCCGGCGGCGTACTCGATCTCAAAACCGGCGGAGGCGAGCACTCGACCGATTTCCCGGCTGATTGAGATTTGACTGTCGATGATCAGAACTCGGCTCATGGCGATGACAAAAAGTGCGACGGAGTTGAGTTTAGATCATTCGAGGAAGATGATGGGCAGCTTTTATATCTGGTCAACACGAGCCGTTTCGCGCGAGACCAGCCCATGAGCGCAGCGGCCGGCATCGAACCGCTCACCCCAGCTCTGAACCCACCCTAGGCGCAAAGGCAAATGCGCGCCTAGGATGGGGCAACCATGATCATGGGGCCACCAGCCGCTCCGGTCGGGATGACAGCGGGCGCGGCTAGCGCGGGCAAGGAAGCCGGCGCGACAAGACGGAGCTCAGTGGCCGGTGGCGGGCGGGATCGAGGACGCCGAGCCGCCGTTGTCAGGGTTGGCCGGCTCCATCGCGACCACCTCGTAGCGCCGCGCCTTCTGGTCAGAGCCGGCGGTCATGGTGAGGATCATTTCGTTTTTCTGGATCCGGAACTCGCCTTCCTTTCCGATGGGCAGGATGGTGGCGTGTTTCAGATTCATGGGCCGGATCTGGTAGTCCATTTCATCGGTGCGCAGCAGGTACTGCGGGCACAGCTTTTCGTTGGAGTTGACATGGGTAATGCCGGCGGACGCCCAGAGAGTGCCCAGGCCGGCCAGGCCTGTCTCTTTGGCGCCGCAGGGAACGGCCTGCATTTTTTCGAGGATGCCTCGGCCGGCGTCTTTATTCTTTTTTGCACTTAGCGGTATGGCCGAACAAATGAGGACAAGCAAGATAACGAAAATACGCTTGATGTTCATGACACCTCCGTTTGGGGAGAAACTCTCAATACCGAACAGCCGCTCTGGTGCTGCCGGCCGTCCTGTTGAAGCGAGCGAAAAACGCAAGCGCAAAATTGTGCAGTGGAAAGGCCGTCGGGGGCCGGCCTTCCACTGCACGCAGTCAAAGTGATGGATTACTGGTTTGGCTTGGTCGTCGGAGTTTTGGTTGTTGCCGGCGGAGTGGTCGAAGATCCGCTCGAACTTCCGCTCGACGATCCGGCGCCCGTTGCAGATCCGGATCCGTTCGAGGTTTCTGAGCCGGTCCCGGTTGCAGTTCCGGTTGAGCTTCCGGTAGTGCCGGTGCCGCGGTCATTCATGCCCGTGCCGCTGCCATTCATGCCTGCGCCGCTACCCGTGCCTGTGGAGCTGCCGCTGCTGTACTGCTTCGCGCCCTGGACGAAGTTCTGCGGATTGGCCGCCAATTCGGCCTGCACGTCAGGGTGAGCATTCAGATAAGCATTGAAGTCAGAGTGGTCCTGCATATACTGCTGGTCTTTGAAGCAGTTGGGATTTCGTTCGAGGTCCCTCTGAACGTCGGGATGGCTGCCGAGCCAGCCGCCAAAAGCTACCATGCGATCGTCGCGCTGGTTCAAATCGCGATTGTCGCGATCGGCAAGCTGCATGAAAGCGTTGGGATTGTTAAGGAGCTGGTCGCGCACTCCCGGGTTCTGTTGAAGGTAAGCTTGCAGTGCGGGATGGCTCTCTAAGAAGTTGCGGTTGTCGCACAGAGACGGATCTCTGCGGACCTGTTCGCCGATTTCGCGATGCTGGTCGAGGAATCGGTCAAAACTCAACGCGTCCCTCTGCGCGGCATCGCGGCCCTGCATGCCGGCGCCTGGATTCGGCTGGTTCCAGTCGCGGTTGTCGACCATGGCCAGCTGCATGAAGCCGTTCGGATTCTGTCTTAGCTGATCGCGAACTCCGGGGTGCTGCTCAAAATAATCTCGCAGCGCCGGATGGCCATCGACAAACTTTCGATCGTCACACAGGGAAGGGTTTTTGCGAACCTGCTCGCCGATTTCGCGATGCTGGTCGAGGAAGCGGTTGAAGTCCTGCGCGTCCCGCTGGTGGGCGTCGCGACCCTGATCCTGGTAGGCATCGCCAGCTTGTCCTCGTTGCCCTTGCCAGGCGGCGTCACGATCGCGCATTCCCTTGTCGCGGGCCCATTGATCTTCGAGCCTGCTGAACTGGCCGGGATTGTCGGCGATCTCGCGCCTCACACCGGGATGATCTTCAAAATATGCATTGCAGTCTGGATGATCGCGCATGAACCTGGGGTCGTTGACCAAGGAAGGATCTTTACGAAGCGGTTTAGCAATATCATGATGGCTGTCGAGAAATTGATCGAATTGCGCCAGGTCTCTGCGCGTAGCGTCATCGCCTGGGAGATTTTGCCTGTCTTGCGAGGCCGTGGATGGTGCGGCCGAAGATTGCGTGGCCGTGGATTGTGCGCGTGCAGGACTCGGGACCCATAACAACGACAGCGTCGCCGCGCCCAGAACGTATTTTCCCGCTTTGGGGAATCGTCGTAGCCTGTTGTTCATCTGCACCTACCTCCTCTTCCCGCACTCTGATGCGATGTGCAGCGCGCAAAGTTGTTTGGGGTGTCTCGATGGAGCCGCCCATCTGCGTGTTCTATTTCATTGCGATTCTTTGGTTTGCAGAGGGCAGCCGGAGGGCAGGCCGTTTTACGCTGGCAAATTCATATGCGTAAGATCGTAAGAAATTCCAGGCGCACAAGATGGCGAGAGATCTTCTATGCGTGAAATCGTAAAAGAATTTGCCGTAAGGGAAAATCCCCAAATTCTGTATGGGTACGGACAAGCCTAGATGCAGGCGGCCCCGCCGCCCGAGGGGCAGTCAGAATTGAAGGGCCGCAGCCGGCAGCGCTGCGGAGTTGATGCCTTCACACTGCGAGTTGTTGAGGGCCAGGTTTCCCTGGCCGTCGAGCGTCACTGTCCACACGGTGTCGTGGTCCCGCGCGGGCGGATTTTGCGCATTTGTATAGGATGAGGTTTCGCGCGGCAACGGAAATGCGCATGAGAACATAGCTATGGGCCTTTTGGCGGACGACGAACGGAGATTGCTTGAAGAAGAGCCAATGGATTCTGGGGCTGGTGGTGCTGGCGGCACTGGCCGGCCTGTTTGCCTACGAACAGCACGTGCACCCCTTTAATTGGAAGCTATTCGGAGAGGAGTTTCGCAAGGCCAGCTGGACAAAAGTTGCCATCGGAGCCGGGTGCATTTATCTGGCCTTCGTTTTCCGTGCTGTGCGGTGGGCGTGGTTCCTGCGCCCCACCAAGCGCGTGCCGCTTTTCTCTCTGGTTGGCACGCAGGTGATGGGCTTCACTGCGGTGGCTCTCATCGGCCGGGTTGCTGACCTGGTACGCCCCTATCTGGTCGCCAGGAAAACCGGGCTCAGCGTCGGCTCACAGTTCGCGGTCTATGTGGTCGAGCGGCTGTTTGACGGCGGCTCGATCGCACTGCTTCTTTGCTCGGCCATTTTGATTTCGCCGGCGGGAACGCTTCCGCACCAGGAGATCTTCAACAAGTTTGGCAAAGGAGGGCTGGCGCTGACCGTGGCCGGCGCTTTGTTTCTGGTGGCCGTGAGGATGGCCGGCGAGGCCATCGCTTCATTTTCCGAGAGGGTGCTGGGTCTGTTCTCAAAGGCGCTGGCTCGCGCGACCGCCGACAAAATCCGCTCGTTTCACCGCGGCCTGGACACTCTGCGCACGCCCACGGATTTCTTCGTCGCGGTTTCGCTTTCGCTGTCGATGTGGTGCCTGATCACGTTTGCGTACGTTGAAGGCACCGGGGCGTTCATCACCACGGGGCAGGGAGGTACGCAGGCGCTCACGCGGTGCCTGGCGCTGATGGCGGGCGGCGGCGCGGCCAGCATTTTTCAATTACCGGTGCTGGGGTGGTTCACGCAGATTGCGGCGCTGGAAGTGATGTTGCGGCCGCTGTTCGGCATCGATCCCGAAGTAGCCATGGCTTGCGCCACAACCTTGCTGCTGATTACGTTCCTGGGCATCGCGCCGGTGGGGCTGGTGTGGGCGCAGTTCGACCACATCAACCTGCGCAAGGTCACGCTGGAAAGCGAGCACGCGGGGGAGGATCTGGCGGCCGAAGCGACGGAATCGTCGACGTAGAGTTGGGGTGGCGGGTTGAGGTTCATGCTTTCCCCAACACCCTTTTTCGTGGGGAGTGAACAAAAAGACGGTTGAGGTTGGCGCGATCCCACCCTAACGGCAAAAACAAAAGCGCCGTTAGGATGGGGCATCCCTTCCCGGCGACGGCGAGTACTGAATTGTCTCCGGCCCGACGGCGCCGCCGGTCATGACCATGCTCATGGCCTGTTCCATGGTCAGATCCGTCTCGATCACCCGCTCCAGGGGAAGAATCTGCAGAAATGCCGAGGTGGGGTTGATGGCGTTGGGCAGCAGCACAGCGGCAAGCGGCCTGCCACTGGCGGCATCGCTCATGGTGCGGGTGAGAAAACCGATGCTTTTCTGGCCGGGAATGGGAAAATCCACCAGCACCACGCGCTGGCTCGTTCCTTTCTTAGCCATCATGGAATCAAGGAGTTGGCGCACAGA
>JASHQH010000038.1 GCA_030037635.1 Acidobacteriaceae bacterium
CCGAGCAGCGACTCGATTTCGCGCACGCCCACCGGCATCCAGCGGTGCGCGATCACCAGCATCTCGACCACCGAGACAAAATGGAAGAAGAAGGCCATGCCGCCGAGATGGACGCAGGTCTTGCGCCAGGCGAGAGAGTTCGACAGCACTGCGGGAAAGACAGCGATAGCTCCACCCGCGTACAAAATGGCCGCAACTCGTAGCCAAAGCAGGTACATGGCAGCCTTTACCTTAGAGCCGTAACCCCTCAGTATACTGTGACGTAAATCACCTTTAGCGTCGCGCGAATTCGGCGGCGTCGGCCGGTCAAAAGAGCCTGCCCAAGGGGGCCTTGCAGGCTGGGAAATGCGGTTTCGGCGATGAAAACAGGATCTGGAGTGAGCAGTCGAGGAGAGAGGCGCGGAACGAGGGTGTGGGAGCCAGGTGCGCTTGAGAAGGAGTGGTTTGGGGGATGAGGGAGGTTCTATGCGGCGTCGGAAACAGGCTGGTCGAGAGCTTTCTGATGTTGAGCGCGAAGGAGTTCTGCCCGCTCTTTTTGCAGCTGAAGCAAGTAGTCCTGCGCCTCCTGCACCAGATCGCGGACCGTGCCATTGGGAACCTTGCCGATGGCCGCCTCAATGACAAGCAGCTTCTGCAGAAGAACAGTGTGACTCATGATGGGCCCTGACCCCCTGATTTCCTCCCGAGATTTTCCTAGTCTGCCGTGCATTCTGACCTTCGAATGTGATGCGAGTCACTGCGGTTTGGTTGACCGGAAAAATCGATTGGCTAAAGGATTTCTGCATCCGCGCTGGGCCGATCCCGCCGGCCAGAGATGAGATTTCCACAGGGTATTGCTTCTCAGGAGAAGTCTGCCGGCCAATCGCCACGACTTTCGACACAATGCGCTGCCATCGGTTTGAATTCAGGACGCCGCAACCAGGTGCTCGCTCTGCTACCTTTTCCTCTTGATGGCGCGATAGTCTTAGACCAGTGTGACCCCGGACGAAACTCAACACGGCTCTCCGCGCTCCTCGCTTTTGGAGAAGGGTGCTGGGATTGAAGCGGCAGCGCCAGCGGTCGCTTCGAATGGCCAGCCTGAGCCGGAGTTTGAGCTGACCTCACTGGCTGAGGCCAAGCGGGCGGAAAGAGCTGCGAACGACCTGACCCCTTTTATGCGCCAGTGGACGGCGGCGAAGAAGCAGAATCCCGACGCGTTGCTGTTTTTCCGGATGGGCGATTTTTACGAGCTTTTTTACGACGATGCGGCCGTGGCCAGCCGCGAGTTGCAGCTCACGCTGACCGCGCGCGACCGGGAACGCAGCATTCCCATGTGCGGGGTGCCCTACCACGCCGTCGAGCAGTATCTGACGCGGCTGCTGCGCAAGGGCTATCGCATCGCGCTCTGCGACCAGATGGAGGATCCCAAGCTCGCCAAGAAAATTGTCCGCCGCGAAGTGACGAGGGTGCTGACGCCGGGGACGGCGCTCGATGCCGGCATTGGGCAGGAGCAGAACAATTTTCTGGCAGCGCTGTACGAGGTTGGGGCGGAGCGGCGAAGCGAGACGGGTGGGCCGGGCGAAGATCACTCCCACGCCAGCGGCAAGAACGAAGACGCGGCGAGGATGGGGCACCCGCGTCCCTCAGGGGCTAAAGCCCCCAGTTCTTCGGGACCGGATTTGGCCCGACTAAAGCCGGGCCCTTTCAAAGCGACGAACTTGTCTGCCCATCGCGAATCAGTTTGCGCGCTGGCGCTGCTCGACCTGTCGACGGGCGAGTTTCGCACTGCGGAGTTTCGCGGAGAGAATGCACTGGCCGCAGCCATGGACGAGCTGCTGCTGGCTGCACCCAGCGAGGTGCTGTTGCCGGCGAGCCTGGAGATTCCGGCGCCGCTGGAGCGAATTCCGGCGCGCACGCGCGTTGAGGATTGGGTGTGGACGCGCGACTTTGCGGTTCCGCTGGTGGAGCGGCAGCTGAACGTGCGCTCTCTGGAAGGATTTGGGCTGAACGGCCACGAGCCGGCAGCCATTGCGGCCGGTGCCGTGCTGCACTACGTGCGCACGACGCAGAAAAATGACGCGCTGCATGTCGACAGCGTCAAATTCGAGGAGCACTCAACGGCCCTGGAACTGGACCAGGTGACGGTGCGCAATCTGGAGCTGGTTGAGCCGCTCTTCAGCGGCCAGGATGACCGCGCCACGCTGTTCCGCACGCTGGACGCGTGCCTGACGCCCATGGGAAAACGGCTGCTGCGCGCGACGATTCTGCGGCCGCTCAAGAACGCGCCCGAGATCGAGACGCGCTATGAGGCGGTGGGCGAGGCGCACGGCGATCTGATGAAGCGCGAGGAAGTGCGCCGCGCATTTGGCGGAATTCTCGACCTGGAGCGATTGCTGGCGCGCATTTCACTCGATTCGGCCGGCCCGCGGGATGTGCGCGCGCTGGCCAGCAGCCTGGCGCGCCTGCCTGGCTTGAAGACTGCGTTGGGCGTGATGGCTGCGCCGCGATGGCGCGCGGTGGTTGCGCATCTCGACCCGCTCGACGACCTGACCGCGCGTATTGCCCGCACCCTTGTGGCCGAGCCGCCACTGACGCTCGTCGATGGAGGCGCGATTGCGGCAGGGGTTGATGGCGAACTTGACGAATTGCGCTCGGTTTCGACCTCGGGGCGGCAGGCCATTGCAGCCATCGAAGACCGCGAGCGGCAGCGCACGGGAATTGGATCGCTGAAAGTGCGCTATAACTCGGTTTTCGGCTACTACATTGAAATCACCAAGGCCAATCTTGCGCTGGCGCCGGCCGACTACGAGCGCAAACAGACCCTGGTGAACGCCGAGCGCTTCACCACGCCGGAGCTGAAGGAGTACGAACGCAAAATTCTCACCGCGCACGACCGATGCATCGAGATAGAGAAGCGGATTTTTGGGGAGCTGCGCAAATTCGTGCTTGAGAGCGCGGGCCGCATTCGCCGCAGCTCCGCGGCAGTTGCTGAAGCCGACCTGCTGGCCGCGTTTGCACATTTGGCGGCGGCGCGCCGCTACGCGCGCCCGCAATTGAGCGAAGAGGCGGTGCTTGAGGCCGTGGCCGCGCGCCATCCCGTGATCGAACAGTGGATGGAGGAGACGCGTGAAGGGCGCTTCATTCCCAACGATATTTACTTGAATGCCGGCGATGAAGGCCCAAGCCTCCTTCTCGTCACCGGGCCAAACATGGGCGGGAAGAGCACGTATCTGCGCCAGGCGGCGCTGCTGGTGCTGATGGCGCAGTTGGGCAGCTTTGTGCCCGCCGCGAGCATGCGCTTCGGCCTCGTCGACCGGATTTACACGCGCATTGGCGCCAGCGATAATGTAGCCCGCGGCCGCTCCACGTTCATGGTGGAGATGACGGAGACGGCAACCATTCTGAACACGGCCACGAGACGCTCGCTGATCCTGCTCGACGAGATGGGCCGCGGAACAGCGACGTTTGACGGCCTGAGCCTGGCCTGGGCGACGGTGGAATATCTGCATGCCGAAGTGGGTGCGCGCACGCTTTTTGCCACGCACTATCACGAGCTGACCATGCTGGCCGAGAAGTTGCCGCGGGTGCGCAATCTGCGCGTGGGTGTAAAGGAAGCGGGAGGGGGCATCGTTTTTCTGCACAGCATTGAACCGGGCGCGGCCAGCAAAAGTTACGGCATTGAAGTGGCGCGGCTGGCCGGCCTGCCGCTTGCGGTGATCGAGCGCGCGCGGCACATCCTGCGGCAGCATGAAAAGCAGGAGCGCCAAAGCGTGCAAGTGGAAACGGCGCCCGACCCGATGCAGTTGACGATCTTTACGCCGCTCTCGCAGCGCATTGTGGATCGCCTTGAGGCAACGGACGTGAACTCGCTCACGCCGCTGCAGGCACTGAATCTTCTGGAAGAGCTGCAACAGGAGCTGAAAGAGACAGGGACTAAGGGACTGAGGGACTGAGGAGAAGAATGACGACAGTACGCCAGGCGGTGGGAAGTTTGCTCGTAGTGGGGCTAACGGGCAAGGAGCTTTCGGATATGGAACGCGCCTGGCTGAAGCTGATGCGGCCCGCGGGGATCATTCTCTACAAGCGCAACATCACCGACGTGGCCCAGACGCGCGCCATGATTGGCGAGGCCACCGGTTTCTGCCTGCCGCATTGCACCAGCTTTGTCGACGTCGAAGGCGGAACGGTGAACCGGCTGCGCGACGCGCTCGCGCCCATTCCGTCGGCGCAGGCCGCGGCGCAAGCGGCGCTGAAGAGTGGCGATATCTCGCTGGCGCGGCAGCACGGGAAGCTGATTGCGCGAGCCATCAGGGCCTTCGGATTCAACACCTCGCTGGCGCCGATGATCGATCTCGCGCTGCCCGATTCGGTGGAAGTGCTGGGCACGCGCTGCCCTGCCCCCGACGCGGACGGCGTGATCGCCTACGCGCGTGGGTTCCTGGCCGGACTGCGCGCGCAGGGCGGGGCCGGCTGCATCAAGCACTTCCCTGGCCTGGGCGGCGGCACGCGCGATTCGCACCTTGAGACGCCCGCCATCCGGCGCTCGTGGCAAAAGCTGTGGCAGGACGATCTGGAGCCGTACCGCGCTCTGCGCGATGTGGCGCCCATGGTGATGGTGAACCACGCGGCCTATCCCGAGACCGCCGACAAGAAGCGCCCGGCGAGCGTATCGAAATTCTGGATTCAGGATGTGCTGCGCAGGCGCATCGGCTATCGCGGCATCATTCTGTCAGACGATCTGGAGATGGGCGGCGTGGTGAAGTTCATGCCCATTGAAGAAGCGGGAATCGCGGCGGTGCGCGTGGGATCTGACCTGGTGGAGATCTGCCACCATCCGGAGCCGATTCTGCGCGTGTACGAAGCGCTGGTGAGCGAGGGCGAGCGGTCGGCCGCTTTCCGCAAAATCCTCTTTGAACGGGCGCGCGTCTCAGAGCGAAAACGAAGGAAGGTTTTTCCGGCGAAGATGCCGCCGGCGCTGAGTGCAGGCCAGTTTGAGAAGTTGCGCGAGGAGGTGCTGCGCTTCGGCGAGATGATCGAGAAGGTCATTCCCGCCGCGTCGATCGCGGGCCCGGTGCGGCCGCCTACGTCGGTGGAAACGGCATGACGAAATCTTCGACCATGACCGTGGCGGGCGTGATGAGCGGGACGTCGGCCGACGGGATTGACGTGGCGGTGGTGCGGATTGTCGATCCCGCGCTAGCGGCAAAAACAAAAACGCCGCCAGGATGGGGCACGGGCGACCGGCGGTTTCCCACCCTTTCGCAAAAGGAGCGAAAGGATGGGGCAACGTCGAGCGGTGCGTGCCGGCCGAAACTCACGTTGCTGGCGCATGAGCACTTTGCGTATCCCGCCCCGCTGCGGCGGGCAGTGCTGGCGGCGATGAATGCCGACGCGATTGCGACGGCGGAGCTGGCGCGCTTGAACTGGCGGTTGGGAGTTGCCTACGCGGAGGCGGTTGGCGCCACGCTGGCGCGGAACAAGGTCAAGCTCGATCTGGTCGGGTGCCACGGGCAGACGCTGTATCATCAGCCGCGCGCCGAGGCTTACGCGGGAAAAAAGTTTGCGTGCACGTGGCAGGCCGGTGAGGCGCAAGCCATCGCTGCGGCGATGGGCGTGCCGGTCGTCTCGAATTTTCGCCCCGCCGATATGCTTGCCGGAGGCCAGGGAGCGCCGCTGGTTCCGCTCCTGGACTACGTTCTGTTTGCCGACGAGAAGCGCGGCCGCGTTCTGCAGAATATCGGCGGCATTGCCAACCTGACGGCCATCCCGGCGGGCGCGGCGCCACGAGCGGTGCTCGCATTTGATACCGGTCCGGGAAACATGGTGATGGACTGGCTGGCACAGGAACTCTTTGGCCAGCCGTTCGATCGCGGGGGCGCGCAAGCGGCGCGAGGAACGGTGATTGAGCCGGTGCTCAAAGCAGCGCTGCGGCATCCGTACTTCAAGTTGCGCCCGCCCAAGACAGCCGGGCGCGAGCAGTTCGGGCGGGCTTACGCGGCTGATTTCCTGGACAAGTGCCGAGCAAAATCGCCGAATCCCAACGACGCGCTGGCGACGGCCACTGCGCTGACCGCGGAGACCATCGCGCAGAGCTACGCGCGTTTTGTTGCGCCGCAGATGAAAGATAAGCCGGTCGACTTTATCGTTTCGGGCGGGGGCGCGCGGAATCGGACGCTGATGAAGATGCTGGCGGCGCGGCTGGAGCCGATGGGGTGCACGGTGCGCGACAGCAATGAATTCGGCATGCCGGCCGAGGCCAAGGAGGCGGCCGCATTCGCGCTGCTTGCCTGGCACACGTGGCATCGTCTGCCGGGCAGTGTGCCGCCGGCGACGGGAGCGAAACGCGCGGTCATCCTGGGACAGGTGACGTATGCGTAGGCACAGGTTCGCGGTTTCCCACCCTTTGGCAAGATTGCAAGCAGCAGATCCTTCGACTTCGCTCAGGACCAAAGGATGGGGCAACAGCGTCAGGAATGCGGGGCTGAAGCGCCCTTCGGCCGGCGCGGTGATGCTTGCGGCAATGCTATTGCTTGCGGGCTGCCGCGGGGCGCAGCGCGATCCGCACACGGTGGTTTTCCTAATCGAGACCAGCCCGACCAGCCTCGATCCGCGCGTGGGAACCGATTTTGCTTCAGAACACATCGACGAGTTGCTCTTCGACGGCCTAGTCGAAAAAGACGCTCAGTTCCACTTCAAGCCTGCGCTGGCCTTGTCGTGGGAGCAGCCCGATCCGCGCACGCTGGTGTTCCACCTGCGCAGCGGCGTGCGCTTCAGCGATGGCCGGCGGATGACGGCGAGCGACGTGGTGTGGAGCGTGGAGTCAATGGGCATTGGGGGGCGCGCTGCCGCAGTGATCTCGCCCAAGGCTGCGTCCTATGCGTCGGTGGAGAAGGTTGAGGCGCCCGACCCGCAAACCGTCGTCTTTCATCTCAGGCAGCCGGACAATTTTCTGCTCACCAATCTCTCGACGGGCGCGCTGGGGGTGATTCCCGAGGGCAGCGGGCGCGACTTCTGGCGTCATCCCCTCGGCACCGGGCCGTTCCGCTTCGTCAGCCAGCGCATCGACCAGGACGTGGTGATCGAGCGCAACCGACTGAGCTGGTCGGTGGTGCCGAAGATCGAGCGGGTGCGCTTTATGGTGGTGCCCGATGCCATCACCCAATCGCTGGAGCTGGAACGAGGCTCGGCCGACGTCGAAGTGAATTCCCTGCCCGAGGATGCGGTGCCGGTGCTGGCGAAGCGGCCCGATTTGCAGGTGATTGACGCGCCGGGAACGGTGATCCAGTATCTTTCGTTCAACACGCGCGACCCGATTCTGCAAAACGTGCTGGTGCGGCGGGCGATTGCCTGCGCCATCAACCGCGATTTGATCATTCAAACGCTCTATCACGGCCACGCGCGGATCTCAGTGAGCCTGTTGCCGCCCAATCATTGGGCGTGGACCGGCGATGTCGATCGCTACGACTATGATCCCGCGCGTGCCGAGCGTCTGCTCGACGAGGCCGGCTACCGGCGCGGGGCAGACGGCGTCCGCCTGCATCTGACCATCAAGTCGAGCACCGATGAGCGCGCGCGCCTGCTGGCCGCGGTCGTGCAGCAGCAATTGGCGCGCGTGGGCATTGCGCTCAACCTGCGCAGCTACGAATTCGCTACGTTTTATTCCGACGTGGTGCGCGGCGCCTTTCAGATGTATTCGCTTTACTGGATCGGGGGCAACGAACAGCCTGACATCTTCAGCTATGTGTTCTCGACGGCGCGCATTCCCCCGCGCGGCGCCAATCGCGGCCGCTATTCCAACCCGCAATTCGATGCCCTGCTGGACGATGCTGCCGAAAGCACCGACATGAATCGCCGCCACGCCGATTATGTTGAGGCGCAGCAGATTCTGGCGCGCGATCTGCCTGCATTCAATCTCTGGTATCTGGATACGCTGGTGGTGCACAACCGGCGACTGACTAACGTGGCGCCGTCGCCTTCGGGGAGTTATACGTTTCTGGAGACGGCGGAGCTGAGGGGCGAGTGAGGCGGCGGCTTTATGATGGTGTCGGAGATAATAATTAAATGGTTAACAGGTGATTTTAGGTATAAGTTGGTTAACAGGTAAGTGGTTGATTTGATTAGATTGGCATTTTTGGCGGGCCGATTTTGCACCGCCGTTGGTGCAGATTTGAAAAAAAGCAAATCATTTGGGGGCGCGTGGCCAGCTCCGCCAAAATTTTTCATTTTGGTGGCTGCCAGCCTCCGCCGAATTTCGCCCGGGCGCGATTTTGGCAAAGGACCGGACCGAGCGGCACACAGCTCCCTGGGACGCGCCTGCAGTGAACTAGAACCATTGTGCGCCAAAGGGGCGAAATGATCTGCAAATCGGGAAGCGAAAATTTGCGTTCCATAAATGAAATGCATTCAGGCGATTGCGCTGGAATGTGACCGCGGGCGCCGGGCGTGAATCCTTGCCTCTGCTACCATGTGGGTGATTGAGGCCCCGGCTACGGTGGGTTTGCGGAATCGCCGGTGAAGGGCCTCGGACCATCTCAAAGGAGACATGTATGCCACTGGTGACCATGCGGCAGCTGCTGGATGAAGCTGCCAAGGGCGGGTACGGCGTGGGTGCGTTCAACGTCAACGATATGGAGCAGATTCAAGCCATCATGATAGCGGCCAAGCAGACCAAGTCGCCGGTGATTGTGCAGGCCAGCCGCGGCGCGCGCGCCTTTGCCGAGGATCTTTATCTTTTCAAGCTGATCCAGGCTGCAGCCGAGTTGAATCCCGACATTCCGATCGCCATGCACCAGGATCACGGCAACAGCTTTGATACCTGCAAGAGCGCGATCGGGCTGGGCTACACCTCGGTGATGATGGACGGTTCGCTGCGCGAAGATGGCAAGACGCCATCGACGTTCGAGGAGAATGTGGACGTGACGCGACGCGTGGTGGACTACGCGCATGAGCGCGGCGTGACGGTAGAGGGCGAGATTGGCGTGCTGGGCGGGATTGAAGACGGGCACGGAGCCGGCGGGACGGGGCTGGAGCACGTGACCGATCCCGACCAGGCGGTGGAGTTTGCCGAGCGCACCGGCGTGGACGCGCTGGCCATCGCTATCGGCACCAGTCATGGGGCGTACAAGTTCAGCAAGAAGCCCGACGGCTCGGTGCTGAAGATGGATATTTTGATCGAGATTCACAAGCGCCTGCCGCACACGCACCTGGTGATGCATGGCAGCTCGTCGGTGCCCAAGGAGCTGCAGGACATTGTGAACCAGTACGGCGGCAAGCTGAAGCCCACGTGGGGCGTGCCCATCGAAGAGATTCAGCTTGGGATCCGCAACGGGGTGCGCAAAATCAACGTCGACACCGACAATCGGCTGGCGATTACCGGGGCGATCCGCAAGGTGTTCGCCGAGACGCCTGAGAAGTTCGATCCACGCGACTATTTGAAGCCGGCGCGCGAGGCCATGGCCAAGGTGGTGGCTGAGCGCATGACGCAGTTCGGCCAGGCCGGCCACGCGGGCGACTACGCGCCCATTCCGATCGCCGAGATGGCCAAGGGCTACGCGAGCGGCAAGCTCGATCCGCGTCCGTCGCTGGCGGCGCGGTAGGTTGCGGAAAGCCCATCTGGAGATGTGGGGCGTTTGTGCTATCCCGGGTCCGAGAATCCGGACCCGGGGCACCCATGTTCGAGGGGAGGGGTAAGTTGCCTAGTGCGGGCGAGGACGCCCGCACGACAGCCGGCAAGGATGCCGGCGCTACGAATGTGGATCAAAGGCCGTACTCGCCCATGTCCTCGGCCTCGCACTGCATTTCGCGCTGCCGCGGGGCAGCTTTCCAGTCGCGCGGCACAATCACGTGTCGCTCCACGTCCTCTTTGGCCTTCATCGCCTCATCCACGCCGAAGGTCATGGCAATATCGTCGATCTTGTCGCCATAATGCTTGCGCAGCAGTTCGAGATCGGCACGAAGGCCGGCGCGAGCCTCAGGCTCTTCGTCGCGATCGGCCTCCCATCGCGCGGTGAGGATGATGGAGAAGCGCAACGCGGCCAGTTCATCGGTTTCGTAGGAGAGAAGCACCTCACGTGAATCTAAAACATAGCGCGAAGCAGGGCCCAGGGTAGCCGGGCTTAACGGAGCTTGAAGTACGGTCGTGGACACGGCAGTCCTCCTCCGGGGTTTTTCCCGCGGGGTCGATCACAAGTGATCAGCCGAAATCCGAAAGCGCTAGGGAGCACCGGCTCAATGGTCCCCACACTTGACTGGATTGACTGGGAGTATGGAGCGACTTTAACGGGAAAGATGTGAGCTAAGTCACTCCACTTGGGCGGCCACAGTCACAGTCCGCTCCACGTTCTCCTTGGCTTTCATTGCCGCATCCACGCCAAAGCTCATGGCGATGGCGTCGATGGTATTGCGGTAGTTCCTGCACAGCTGCTCCAGATCGCGGCGCAGATCCGCGCGCCGATCCGGTGGTTCGTTTTGATCTGCCTCCCAGCGGGCGGTCAGAAGGATGGAATAGCGCAGCTCGCCCAGCTTTTCGATTTGCCGTGCAAGCAACGCCTCGCGCGTTTCGTGAACGGGGCGGGATCCGGGTCCCGTCATCCACAGATGAAGCGTCGCATGAAGAATTTCCGTGGACACAGCCTTCCTCCTCGGAAGTTTGTCACCAAGGCAAATGCAGCAAATCTTGCGACAGGATTTCAGTGCCCATTACCCGAACCGAGCTGGTTATGAGCGCACTTCCTGCGCATGGTTTCCAAGGGTGAAGCCGGCTTGAAGCTACGCTGCGCGCCAAACTACTCAACCTGGGAGACTTGAGGGAAAATTTCCCGATGGCCTATCATGCAAACTTCCCGTGCGAGGATGAATCCCACGAAGGTATTGGCGGGGCGACCCTAAGGCATCACAAGGGTATTCAGCAGGTTAATGGAGTCGCGGAGGCTCTCCGGGTTTCCCATCCTTTCGCAAGGAACGCGAAAGGATGGGGCAACGGCGCTCGGAGCCGTGCCGATTCTCAAGCCCGGACGGGCAACGATGCGGATTTGGCAGGGGGTGCGGCCGGCTCCCCGGCGGTTTCGAGCAGCCAGTAGTAGAAGCCGTCGACAATGGCCATGAGGGCAGCCTGGTTCAGGTCGCTGCTGACGCCGGCGGTGATCCATGGCTCGTGCCCGTCGGCGTTAAAGCTCACGGTTACACGCACATGCGCGGCCGAATCGTGTGAGGAGACGTCGAGCGCCGCCACGGTAAAAGTGCCCAGCTTCATCTGCTTCAGGGCCGGGTACCAGTTTTCGAGCTCGTGACGCATGGCCTTGGTGAGCGCGTCCACGGGGCCGGCGCCTTCAGCTCTCGAAGTGGCGACCTTCGACGCGCCAATGGTGAGGGCCATGTGCGCCTGGACGTAACGACCGCCGGCCTCATCCGACTCGTCGTGAACCCGCCAGCTCTTGATGCTGAACCAGTTGGGCAGAGTGCCCAGGATCTTCATGCAGGCCAGGCGGAAGGAAACCTCGCTGGCCGTGAATCCGCCGCCGTCGACCATGGCCTGATTGGCGTCCATCACGGCCTGGGCCTGGGCGGAATCGAGCGTCACGCCAAGCGACTCAGAAAGCAGCATGATGTTGGCGCGGCCCGACTGCGCATTGACGCCGATGGTGGGGTTGGCGCCCACCAGCGCCGGATCGCACCACAAATATGCACCCGGATTTTTGCGCTCGCTGGAACCGTGCATGCCGGCCCAGGTGCCAAAGGCGCCCGGGCCGACGATGGGGGCTCCATGCGGAGCCTCGAGCCCGAAGGCCGCGTAGGCCGCATGGGCCAGTCCAGTGAGGCCGCGGAGCGACTCGGGGGGGACGAACTCGGCTTCGCCGCGCAGCTGCATGGCCCCGACGACGGTGGTCAAGTTGACGTTGCCACAGCGTTCACCGGTGCCGATGAGCGTACCCTGCACCTGGACGGCGCCGGCGAGGATGGCGGCGCGCGTGTTGGCTTCGCCCAGGCCGCGGTCGGTGTGCCCGTGGAAACCGAAGTGCGCTCCGGGGAAATGGCGCTGGAGCTGGTCGAAGACGTGAGAGACTTCTTCGGGGCTGGAACCGCCGTTCGTGTCGCAAACCACAATACGGCTGACTTTCTGCCGGACGCATTGATCGACAAGCTGGTTGAAGTGGTCGAGGGCGCGGCGGGCAAAATCGCCGCTCATCGGATTCCCTTTTTCGGCACGGCCGCATTGCGCGTCCATAGCGTGCTCGAGATCGACGATGACTTCGAGGCCGTTGGAATGGAGATGCTCGATGGTCTCCCAGGACATGCGGAGATTTTCTTCCGCAGTGACGCCGAGCGACCTTTCGACATCGAGAAGGCGCGACTTGATCACGATGACTGCGACGGGAATGCGCCGCTTGTGGCGGACGATGAATTGAAGGTCCGGCCAGTTCTCCACTTTTGCGCCGCGGCCGCGCGTGCGCCCGAACAGGGCCAGCTTCATGGCGCCGGTGTCAACGGCGGTGAGGGCGTCCGTGAGGTCGGAGACGAACTGGTTGGCTCCGGCGAAGCCGATTTCGGCGTAGCGCACGCCAAACGAAGCCATGCGCTCCAGCAGCAGCACGGCGTTGGGCACCGAAACTTCGAGCCCCGGCTGCTGCAAACCGTCGCGCAAGCTGGTGTCGAAGAGCTCGACCTTGCGCGGTGCGGGCTCTGCCTTTTGTGCGGTTCGTTCGCTCATTTGTAGGCTTTGAAGGGGCAATGTGCGCCGGGTGCGGTGCAAATTCCCCCTACGGTACCATCATAGCGCGGCGGGATTTCCGGACCTGAGGGCCTTTCTCGGTGACCCGACGATTTCATCAACCTGAAGGCCCATGCTCGGCTCCGATCACACTGCGGGCGCGGTAGAGGGCTCGCGCGAAGGCGGGGCCAGCGTGAGCGCTTCCTGGTCCTTGTACTGGAGCTGGTAGAGCTTCCAGTAGAGACCGCGCGCGGCGAGCAGCTCCTGGTGCGATCCCATTTCGCGCAACTGGCCTTTGTGCATCACCAGGATGGTTTCGGCACGCTGTACGGTGGAGAGGCGATGGGCAATGAGCACGCTGGTTCGGCCCTCCACCATCCGCTCCAGCGCGGCGCGGATGCGCAACTCGGTGTCGGTGTCGACGCTCGATGTGGCCTCGTCGAGAATCAGGATGTGCGGGTTGTAGGCCAGCGCGCGGGCAAAATTGACCAGCTGCTTCTGTCCCGTGGAGAGCGAATTGCCGCGCTCCCGCACCGGCTCGTCGAAGCCGCGCGGCAGGCTCTGGATAAAATCCAGCACGTTGACGTCGCGGGCCGCCCGCCGCAAGCCGCTCTCGGTGATGGTGTCGTTGCCCAAGCGGATGTTTTCTGCAATGGTGCCCGAAAAGAGGAACGGGTCCTGGAGCACCACCGCGAAGTGCTGCCGCAGCGCGGTGAGATCGTGGTCGCGCAGGTCGACGCCGTCGATGAGGATGCGCCCCGCGGTGACGTCGTAGAACCGCATCATCAGGCTGGTAAGCGTGGTCTTGCCGGCGCCGGTGTGACCCACAATGGCCACGGTCTGTCCCGGCTCGATGGTGAAGGATACATCCTTGAGGATCCAATCGACGCCGTCGATGGCGGCTAGCCGCTCCGCGGCTTCAGGCTTTGGACTGGCCGAGTTGCCGGTCGCGGCGGCTACGGGCTTTGCTTCAGGGGCTAAAGCCCCATCCTCTTTTTGCGGCGTTTTCGGCACGACTGAAGTCGTGCCCTGATACGAAGCGGCGGTGTCGGGAGCTGGCGGCGGGGACGCGGGTGCGGGCAGGGATGCCCGCACGACAGCCGGCAAGGATGCCGGCGTTACCTGGCCCGTTGCGGCGGCTACGGCGGCCTTCTGCGCGTCGGTGAGCTTTTGGTAGGTGAACCACACATGCTGAAACTCGATGCGGTTCGATCCATCTCCAAGGAGAGTCCGCGCCGGGCTCACGATCTCCGGCTGCGCATCCATGAGCTTGAAGATGCGCTCGCAGGCGGCCATGGCGGCCTGCAGGATGTTGTACTTGTCGCTCAAATCCTGGATGGGCCGCCAGAAGCGCAGGGAAAACTGCGTGAACATGATGAGCACACCGATGGTAACCGTGGGCGGCAGGTGCAGCACGCCGAAGCCGCCGCGCCAGACCACCAGCGCAATGGCCACAGTGGAGAGAACATCGACGGCCGGATAATAGAGCGCGTAGGCAAAGATGGTGTCTTTGAACGCGATCATGTGCTGCTCGTTGACCTTGGAAAAGTCGGCGAACGCGCGCTCTTCGCGATTGAACAGCTGCACCACGCTCATGCCGCTGATGTGTTCCTGGGTAAAGGCGTTGATGCGCGCAATGGCGAGGCGCACACGCCGGTAGCTTTCGCGCACGGAATTACGGAAGATGCGGGTCACGATGAGGATGACAGGCAGGACGGCGAAGGCAATCAGCGCCAGCCACCAGCTGATAGCAAGCATGACGGCGGCCATGATGCCGAGCATGAAGAAGTCGTTGATAATGGCCAGAACGCCGTCAGTAAACATGTCGTTAACGGCGTCGACGTCGGAAGTGAGGCGCGTGACCAGGCGGCCGACCGGGTTCACATCGAAAAATCCCACGTGCATGTTTTGCATGTGCCTGAAGATGGCGCTGCGCAGGTCATACATGATCTTCTGGCCGATCCACTGCATCAGGTAGACCTGCACGAACTGGAAGACATAGGCCGAAAGCAGCATGGCCAGGTAAATGGCGGCCAGGCGGCTGACGCCCTGCACGGCGCCGGAGGGAAGCACACGGGCGAGGGGGCTGCGATAGGCCACCCAATGCGCGACGGCGTTGGATGGATCGTTGGCGGCGGAGCCGGGAGCAAGATAACGGTCCACGGCCACCATGACCAGGATGGGACCGGCGACATCGCACAGCGATTTGAGCGAGACCGCGAAGGAAGCAATGGCGGCCTGCAGCCAATAGGGACGCACATAGCGCCCCAGACGCCGCATCAGCCGCGCGTCGTAGACTTTGCCGACCGCTTCTTCCTCGCGCCTGGGCTTGGCTTCTTCTGCGGCGGGCTGGGGCTTGGGCTCGCCGGCGGCCGATTGAAGCTTCGGGTCGTCCGAACCCGATTGAAGCCTCGGCTCGTCCAAACCCGATTGTAGCTTCGGGTCCGCCGCGCCGGGTCGCGTTGGTTGTTTGTGATCGTTATCCGCCATCAGCCGAAGCGGGAGCGCTTCCCTCTTTATTGTACGAGTGAGGCGGCGCTGCGATCGAAACACTACCGTGGCGAATCCGGCTTCGGGCTGGGCTCGGGTTTCGGCTTGGGTTTGGGCTGCGGCCGCGAGACGCCCATGCTTAAAAGCGCGTAGCCAAATCCCCTGCGGAGCCAGTCAGCAAAACTCATTGTTAAACTTCCGTATCGATCCGTTCGTCCTGGCAATGATCCGTCACTACTTGGTCGTTTCGGGCGCGGCGGTTTGCGCAGCTGCCGGGGTTTCTCCGCTCACAATCGATACTGCGGCGGGCGGCAACGGCTTGTCGGCGTTGGCCAGCAGCAAACTCACCTGCCACATTTGCGTGTCGGTGAGTAAGCTCTTGAAGCTCGGCATGCCTGAGAGCCGGATGCCGTTGGCGACCTTCCAATAGGTTTCGCCCGGCGGATCGTCGCTTACCCCCACCACAGCGCTGTTGCGATGCTTCTCCCACAGCTGCGGAGCCCTGGGATACATGTGCGGGGCAAATTGCGAGGGCTTGCCGTAAAAGCCGTGACAGGCTGAGCACTGGTCGCGGTAGACGCCGGCTCCGGCGACAAAACTCCCTTCGTCCGCCTGGATGGGAGGGGCTGCGGGCATCTCGCTCGCGATGCGCGCGTTCAGCGGGCCATGCGTGATCTGCCGCTCAAAGGGCAGCGGCGGATCGGAAACGGCAACCGGCGGATGCCCCCAGCGCAACCATGCGAACACCGCCGCGGGCGCCAACAAGAAGCCCAGAATCACTCCAAATAGTAATTTTCCCATCGACTTGCGCTCCTTTGTTGCCTTCCATACTATCCTGTCCGGGCTTTGCAGATAATTTCGCTTCTTTCCGCCACAATCAATGTATCCCGTCCCAATGGAGCTTGAAGGTGCAGGCGCATCGGCGCCCGCACGTGGTGGCCGTGCATTCGGCCGTCATAGCCGGGACGTGGCTGAAAGGAACTCCTTGATGAAAGATCAATCAATTTTGAAACTTCCACCCCACGGCGCAACAATCACGCCGTGGGGACCCCGGCGGCTCGGCCGGAAGGCCGTGAAAACCGACACGCGCACGCTGGCACTGGCCAAGTATCTTACGCCGGCACTGCCGGCGCCGCCGGCAGCAGTGGACTGGACGAAAGGCATCACGAGTTGGGGCATGATGCTGAACGATACGCTCGGCGATTGCACGATAGCCGGCTGCGCACATGCTGTGCAGGTATGGACGGCGAACAACGGCGGCATGGTTACGGTGCCCGATTCCACCGTGGAGAGCTACTACGAGAAGTGGGACGGATACGATCCTGACGATCCAAGCACCGACGCGGGCGGCGCGGAACTGGACGTATTGAATGACTGGCGGAAGCAAGGCTTTGCGGGCAACGGGCTGGTGGCCTTCGCCGATCCCAAGCCGGCCAATCTGACCGAGGTGCGGCAGTCGATCGCGCTCTTTGGCGGGGTGTACATTGGGCTCGCGCTGCCTCTCACAGCACAAACCCAGGATGTGTGGGATGTGGTTGCGGACGGCGGAGACAACGCCGCGCCGGGCAGCTGGGGCGGGCACTGCGTCTTCGTTCCGAAATACGATCAGAACGGATTCACGTGCATCACCTGGGGCCAGCTGAAAACCATGACCCTGGCCTTCTGGAATCAATACTGCGACGAGGCGCACGCGCTGCTGGCCATGGATTGGCTCTCAGTGAAAGGCACTGCCAGCGGCTTTGACCAAGCGCAGTTGCAGGCGGACCTGCAAGCGATTGTTTAGGCCGGATTCACATGGTGGTTTCCCACCCTTCCGGCAAGGTGCGCCGGAAGGATGGGGCAACGAGCCTGGAAAACTCCCCTCAGGGGCTAAAGCCCCGTCACATTTTTGGGGGGCGGTGACGGCCGGGCTGAAGCCGGGCCCTTTCAAGGCAGCGCTGACGGTTTCCCACCGTTCCGGCAAGGTGCGCCGGAAGGATGGGGCAACCTCCGATTGACCAGGTTGCTGTGCGGTGCCCGATCATGCGGAGCTGCGTCAAACCAATGCAAGCCAATGGACATGTGCGGCACAAGGGTCCGCGGACAGGCCCTGACCTCCCCTCAGATGGTTTAATACCAATGGGGGGAGCGCCGCTTGAGCGGTGGACTCTCGCACTCCCGTGGAGGAATCCCGATACCGATGCGCTCTTTTCATCGCTTTGCTCTTTTGCTGGCGCTTGCTTTGCCGGCAATTCCCGGATTGGCCCAAAGTTCCAGCTCTTCATCCACACCCGCACAGGATTCATCGCAAACCTCCGCACCGGATGCATCGCAAACTCAGCCGTCGCAATCCAGCCAGGCGCAACAGTCGGCCACCCAGTTGCAGCAAGCTACCAGCGTGCAGGAGCGCATCCGCCAGCGCCGCGAGCAGCGCCGCACCACCGCTATCCACGATGCCTACGACCATCGCTGGGAAACCTACGCCGACATGGGGTACCTGCGCTTCGTGCCCGGCCCCCAGCAGCAACGACTCACCTGGTACTCCTGGGAATCGGGGCTTACCCGCTTTTCCTCTGAGCGCCTGGGTTATACGCTCGACGCCCGCGGCTACTTTGGACACGCATATGTTGGCTTGAACACCCTCAGTCAGGGCTATTTCACCCGGCCTGAAATCAGCATGTACGACGTGCTCGCCGGGCCCATCTACCGCTTCTACGTGCAGCCGAAATATGCCATCTCAGGGCGCGTGATGGCGGGTGGCGCCTACGGGAACTTTGAAGGCGACACCAACGGGCAGAAGAATCTGTGCTATTACCCATCGGGTTCAACCACTGAAGTCTGCAGCCTCTATCCCGACGCCTTTACCTTTGGCGCCAGCGTGAGCGTCATTGGCGAATGGAATCTGACGCCCAGTGTCAGCTTCAAACTTGCGCCCGAGTATTTTTTCACCGGCTTTGGATCGACCACGCAGGCCAGCCGCGGCTTTACCGCCGGTGCAATCTATCGATTCGGCAAGCAGTAAAAAGCAGGGAACAGGGAACAGAAAACAGGGACCGAGGGGACGAAGGAGCCGTCAGCGAGCCGGTGAGGACTGGAGTCCGGCGGCGAGGGTGGGGCAGCCAGCATTCTTGCGGATGCGGAGATGGGAAAAGCAACTACAGATTCCTCGCTCCGCTTACCCCATGATTGTGACACGATCATGGGGCCCCAAGCTGCTCCGTTCGGAATGACGGACGGGTTAGGACGGGCACCCCGATTCATGCGGTAGTTGGGCCTGGAGTTCGGAGGCGGGGGTAGTGTGGCCCCCACCCTAGCCGGAAAAACAAAGACCCGGCCAGGATGGGGCACCCCGCTAACTTGCCGATTCGCTGATTTGCTGACCCGCCGGCTTGCTCCCTCGCGCCCTGCCTTCTGTTCCCTGTTGCCTGTTCCCTGTTCCCGGCTTCTATAATTCTTCCCGCCATGAAAACCACACTCTCTCGCCGCAACTTCATGCAATCGGGCGCGCTGGCAGCCGCGGGCGCAGCCTCCGCGTTCAGCGCCGCCACGCCGGCGTTGGCTGAAGCTATTCCCGCCTCGGGCAAGCCCTCGCCGATCAAGCTCGGCCTGGCCGGCTACACGTTTCGCAATTTCGCCCGCACGCAGATCATCAGCTTTATGAAGCAGCTGAAGGTTTACGACTTGAACTGCAAGGACGCCAAGGACCAGTTGCCCATGGACCCGGCCGACGAGGCGAAGGCGCTGGCCGACTATGCCGCCAACGGCATCAAGCTGCATGCCGTGGGAACGGTTTATTTTCCCAAGGACGAAGACGACGATATCCGCGCCAAGTTTGAGTACGCCAAGCGCGCCGGCGTCAACGTGATCGTGGCCGGCGATCCCGCGCCCGCCACGCTGCCGCGCATTGAAAAGTTTGTGCGCGAGTACGACATTCGCCTCGCCATCCACAACCACGGTCCAGAGGACAAGATTTACCCCTCGCCCTTCGACGTGCTGAAAGTCGTCAAGGATATGGACCCGCGCATCGGCTGCTGCATCGACGTGGGCCACGCCGCCCGCGCCGGAACCAACCTGGTTGAGGCCATCCACGCCGCCGGCCCGCGCCTCTACGACATGCACGTGAAAGATCTCACCAGCTTTGAGAGCAAAGAGAGCCAGGTGCCGGTGGGCGAGGGCATCCTGCCTTTCCGCGAGATGTTCGAGGCGCTGATCAAGATCAGGTACCAGGGCTTCGTCGACCTCGAATACGAGATTCACGCCGACGATCCCATGCCCGGCGTCATCGAGAGCTTCGCATTCATGCGCGGCGTGCTGGACGGGATGGGCTATCTGACCAAGACAGCGAGTTAGCAAGTCAGCTTCCCCGGGAGGCTCAACACGAATATGAGAAACGGTTTCAGGCGAGGGATGAGGACTGTACACGTATTGGCGCTGGTTGCCGCAGCGTGCTGGTGCGCGACGGCCGGGCAAGCCGGAGTCCAGGCCCAAGACACTCACAGCATCGTGGGGTTTTCGCCGTTGCCCAGCTTGTCGGGCGCTACGGGGTGGATCAACTCCCCGCCGCTGACCGCGAAAGATCTGAAAGGCAAGGTGGTGTTGGTCGACTTCTGGACCTATTCGTGTATCAACTGCCTGCGCAGCCTGCCCTACATTGAGGCGTGGGCGGAAAAGTACAAAGACAGCGGGCTGGTGGTGATCGGCGTGCACACGCCGGAATTCGACTTCGAGAAACAACTGCCGAACGTCGAGAGGGCCGTGAAAAAGTTCGGCGTTACCTTTCCGGTGGCGCTCGACAGCAACCAGGCCATCTGGAAGGCGTTTCAAAACGAGGTTTGGCCGGCAGATTATTTTATCGACGCCAAAGGCAAGGTGCAGTATGAGGCCTTCGGCGAGGGGGACTACGCGGAGTCGGAGCGCTGGATCGAGAAGCTGTTGAAAGAGGCGAAGGCAACGCAGATGCCGGGGACGGCCACGACCATTCGCGCACAGGGCATCGAGGCGCCTGCTGACATGAACGACGTGCGATCGCCTGAAACCTATATCGGCTACGCGCGAGCCGAGAATTTTGCATCGCGGCCCGGCATCAAGCCGGACCGGGAGACACTCTACACTGCACCGGCTCGCCCGAGGCTGAATGAGTGGGGACTGGGCGGCACCTGGGCCGATCACCGGCAGATTGCAGAGCTGAAATCAGCCGGCGGAGAAATCGTTTATCGTTTTCATGCCCGCGACCTGCATCTTGTGCTGGGCCCGGCGGCCGATGGCAAGCCGATCCATTTCAAGGTGACCATTGACGGCCAGGCCCCCGGCGAAAATCATGGCGTGGACACGGACGCCGAAGGCAATGGCGTGGTGACCGACTATCGCCTGTATCAAATGGTCAGGCTGAAGGAACACGTCACTGACCACACCTTCGTTATCGAGTTTGAGGATCCGGGAGTGCAGGCGTTCTCGTTCACTTTCGGATGAGCGATCGCTTGGAAATTGGAAGCAGACGGATGGTAAGACGCGCATTCGATGAGATCGCCGCCGAGATCCGCCGTTTTGCAGAGACGGCCGAAGACCTGCTTTCGCTCGAGGAGTTCTGCGTCAGCAGGATTTCAGAACGGCTGGCCCATTACAACTGGGTGGGGTTTTACATGCTCGATCCAGCCGCACCTGAGGTACTCGTTCTGGGGCCGTTTCGCGGAACTCCCACGCAGCATGTGCGCATTCCGGTTGCGCAGGGAATCTGCGGCGCCGCGGTAACCCAGGGCGCCACGGTGATTGTCGATGACGTCTCCGCCGATCCCAGATATCTTGCCTGCTCGCTGAAGACGAAATCTGAAATCGTGGTGCCTATTCGCGCCAATGGCAGAATTGTGGGAGAGATTGACATCGACAGCCACATGCGCAACGCATTTGGCGGAGAAGATCGGCGCTTTCTGGAGGAATGCGCGGCAGAGGTAGGGCGATTTTTCGCCAACCAGAAGGAATCTGCTCCAGGGCCATCGCGATGAGTGGCCGCTTTTCCGGCTGCGGCGGCGTTGAAAGGCGGCAAGAACCGTGGTTTGCGCTTCTAACCCGATAATGGCGAAGCGCACGCAGAGCTGGGTGAAAGTGAACGCGCAAGTGGATCGCGGCGTGGTGGCTCTGATCGAGGCTCTGAACGCGGTCCCGGGGTTGCGCACCATGGAAAGCTGCGAAACCGACGGAGATGAGGCGTGGGTGTGCTTCGATGCAGGCGCAGCGAGCTGGAACCAGTTGGGGGAGATTGTTTTTGGCTGGCTCGGCCCCAAGCTCATTGACGCCTTCGGCAACCAGGTGCACATTGAAATGAAATTGACCAATGGAATTGTGATTGCGGAGATGACCGTGCACAAGTCAGTGATTGCCGTGGTCAGCCGAGCCATCCGGCAGCTGGCTGCCAGCCGCAATGGTTGATTCCGTCGCTTTCCCCTTCTTCGATTGCAGCTCCGCTCTCTGCGAGCCCGGCTTTCAAGCGCCGTTTTCCATCAATCTGGCTGCCATGTCGAGCAGTTCCGTAGGAGGAATGGGCTTGGCGAGCACTTGCAGCATCTGACCCTGTGCTTCAGCTTCTTTCACCAGATCGGCCGTGCTGGGCTGGCCGGAAAAAAGCAAGAGCCTGCATCCGGGAAGATTGGCCTTCAGAACGCCGGCGAGGTCGATTCCATTCATCCCCGGCAAAATGATGTCAAGAATTGCCAGGTCGGGCTTCCATTGGGTGGTAATTTCGATCGCCTCTTCGGCCGAATACGCAACCCGAGTCTCCCATCCCTGCGTCGTAAACAAAAGGGCCACCGTTTTCGAGACTTTTTCATCGTCGTCGACGATGAGCACTCGATAGTGGGTAAGCGCGGGCATAGACCTACGCGGAATTCAAGGCGATGCAAAGTCATTTCAGTCTCAAGCATGCTTTCACGACCTGAGCAGAAGTCTTCAATGGGCATGAAGTGGTACGACCACCATCCAGATCCCTTTTGGGTTGTGATGCATCAACCTGAGCCTGGAGTTGTCGCCTGGCTGGGATTCGCGCCGCTTTGATGCCCGAGCTCGGACGAACAAAATTTGCTGAACGCCATAGGGGCAGCGGCGAAGCAACTTTGTGCTTCTAACCCGATGATGACCGTGCATCGCCAAGCCTGGGTGAAAGTGAACGCACAAGTGGATCGCGGCGTGGTGCCTTTGATCGAAGCGCTGAATGCGATTCCCGAGTTGCGCACCCTGGAAAGCTGCGAAACCGATGGGGATGTGGCTTGGGTCTGCTTCGATGCGGGCACGCAGAACTGGCGCAAACTCGCAGAGATTGTCTTTGACTGGCTTGGCCCCAAGCTGATGGACGCTTTCGGGAACGCGGTTCATCTGGAAATGACCCTGGTGAATGGGATCGTCATGGCGGAAATGACGGTAAACAAGTCGGTCATGTCCGCAATGAGTCAAGCCATCCGCAACCTGGCTTTGCATGCCAAGGCTGCGTGAGAAACTGAGCCACCCTTCCCTTGTCCCCTGCTCTTCTGTTCCCCGTTGCCTGTTGCCTGTTCCCTGCTTTACTGCAGTATCGGTATTCCGGCAATGCGCTGCTGCCACTCCGCCGGGCCGGTCTGGTGCACGCTGGTCCCATGGGCGTCGACGGCCACGGTGACGGGCATGTCGCGGACCTCGAACTCGTAAATGCCCTCCATGCCCAGATCTTCGAAGGCCAGGCGGCGCGAGCCGCGAATGGCCTTGGAGACCAGATAGGCCGCGCCACCGATGGCGATCAGATACACGGCCCCGAACTCGCGGATGGCCTCGATGGCCTCGGGTCCGCGCTCAGCCTTGCCGATCATACCCAGCATCCCCGTCTCCTTGAGCATCTGCCGCACAAAGCCGTCCATGCGCGTGGCGGTGGTGGGTCCGGCCGGGCCAACGACTTCGTCGCGCACCGGATCGACGGGCCCCACGTAGTAGATGAAGCGGCCGCGGAAGTCCACGGGCAGCTTCTCGCCGCGCTTCAGCATCTCGCTCATGCGCTTATGCGCTGCGTCGCGGCCGGTGAGCAGCCTGCCGCTCAGCAGCAGCACTTCGCCCGGCTTCCAGGCGGCCGCTTCGGCGCGGGTCACCGTGTCAAGATTCACGCGCCGCGCTCCGCTGACGTCATAGGTTAGCTTGGGCCAATCTTCCAGCGAAGGCGGATCGAGAAACACCGGGCCGGAGCCATCGAGCACGATATGCGCGTGGCGGTCGGCGGCGCATTGGGGGATCAGGGCCACGGGCAGGTTGGCCGCGTGCGCCGGCGTGTCCAACACCTTCACATCGAGCACCGTGGTCAGCCCGCCCAAACCCTGCGCGCCGATGCCCAGCCGGTTCACCTTGTCGTAAATCTCTACGCGGAGTTTTTCCGCGGTGGTCTTGGGGCCGCGCGCGATCAGCTCCGGCATGTCGATGGGGTCCATCAACGACTGCTTGGCCAGCAGCATGGCCTTCTCCGCCGTGCCGCCGATGCCGATGCCGAGAATTCCCGGCGGACACCATCCCGCGCCCATCGTGGGCACCGTTTTGAGCACCCAATCGACGACCGAGTCCGATGGATTGAGCATGACGAACTTGCTCTTGGCCTCGGAGCCTCCGCCTTTGGCGGCGACCGTCACCTCGACGGTGTTGCCGCGCACCAGGTCAACGGTGACGCAGGCAGGCGTGTTGTCGCGCGTATTCCTGCGCGCGCCCGCGGGATCGGCCTGCAGCGAAGCGCGCAGCTTGTTGTCGGGATCGAGATAGGCGCGCCGCACGCCCTCGTCGACCATCTGCTGGAGGTCCATCGGCGCCTCGCCGGGTCCCGGCTCGAAGCGCACGTCCATGCCCAGCTTGATGAAGGCGTTCACAATTCCCGTGTCCTGGCAGATGGGCCTGTGCCCTTCGGCGCACATGCGGCTGTTGATGAGAATCTGCGCCATGGCGTCGCGCGCCGCAGGCGACTGCTCGCGCTCGTAGGCCCTGGCCAGCGAGGTGATGTAATCGACCGGATGGTAGTAACTGATGTATTGCAGCGCGCCCGCAACGCTGGCGATGAAATCTTCCTGCCGGATGATGGTCATGTCGTTACCCGCACTTTCTAGGCACTCTCTAGGGTATTCGATGGAGGAGGCGGTTCGAAAGCTGCGAGCGCATGGCGAACGCCCGCTGGACGGCTGAACACCGAGCCCATTCGAGGGTACAGAAAAATCCGGTGAGGCGGGCGGCGTTTACCGCAAGCCTCATCGGAAAGTGGAAGCTCCACCAAGGTGCCTGCAAGGAAAGCATGCGTGCGTCGTAGATCGCGGTTCGTGAGCCTCGAAAAGCAGACGAGTGCGGGGAGTGAAGAGGTGAGAGGACAACTCCGAGGCGCAGCGGTTGCCTTCGTTCAGTAGTTGTCTCCCAGTCCCTGGTTTCTCGATCCCTTGTTCCGCCGGCCCCTCGGTCTCTGTCTTTCTGTTCCCTGCTTTTTGCTCAACCTGCCGTGTTGCCGGCCTCAAGCGGCTGGCTCACGGCAAACCCGGGGTTGGTGCGCTTTGTTGAGCGCCCCGAAGGCCGCTGCTGCGCGATGCTCCTGCCGCAACGGCTTCGGCTTCGGGATACGGTAACTCCGATTTTTGCGAGAGCCGCTGGCGCAGGCTGCCGGCCAGATCGGCCACCACCCGCAGCCGGTCGGCCACCGGCGGCGGAACCCCGCCGCCGCTGAGCGCCAGTTGCGATTGCAGCAGCAGTCCGGCCACCGTGGTCTTCAATTCGGTTTCAATGGCGGCCGCAGCCGCCCGGTGGGCCAGCATCTGCTCACGTTCGCGGCGATGCAGCGCGGCGCGAAGCTCGCGCACCAGGCGGGCCGCGCCGGAGACGGCGAAGTTGATTTGCAGGGGAATGGCCAGGCCGGCCTGCTCGCAGATTTTCTCGGCCGCCGCCGGGTCGCATTCAGCCAGAGACTCGTCGACCACCACGGCAAGATACTCGCATTTGCGCAGCGCGGCCAGCGCAGCCTTGCGGCCTTCGGCCACCTCCACGTCCATGCCCAGCTGGGCGCCCACCGACGCCGCACAATTGCGCGCGCCTTCAATACCGGTCACCATCAGGATGCTCATGATCAGCTCCTAGCTTCCAGCTCCTAGCTGCCAGACTGCTAAGTTGCAGGTTGCAGTTCTCAGATATCAGGTTTTGAGGTTTCAGCTCTTGGCTGTTCGCTTTCAGCGCGCCGCTTCTCAGGCTGTCGAGGGTTGCCACGAGATACCGCAGCCGCAAGGGAGGCGCTAGAAGCTAACAGCCATGAGCTCGTAGCTGCTTTTAGCCTTCCTGCATGGGGTCGGCGATCCCGTACTCTTTCAACTTGCGGTAGAGAGTGGTTTTGCCGATGCCCAGCAGCCGGGCTGCCTGGAGCTTGTCGCCACGGAGGGTGCGGATCGCGCCCAGGATGGCCTCGCGCTCCAGCTCGGCCAGGGTTTTGACTTGAGGCGCGCATTCCGATCCCTCGGATTCGCTTCCGGCGGCAGCGCGCCGCGCCTCCAGGCCTTGCTGCTGGAGTTGGGTGGGCAGGTCACCCAGATGGATCACCGGCCCCGACGACAGGGCGCAGGCCCGCTCAATGGAGTTCTGGAGTTCGCGTACGTTGCCCGGCCAGTCGTAGTGCATCATGGTGCGCAGCACTTCGTCGGAGAGCGTGAACTTGCGCCCGTTCTCGCGGCTGATGCCGTCGAGGAAATGGGCCGCCAGCAAGGGAATATCTTCACGGCGGTCGCGCAGCGGCGGCAGGCGCAGGTTGACCACGTTCAGCCGGTAAAAGAGGTCTTTGCGGAAGCCGCCTTTTTCGACCATGCCGGCCAGGTCGCGATTGGTGGCGGCCACGATGCGGGCTTTGATGGGCACGCGATGCGTGGCGCCCACCGGCCGCACCTCGCGCTCCTGCAGCGCGCGCAGCAGCTTGGCCTGCATATCGAGCGAGAGCTCGCCGATCTCGTCAAGGAAGACTGTTCCCCCTTCGGCCGAAACCAGCAACCCGTCTTTGGAATGGTTGGCCCCGGTGAACGCGCCCTTGACATAGCCAAAGAGCTCGCTCTCGATGAGCGTGGGCACCAGCGAGCCGCAGTCGACGGGCAGAAAGGGCTTGGCCGCGTTGGGGCCGTACGCGTGGATGGTCCGCGCTACCAGTTCCTTGCCCGTTCCGCTCTCGCCCAGAATCAGGACCGGATGCGCGCTCTGCGCGACTTTGGAGAGGATGCGGTAGATCTTTTCCATCTCGGGCGAGCGGCCGATCATGGCGCCCAGCCCCTCGCTCAGCCTCAACCGCTCGCGCAGTTGCCGAGTGGCGGTGTCGGTCATGTGGCTTTGCGCGGCCCGGTCCAGCACCGTGGAGAGCTCGTCCATGGCAAAGGGCTTGGTCAGGTAGTCGCTGGCGCCGCAGCGCATGGCCTCGACGGCGGCATTCACCGAGCCCGATGAGGTCATGGCGATCACCGAGATGTCGGGATAGAGCAGCTTGATCTCGGCGATCAGCTCCACGCCCTGGTTCGATCCGTTGGGCAGGTTGATGAGCAGAATGTCCGCCGCCTGGCCGCGCAGCAGGCCTCTGGCCTGGCCAATGTCCCCGGTGCTCTCGGCCGCGTAGCCCAGGCTGGCCGCAATCTCGGCGCAGGCCGAGCGCACGGCCGCGTCGGCGTCGACCACAAGCAGATGCAGCCGCACCGCCGGCTCGGCAGTTTGTGGAAAGAACTCCATGGCTCGTGTGTTGAAGACTGTATCCAGCATTGTAGCCGCCTCACGCGTGTTGGAACATCGTTAAATTCGAGGGGGGTAGGTTTCAGGGCGCAGGGGTCAGTGGTCAGCTTCCCGCCGGGAACCGGTAGCCTGTATCTCGCAGCTCAATGGCCGCACAGCACTGCGCTGCCTTTTTCCCTTGTTCCCTGGTGCCCTGTTTTTCTGTTCCCGGTTGACTGCATCTCTCACCGGGACCTTGATTTCGAAGCATGCACCGCCGGCTTGGCGATTGCGCGCGGTGATGTGTCCGCCCGCGGCTTCGACGATGGAACGGGTGATGGCGAGCCCCAACCCGCGATGGAGGGAGGGCCAATGGCAGGTGCCCCGCTCCTCTTTGCCCCGGGTGGTGTAGCCGGAAGCGAAGACCGCCTGCAGCGCCTGGTTGGCGATTCCCGGCCCGTTGTCCTCGACCGTCAGCACGACGCACCCGGCAGAATCGCCCGGCACGGGCGGCTCGCTCAGAGTGATGTGAATGCGCCCGCCTGCGGGCATGGCCTCGGCCGCGTTCTTCACCAGATTGACCAGCACGCGGGTCAGATCCTCGCCTGTGATGCGCACGGGCACAGCTCCGCCGCTGGTGTCCACGGTCAGCGCGATCGACGGGCCGGCGAGCGCGGAGAGCAGGTTGCGGTTGGCCAGCAGTTCCGCGGCCAGATTATCGACCGGAGTGGGGGGCAGCAGATCGAGTTGCCGGTGAAGCTGCTGGTCAAAACGCCGGCCGGAACGCGCGTCCGGTTGCCGCTGCGCCGATGCGTCCACCGGCCCGGTTCCGGCAGCAAAGGTCGCAGCCAAGGGGTCAATCAATCTGGCTTGCGTGCCGAGATTCGCATCGAGATTCGCATCAAGATTCGTGTCAAGATTCGGGTCGAGATTCGCATCAAGATTCGTGTCAAGATTCGTGTCAAGCGCCACCAGCTTTTCAACCAGGCGGCGGCTGGCGGCAGCCACAAGGCGCAGCTCGCTCCCATAATGGGCGTAGGGAGCCGCAAGCACGCCGGGCTCATCGAGCAAATCGCAGTAAAGCCCCAGTGCCGTGACCATGTTGCGTGCATCGTGGGCCACTGCGGAGAGGTTTTCTTCCGGGCTGCGCAAGGTGGCCAGCGTCTCTACCACTTTCTCTACCCGTGCGCGCTCCTCGCCCGCCTTCTTTCCCCGCTCCCGGTTCGGATGTGCCACCTGTCCCAGCTGCTGCATGGCCGGATTCCTTTCCAGAGTCAGTTCTCAGTTCGCCGTGGTCAGCGATTCGCTGTGAGCGATTCGCGTTTGGCAGTTGACTGCTGGCGGCTTTCTGTTCCCTGTTCCCTGTCCGCGGTGATCTGCCCCACTTCCCGTTTCTGTTTCCGGGGTGGTTGGTTGTCCTTTTTCTATACACGCCGCGTGCCAATGTTGAACGGAATGTCTAGGCTCTTGATAAGAGGAAGGATGATGATGCGCGCAGGGGTTTTCGCGGGCTGCATGGCGGCCCCGCGCGCTCCCATAATGGAACGGTGCGCGGTGCCGCTGGTTTTGAAATGGCGTTGATTCAATAAGCTAGGAGAATTTCCTGATGCGGCACGCGAAATCGCGGTTTTTCCCGAATTGGGTAGGAACCCGGCGCGCGGACACGGCGTGGGCGGGCTCCCTTAGAATCCCTTCATGCATGCCAAACCAATTTCTCTTCGCCCCGGCGGCCGAACAAGCGACCAGCTTCGTCCGCTGACTCTGACGCCCGGGTATGTGCAGACCGCCGAGGGCTCCGTCCTGGTCTCTTTGGGCAACACGCGCGTCCTGACCAACGCCACCATTGAACAGGGTGTTCCCGGCTGGCTGCGCAATGCCGGCCGCGGCTGGGTTACCGCCGAATACGCCATGCTGCCCCGCTCCACGGTCACGCGCACTCCCCGCGAGAGCGAGCGCGGCAAGATCGGCGGCCGCACGCATGAGATCCAGAGACTGATCGGGCGGAGCCTGCGCTCGGTGGTAGACATGACCGCGCTCGGCGAACGCACCGTCATTCTGGACTGCGACGTGATTCAAGCGGACGGCGGCACGCGCACGGCGGCGATCACCGGCGCGGCGGTGGCCCTGGCTCTTGCCCTCGACGCCCTGGTGAAGGCGGGGACGCTGAAGGCATCGCCTCTCAAGCAGCTTGTGGCCGCCACCTCGGTGGGGATTGTGGACGGCACGGCGGTGCTCGATCTTTGCTACGAGGAGGACGCGCAGGCCGAGGTGGACATGAACGTGGTGATGACGGCCGAGGGAGGACTGGTGGAGACGCAGGCCACGGCGGAACGGGGAAGTTTTTCGCGGGCGCAGCTCAATGGGCTCATCGATCTGGCCGAAGGGGGGCTGAAGGAAATCTTTGCCGCGCAAAGAGCGGTGCTGGAAAAGCGGGAACAGAAAGACAGGGACTGAGGGACTATAAGGGACTGAGGGGCTGAGGGACTGAGGAAGTAAGGGAGCGAGGGTGCGAAAAAGACGGGGAGCGAGATCCCTGTTCCCCGCTTTTACCAAGCCCCCAACAAGCGCCGCAGCAGGACCAGCTCGCCCAGGTGATAGGCGTTGTGATCGGCCAGCAACAACGCTTCGCGCAGGATGGTTTGTCCAGCGCCATGCGGGATGCGGGCGTAGAGATCAGTGGACCTGCCTGCGACCAGGCCACACATCGCCTTCAGGTCGCGGCGAAAGGCGCGCACGCTCTTGTCCCAGGCCTCGGCGTCGGGCGGAGCCGCTGTCGTGGGCCAGTAGCCGCCCGGCCAGTCCGGGGATTGGTGTTTGGCGTCGCGCGAAAACTCCAGAATGTCCCACTGCGCAATGCGCATGTGCTCCAGCACCTCCCATGGCGAATGTTCGGCGCGCTGAGGGCGCTTGCCGCGCAGGGCAGGCGGCAGGTTCTTTATGGCCGTGTCGAAGTCCGCGTGGGCGTGGCCGCCAGTCAGCAATTCGAGAAGATGTTTGCGCAGTGCGGCGTCGTGGTTTGCGGCCGCTTTCCTTTTGGGCATGGAGCCGGCTTCTTTCGTTGGGATTATGGCTTGCTGCGTTGCCACAACACAGTCGATTCCGCGGCGCCAGCACGCGATGCAACAATTTTCTTGAGTCGCGCTTTTTCGCTCCCTCGCTCCCTCCGGGCCCCCGGGCGAGCGATTTGTGCTCGCTGGGGTGACTTGCTCCCTCGCTCCCTGCCTAGCGCAGCGCCGCGGCGAGCACCAGCGTCAAGGCCAGCCCGGAGATTGACAGCACTGTCTCCAGCACCGACCAGGTGGCGAGCGTGGTCTTGACGTCGATCTTGAACAGCGAGTTCACCAGCCAGAAGCCCGAATCGTTGACGTGCGAGAGCAGCAACGAGCCGGAACCGGTGGCCAGCACCAGCATCTCCGGCCGCACGCCCATGCCGGTGGAGATGGGAGCCAGAATGCTCGCGGCCACGGCCATGGCCACGGTGGCCGATCCCATGGAGACGCGCACCGCAGCCGCGAGCACCCATGCCAGCACGAGAGGCGGCAGGTGAGCGTTCATGGCCACAGTCACTGCCGCCTGAGCCGCGCCGGAAGCGCGCAGAACCCCGCTCAGCCCGCCAGCCGCAGCCAGGATCACGAGCGGCGAGGCAATGGGGCCGAAGGAGTCCACGGTCAGTCGCCTCAAACCACCGCGCGCGCGGTACGCGGGCTCCTGGACCTTGCTGCCCAAAGTGACCAGGGCCGCGAGTGCTCCGATCACCATGGCCACATCGGGCGAACCGGCCAGGTGAAACAACTGGTTGGGCAGGCTTCCGCGTGCGGTCATCGCATCGGCCCAGCCTCCGAGCAAAATCAGCGCCACCGGCAGCAGAATTGCCGCCACGGCGCGCAACGCGCCGGCGGGAGCAGGAAGCGCGCTTTTGCCGCCCATCGCTGGCGCCGATTCTCCGGCACCGGCGCCGGGCGATTCGTGCTGCGCAGCGATGGCAGGCACAGGAGCATCCCCGGAGTCCGGTCCCGGCGTGCGGCGCCGCTCCCAAAGACGGAGCAAGACGCGTTGCACGAGCGGTCCCGCCGGCACCGCAGCCAACGCGCCCACCACCAAGCCCCAGAGCAGCACGCGAGCCAGGTCGGCGTGGTACTCCGCCACTGCCAGCAGGGCGGCGGGATGAGGCGGAACCAAGCCATGCATCGCAGAGAGTCCCGCCAGAAGGGGCAAGCTCACCAGAATGGGTGGCCGGCCGCTGCGCCGCGCCGCATCGACGACAATCGGCATCAGCAGCACCAGGCCCACTTCGAAGAACACCGGAATGCCCACCAGAATGCCCAGGCAGAGCAGGGCCCAGGGCATGCCCGCGGTTCCACATCGCTCAACCAAAGCCTTGCCCAGGGCGGCAGCCCCTCCGGAGCTGGCCAGCAACTGGCCGAGAATCGCGCCCATGCCGAGGATGATGGCGATCCGTCCCATCATTTCGCCCACGCCGGCGGTAAAGGCCACCGGAACTCTGGCGAGAGGCAGCCCCGAGGCCACGCCCAACGCCAAAGCCGCCACCGACAACCCGATGGCCGCGTGGATGCGCAGCCGTCCGACGAGGATCAGCAGCAGCGCCACCGTGCCGGCTATGCAGGCCAGCAGGTATGCGTCATGGGCGGTCACGGGCGCGGGAGTCACGGGGGAGATTATAAAAGGCGGTCTTTCGCTATTGGCTTTCAGCTGTTCCATACGTCCCGAATCTCCAAGAGCGGCTGTTATCCAGAGGAGGTCGCCCCTACGGGATCCTCAGCGAGCGATCCCAACTCGCTGGGGTGTCGCGGCGACCGACGAAGGATCTGCAGTTATGAGACGGCGTTTCGACCTTTTCCCCGTGTGATGCGTCTAGCAAACAGGGCCGGCGCCCACGCGATATTCGGGTGCGCCATCCTGGCGATTCTGGAAATCGCCGGAAGTCACGGAGCAAGACGGTATGAGATCGAGGAGAACGGCGCGTGTGGTGTGGGCTATGGCGGCATGGCTGCTGGCCGCGCTGCCTTTGGTCCATGCGCAAGCGACACATTATCTGGGAAGCATTACCGCCATCAACGGTGACACGCTGACCGTGAAGACCGACGCCGGCGACGTGCACCAGGTCCAGGTTCCCTCCACCGCTCAACTAAAGCGCATCGAGCCGGGACAAACCGATCTCAGCAAGGCCGAGCCGCTCGATTTTTCCAGCCTTGCCGTTGGCGACCGCGTACTGGTCAACCTCGATCCCAGCGCCACGGGCTCAGTGCCTCAGGCTCTGCGCGTCATCGCCATCAAAAAGGCTGACGTCACCAAGATGCAGCAGACGCAGACCGAGGAGTGGGCGCAGGGTGTCCATGGGCTGGTGAAAAGCGTGGATCCCGCGGCGGGCGCGATCGTGGTCAACCAGCGGGTGGGCCCGGTGACCAAAGCCGTCACTGTCAATGTCACCAAGTCCACAATCCTGAAGCGTTATGCGCCCGGCTCGGTGAGCTTCGAAGAGGCGCAACCTGCGCCCATCGATGCCATCCATCCCGGAGATCAGTTGTCGGCGAAGGGCGTGAAGAATGCCGATGGGACGGTGATCGCGGCTGACGCTGTAATCTCCGGCAGCTTCCGCAGCGTTGCGGGAACGGTTCTTTCTACTGACACGGCTGCCTCGACAGTTACCGTAAAGGACCTGGCGACCAAGAAACCGGTCACCATTCACATCAGTACCGATGCGCAGTTGCGCCGGCTCGACGATACCGTTGCCACCCGGCTTGCCACGCTGCTCAAAGGCAGCCAGGGCGCAGGGGGCGCGGGCCGTCCGGCTTACAACCCGCAAGGCGGCGGGGGGGGGCAACATTCATTTGGCCAAGGGCGAGGCGGCGGTGGTGGCGATCTGGAATCCTTGCTTGACCGCGCGCCGACCATTCAGCTTGCCAGTTTGCAAAAAGGCGAAGCCGTAATGATCGTAGCCACGGAGGATGCATCGGGGGTGAATGCGGTCAAGTTGCTCGCCGGCGTCGAGCCGCTGCTTGAAGCACCTGAAGCGCAGGATCTTCTTGCCAGCTGGAGTTTGAATCAAAGCGCGCCTGAGGCGCCGCAGTAAACGGGTTTCTGATTTCTTACAAATAGAGCGAGTTTCTAGAAGGCTGGTCGTGCCATGGATGAGAGGCGGCAAGGTCTGAGTGTCCTTGTGTGCCGTCCCTCGCCGGCACGGAACCTATCCGTCGGATGGGTTTGCCGGTCATGCCCTTCCAGGGGCAGATTCTTGAAAAGCGCTCAAAAGAATCGGGGGAATTGTGTACGTAAAATCGCACTTTTTGACTGCCTTTTTTCTCGCTGCGGCGGCCTTGGCCGGCATGGTTGCGCAGGCACAAGCGGCGCCGGCCGCAAGTGCTCCTGCGGCGGCGCAGTCGAACGCAGCCGCTACCGGAGCGCTGCACGGCCATATCACTGATCCATCAGGGGCACTGATTCCCGGCGCACAGGTGACAGTCCTGACCGCGGCCGGCAAAAAAGTGGGCAGCGGCGCCGCCGACCCGGCGGGCGCCTATCAACTGCGCGGCCTGGCAGCGGGCAGCTACGTGATTCAGGCCAGCTTCCCCGGCTTCGCACCCTTTGTCTCTGCTCCCATTCCACTCACCACGGGGCAATCGAAGAGTATCGACATAAAAATGGCCATCGAGGCCGCCGATGTGGAGGTGGTGGTTACCGATGAAGGCGCGCCCACGGTAAGCACCGAAGCCGGCGCCAACGCCAGCGCCATCGTTCTCAAGGGCAGCGACCTTGACGCCTTGTCCGACGATCCCGACGAACTTTCAAACGAATTGACGGCGCTGGCCGGACCTTCGGCGGGTCCCAATGGCGGCCAGATCTACATTGACGGATTTACCGGCGGCCAACTGCCGCCCAAGTCGGCTATCCGCGAGATTCGCATCAACCAGAATCCGTTTTCGGCCGAGTACGACCGCCTCGGCTATGGCCGCATCGAAATCCTGACCAAGCCGGGCACCGATACGCTGCATGGGCGTTTCTTCGGCCAGGGCAATGACAACGTCTTCAACACCGGCAACCCTTTCACCTCGGAGCTGCCTGATTACTACAGCTACCAGTACAACGCCACCGTCAGCGGCGCGCTTTCAAAGCACGCTTCCTATTTTTTCAGCGTCGAGCAGCGCAACAATCAGACCGACTCTGTGTACACCGTTCTCAACGGTCCGGTCTACAACTCGGCCACCAACACCTATTCCGCCAGTCCGACCTCCGTTGCCGGCAGTCTCTTCAGTCCGGGTACGCACATCAACGTCTCGCCGCGCATCGACCTGCAACTCGGCCAGAAGAACACGCTCACCTTGCGCTACCAGTTCTTCCATAACAACGTAACCAATTCGCTGAGCGGCTCCACGTCGTTGCCTTCACTGGCCAGCAGCAGCCTCTCCGATGAGCACACGGTCCAGATCAGCGATTCCCAGATCATCAACGATCATCTCGTCGACGAAACGCGCTTCGAATACCGGCGCGCACCCTCGACCAGCTCGCCGGCGAGCACAGATCCCACCTTCGACGTCCCTGGCGTTTTTTCCGGCGGCGGCACCGGCAACCAGTTCTCAAACAGCCACCAGGATCACCTGGAGCTGCAAAACGTCTTCAATCTCACCAAGGGCAAACAGGCCGTCAAGTTCGGCACGTGGTTGCGCGACAACCGCGAAGCCATTACTACCGATGGAAACTTCAACGGCTCCTTCATTTTTCCTTCGATCACCGCCTTTATCGACACCTGGAACGGCCTAGTTGGAGGCGAGAATTTTGCTCAGATCGCCGCGGCTTGCCCTTCCACGCAAACCGGCGGCTGCCTGCCCACGAATCTGACCTACACCACGGGCAACGAAAAATTTGACGGCAACGTCTTCGATGGCGCTCTGTTTTTCCAGGACGACTGGAAGCTGAACAAGAATCTCACGCTCTCCGGCGGTTTGCGCTGGGAATCGCAGAACCACACCGCGGATCACGACGACTGGGGTCCGCGCCTGGCATTCGCCTACGCTCTGGATGGGCACAAGAAAGGCACCGTGGCAAAAACCGTGCTGCGCGGCGGCTTCGGTTTCTTCTATGACCGCTTCAGCATCGGCAGCCTGATGAACCTGGAGATGTTTAACACCACTGCCAGGAGCCAGTCGCAGATCAGTATTGATAACCCCACCTGCGCTGCAGCTTCCAGCCTGAATGCCATCAACTTCTCCACTTGCGGCACCGCGACGACCAATACTCCGCAAATCTATGCCATCAGCCCCAGCTATCGCGCGCCTTACGCCGAACAGCTCGGCACCAGCCTGGAGCGGCAGTTGACCAAGGTTTCAACGCTGACCTTCACCTATCTGCACTCGTTTGGGGTGCACCAACTGGTCACGCGCGATTCCAACGCCTACCTGCCGGGAACGTACGCGTACAACGCGAATGGGACGATCACGACCAGTGCGCCGCGTCCCGACCCCAACCTGGGCATCGTCCAGCAGTATTTTCCTGAGGGGGTTTACAACCAGAACCAGGTGATCGTGAATATCAATGCCCGCTTCTCACCCAACCTGGGCGTGCAGGGCTTTTACAACTGGACGGAGGGCAACTCCGACGGCGGAGGCGGATCGAACCCCACCAATTCTTACGACCTGTGGCAGGATTACGGACGCGCTTTCTTCATCCATCCCCAGATGCTGTTCCTGATGGGGAACTACACAGGCCCCTGGGCCGTGACCCTCAATCCTTTTCTCGTTTTCCAGGCGGGCAAGCCCTTCAACCTTAGCACCCCGTACGATCTGACCGGCGACGCCTTTTTCAACGACCGGCCGTCCTACGCAAGCGCCCAGACCATGGCAAACGATCCGGCCGAGGTCTACCAGACTCCGTTTGGCTCGCTCGATGCGATTCCGCAGGCCGGCGAATCCATCGTCGCTCCGGACATCGGCAACAGCCCGTCCAGCCTCGCCCTCAATTTGCGGCTGAGCCGAAGCTGGGGGATCGGGCCCAAGGTGGAGTCTTCGTCGAACGGCCCGCAGGGTGGTCCGCCTCCCGGTGGTCCGCCTCCCGGCGGCGGAGGCGGCGGCGGTGGAAGAGGCGGAGGCTTTGGCCCCGGGGGCTTCGGCGGAGGGTTCGGCGGCCCAGGGGGCGGCGGACGCGGCGGCATGTCGAATACAGGCCGCAAATACTCGCTCACCTTCAGCGCGCAGGCCTTGAACCTCTTCAATGATGTCGACCTCGGGTCCCCCGTCGGCAACATCACGTCGAAGAGTTTCGACGAGTCCACCAGCCTCGCGGGCGGAATGTTCGCATCGCAGGGCAGCACCGCGGTACGCCGCATCTTCCTCACCACAGCGTTTACGTTTTAAAAGCAGGGATTAGGGAACAGGGATTAGAAGACAGGGATCAGAGTTTCTGTTCCCTGTTCCCTGTTAGCCGTCGGCTGTTAGCTGCTTGTACAGCGTCTCCCATGCGTTTGCGGCGGCGTCAATGCTGAAAAGGCTCACGACGCGTTCGCGCGCGGCGCGCACCAACTGCGCGCGCACTTCTCCGCTTGGTTTCATTTCCGCCATCATCGCTCGGGCGAGCGCGCCAGGATTTTTGGGCGGGACAATCGTGCCCGTATCGCCCATGAGCTCACGCACACCGCCTACGCCGGTGGCGACGACCGGCTTTTCCATGGCCATCGCCTCGGCTACCGACTGGGGCATGCCTTCCCACGCCGAAGCCTGAACAAAACCGTCGGCCGCGTCGAGCAGTGCGGGCAGATCGCGCCGCAGGCCCAGCCATCGCACCGTCTGGCCTGCGCCTGAATCCGCGCACAGCGCTTTGATCTCAGCGGCCTTAGCGCTGGCCGCCTCTCCCACGATCCATAGCCGCGCATTGTCTTGCTGGCGCCGCAACTGCGCAAAGGCATCGATGAGGTTGGGATAATCCTTTGCCACGGTGATGCGGCCCACGGCAAGCCAGATGAACTCCGCGCCGGGGTTGGTCGCGGTGCCCATTTCCGCACGCGTGCGGACGCGCCGCCGGGGGTCAGGAGCAAACGCAGACACATCGATTCCGATGGGAAAAACGCCGGATTTTTGCGCGCTGGCTGCTTTGAGCTCGACAAACCGCAGCCGGGCGGCCTCACTCACGGCCACCGTGCGCTGGGCAAGCCGGTCGGTCAGCCGGTAAGCCAACATGCGCATCGAGCCGCCTTCGTTTACGTTGTGAATGTTCGAAATCACGGCTGGAATGGGAGCCAGCAAGGTGAGCCCGCGAGCAAAAATGTTGGCGTGGAAGCTGTGGCTGTGCACCACGTCGGGCCGGAACTGGCGCAAAAAGCCCCGGCCGCGCCACATTCCCGCCGCAGCGCTCGCCGTCGTCTTGCGCACATCCAGATGCACAACGGGAAGAACGGTCGGCCACTCCTCCTCGAGCCTTGCTTTGAGCGCCAGCACGGCTACGGTATGGCCGCGACCGGCCATGCGCTCCGACACAGCCAGCGCCAGCTTCTCCGCGCCACCCATGCCGAGCGAGGTGAGCACAGTTACGATGCGCATAGGGCCCGCTTATTGGTCAAGATTCAAGGCAACGATCATAGCGCAGCCTCGCAGCCTGGGTATGTGCGCTGGCGCAGGCAGGTCCCCCTCCCGCCCCCACAGTATTGATCGCGAATTTTCGAATGGAATCAGCGTTCGGAGGGGCAATTTACGGTAAGTTTTTTCATTTCAAAAGAATCCTTGTAAAAAAACAAGCGAAGGGCTGTACAATCCCTCAAGGGTGTACCAAGGAGCCAGAATGGCCGGTGATATGCAAATTACATGCAGCGACTGTGGGAAGGAATTTACCTTCAGCGCTGCCGATCAGGCGTTCTTCCAGGAACGCGGTTACTCGACCCCGAAGCGGTGCAAGCCTTGCCGCCAGGCAAAAAAAGCCGACCAGGGGGGATCCGGCTACCGTTCGGCCTCGTCCCAGGGAACTCCTGTGATTTGTTCTGGTTGCGGCCAGCCAACGACCGTTCCGTTCGAGCCTCGCGGCGATCGTCCCGTCTATTGCCGGGCCTGCTACACGGCCCGAAAAGGCGGTGGCGGCGGAGGCCGAGCAGCCGAGCGGGCTTAGCCCGGCTGGTCTCAATCGATCTTTTGTGCCATGGAGCGGGAGAACCATGAATAACCCGCTTTGTGCGCGCCCGCTGCCCGGAAACCGGGAAGAGACATATCATGCACATCCTGCTGTGGGTCCTGCAGATCCTCACTGCGTTGGTGTACGGGGCCTCTGGTGTCATGAAGACCTTTATGTTCGACAAGGTGAGCGGGCAGGTTCCGTCGTTTGGTGCGTTGCCACGGAAAGTCTGGATGGCCCTCGGCATCCTCGAACTGGTATGCACCGTCGGGCTCATCGCCCCCGCCACCTTCCGTTGGCATCCGCGGCTCACGGTGATGAGCGCTGCGGTCCTGGCGATCGAGAGCCTCGTGTTCGTCTGGGTACACGTCAGGTACCGCGAGATCACCTCAATCATCCTGAGCGGCGCGCTCGGTCTCCTCATGGCGTTTATCGCATACGGCAGGATGTTTCTAAAACCCATTCTCTGAACGATGGCGCTCGCGTCGCGCAAGCCCTATGATGCGATGTTGGCATCTGATCGGGCCGGCGCATGAAATTCACGCGCCTGCGATCAATTTCACGATAGACAGGGGCGCTGGCGACCGAATACACTGACCGCACGGACCCTCCCAACCGACCGAGTCCACAAGGAAATCTGTCACCGTCATGCCCTCGCAACTTTCCTTCACGGGATTCGCCTGGAAGAATCTGTGGCGCCGGCGCTTAAGGACTCTGTTAACACTCGGCGGCATTACCATGGGGATCGGCGCTTTCGTGGCGCTGGTCGGATTCTCGCGCGCCTTCGAGACCGAATGGATGCGGCTGTATACCAGCGCCGGCACCGACATTGCCGTGGTCCAAACCAATTTCGTCAAAAGTGAGCTGGACCAATCGCTGGGCGCCAAAATCGCCGCTCTGCCCGACGTGGCCCGCTGCGTGCCGATGATCTTCAACCTCATGGACCTCACCCCCGACGTCAACGCCATCGTCTACGGATGGCCTGCCGATTCGTACGAGCTCGATGCGCTCACCTTCGTATCCGGCGGCCGCTTTCACGATGGTCAACGGGAACTGATCCTCGGCCAATCGCTGGCCAACGACCTGAAAAAAATCCCCGGCGACACTCTTTCTCTTGAAGGCACTGACTTCAAGATTGTGGGCGTCTATCACGGCGGCTCCGCATTAGTGGAAGGCGCGGTGATCATGCCGCTGGACCAGATGCAGATCATTTCCAGCATGCAAGGCAAGGTGACCGCGTTTCACGTCCGGCTTCGTCCCGTGCCGCCCGGAATTTCCTATGACGATTACGTGAAGCGTGCCGAGAGCGAAATCGAAGCGGCTGTTCCGCAGGTTCTTGCCGACCCTGCCGCCGATCGCGCCGCCAATAATGCAGTGGTCGAGCTGGCTCATTCCGTAGCCTGGGGCACGTCGTCCATCGCCCTGTTCATTGGCATTCTGGGCATTGCCAACACCATGGCCATGTCGGTGTTCGAACGCACCCATGAGATTGGAATTCTGCGCGCGCTGGGATGGAAGAGCCAGCATGTGATCCTGCTGATTCTCACTGAGGCCACGGCCCTGGGTTTTTCCGGTGGACTGATCGGCATTGTGGTGGGATGGGGCGTTCTGCGCCTGCTGGCCGCTCTGCCGGAGACGGGGAACATTGTCTCGGCTTCGGTTTCGCCGCTGCACCTGGTGGAGTCGCTTTTGATCGCCGTAGCCTCGGGCCTGGCCGCCGGCGCTTACCCGGCATGGCGCGGAGCCCGGCTCTCTCCCGTGGAGGCGCTTCGCTATGAGTAGCCCGCTGCTTGAAGCGCAAGATCTCAAGAAGAGCTACGACGACGGCCGCGTCCAGGCTCTGCGCGGTGTCGACTTCCGCATCGAGGCGGGCGAATACGTAGCCATCAGCGGCCCCAGCGGCAGTGGCAAATCCACGCTGCTGCACATGCTGGGCGGGCTCGATCTGCCTTCCAGCGGGCAGGTTCTTTTTCGCGGCGCTGCTCTCGGCAAGACGGTGAATTTGGATACCTATCGCTCGCTCCAGATCGGCTTTATCTTCCAGGCTTTTCATCTGTTGCCGACGCTGTGCGCGCTCGAAAACGTGCAGGTGGCCATGCTGGCCAAACACGAGCGCAGCAACCACCGCGTGGAACGCGCCGCGGCCCTGCTTGAAGAAATGGGTCTTAGCAATCGCCTTCGCCATTACCCCAATGAACTATCGGCCGGCGAAAGGCAACGCGTGGCCATCGCGCGAGCCCTCGCCAACAAGCCTGCAATTCTTCTTGCCGACGAACCGACCGGTAACCTTGATAGCGTAAATTCGGCGCACATCATGGAAATCCTTGAAGGCATCAGGGAGCAACGGGGCATGACGCTGATCGTGGTTACGCATGAGCAGGACATCGCTGCCAGCGCGCCCCGCCACATTCGCATTCGCGATGGAAGGATTGAGGCGTGAGAACGCCGGGATCCCGACGAAGGGAGATCCGCTTCCTGGCGTGGACGGCGCGCTCTCTGTTCGCTGCCGCGCTGGTCTCCACCTTGTGCGCGCAATCGGCGGGAGCTCCCGACCTGCTGGCGACGGCCCGGAAACAGCTGCAAACGGCGGACTTCCGCGCTACGGGTCATCTGGTCGCAATCGACGCCTCGGGCGCGCGCATCAGCTTTCCTATTACCCTCAAGGTGCACTGGTTTCCCGGCGTCCTGCGCGTCCTGGTGGACCTGGGTCAACCACCCTCGGCTCAACGCGAGATGCGCCAGCACATTTTGCTGGAGATGAGGCCCGGCGGCGAGAGCACAATCCATATTGCCAGTCCCGGCGAAAAAACTGCCCGCGTCCTGCCCTTCGATCAATGGAACTCCAATCCCCTGGGTCCGGGCTTTAACTACGAAGACTTTCTCGAGCAGCAGTATTTTTGGCCGGGACAATCTTCTGAAGGCAAGGCAAAGTTTGGCGCCCGCAACTGCGAAATCATCAAAAGCACCCCGGGCCCCGGCGACCGCACTCACTATGCCAGCGTGAAGACCTGGATCGATCCCAGCATCGACTTCCCCGTGTACGCCGAGAAAGCCATGAGAGGAACCGGAGCGGTAAAGGAAGTGACCTATTACGGCGTGCGTCATGAGATGGGCCGGTGGGTGGCGCACCAAGTTGAAGTGAAAATCCGCGGCGAGGCCGGTTCGACGCTGCTCATCTTCGACCGCGGCAGCGCCAAGGCCAACCTCGGCATGAGCGATTTCAGCCTGTCCCAGCTTACTCGCTTCTAGGAGCAGCATGTTCGCTCTCTGGTTCTTCTCGCCGGCCACAGCTCTTCTCTTGGCCGGAGTCCTGTATCAAATTCTGGGCAGCCGCCGCGACCGCCGTCTCTACACGGAGCTCGGCCGGTGGGTGACTGTGGACCGGGGATGCGACCTTTTTCTGTTCGAACTCGGTGCGGGAAGGCCCACGGTGGTTTTTGAATCCGGAATCGGCGCTACCCACCTCAATTGGCGCTACGTTCAGGAGGCGATCGCGAAGTTCGCGGGCACCGTTTCTTACGATCGCAGCGGGCTGGGCTGGAGCAGCCGCTGCCGCAGCGCGCGAACACCGGCCAACATCGCCTGCGAGTTGCACCGGATGCTCGAAGGCGCCGCGATCAGGCCGCCCTTCGTCCTCGTCGGACACTCCTTTGGAGGCCAGGTGATGCGGCGCTATGCCCTGCTCTATCCCGAGGAGGTCGCGGGCGTCGTTCTCATCGATCCCATGCGTTGCGAGCAGTGGCCTCCGCTCAATCCCGCGGCGCAGTCACAGCTTGATTTGGGCAAGAGACTGATCCGCTACACCCAGCCCTTCATTTTCTGCGGGCTGGCGCGGCTTTTAGTCCGGCTCCTGTTCGACCGTCCCGGAAATCTGTCTGACCGGCTAGCTCGCGCCGTGGGTTCCAACCCGCGCCATGTACTCACCCGCGTCAAAGCGGAGGTACGCAAAATGCCGCGCGAAGTTTGGCCTGCTGTTGCGGCGCACTGGTCGCGCCCTTCTTTCTACTCGGGACTGCGCAGCCATTTCGATGCGCTTCCGGATACGGTGACGGAGATGCACGCCGCCGATCCCATCCTAGACATTCCAGTTACCGTGCTCACTCCCGCCAGCTCCGCTCCCCTCACTGCTCATCAGCTCGATGGCATCGGCGATCATGTCGGCCAGGTGATTGCAACCAGGAGCTCTCACTGGATTCATCTCGATGAACCCGAGCTTGTGATCGAAGCCATTCACACCATGGTCGCCGCAGCGGTCTCTGAGACTGTCGTGGGCTGAAAGACAGGCCGGAGGATGGCGCAACCGCCGAACTTGGATGATTGCTTTCCCAGGTCTCAAAATCGAGACCTGGGGCGCCCTCTTTTCGAGGTGAGCTCTGTTCCCCTGTTCCCTGCCGGGGTCCCCAGCGGGCGATTTTTGCCTGCTGGGGTGGCCTGCTCCCTGTTTTACTCTCTGTTGCCTGTTGCCTGTTCCCTGCTTTTTTAAAGTGCGCTTCGTCACCGCGCCAGAGCAGAATTTCCCCGATTCTGTGGGAGATCTCCCATTGCCGGTTGACGAGGCAGAAAGCGAGGGCTGTTATGGAGGTGAAAGTAACGCAGCTGGAGGGCGTCCGGTTTTCCATCCAGGCGCGTTCGCACACTGTCGACTGCGACCAGCCACAGGAAAACGGGGGCGCCGACACCGGCATGACTCCTCCCGAATTCCTGCTGGCTTCACTAGGCTCCTGCGCGGCTTATTATGCCGCGCAATATCTTAAGACCCGCAATCTGTCGCAGAGCGGAGTTCAAGTTACCGTTACTGCGGAAAAACTGCTCGAGCCCGCGCGGCTGGGCAACTTCCGGATTCAAGTCGTGAGCCCGGTGCCGCTGACCGACGAACAATACGCAGGCATGATGCGTTCGGTGCAGCATTGCCTGGTGCACAACACCCTAAAGTCGCCGCCGGAAATCAGGATCGAGCTGGCGTCGGCGATGACTGCCGTGCAGGGCTAAAGCTGCCCGTCTGCGCATAGGGTCGGACCCTGGTTCGCGATGAGGAACGCTGCGCAGACGCGGCTTACGAATCGCCGGCATCGCCGTCCTAAAAAGAGTGCGCGCTAAACCACTGAGTCAGCCAATCAACGCAACTGCAGCCAGACGCACATGTTACACTTCAACTATGTCAGGATGTATCGCGGCTCCCCTGCCCATTCATCGCTCAGCGATCGCCTTTCTGCTGTGCCTGCTGACATTTCTGTTCGCTTTTGAAGCCAAGCTGGCCTGGTACAGCCCGGAGCGAGGTCTTTACGGCCAAGTCTCTACGACGAAGGCGTTCCCCGTAGATCAGCCAACGCTAGTAGCTCACGGAGCGCCGGCGCCGGACCAGACCCATGCTCAGGCCTTCTTTGCGCCGGCAATTCTGATTGCGATTTGCATGATGACAGGCGATGCGTCGCCGAGCTGGCGCAACTTCACCGATCGTCCTTCCGTTTTTCTACCGTATTATCTCCTCCCCCCAATCGACATGCGTCCTCCTCCAGCGCGGTAGTTCTGCTGAAGCCGGGACAAGGCTCACCGTCGAAACCAACCTGCAACAGATTCAGCTTCGCGGTGACGCCTTTTGTGCGTTATAACTCGCGATCTGCGCTGCATATGAAAGATGGGCGGGTCTACGTGGTTCGATAAATGCTCGCAGGCGCGCGGCGGAGCCTGCGTCGGCATGACGAGCGTCGATTGGAAGAGGGTGGGTTGGGCAAACTGGCCCTTGCTCTCACCGCATCTAACTCTACGCCTCTCTGGCTTCTTACTTCGGCTTGTCTTATGGGTGCTCAGATCGTCGCTTGAGTGATTTGAACCAGGAGCAAGGACTTTATGCATAATTTGCCTTTTCATTTTGCCGCTGCATCAGCGGCTTTGTGCGCATGCCTGGGGGTGACCGCCTGCCGCTCCGCAAGCCCCAGGGCCAATGCCGCCACGGTGCCTTCGGCGCGTGTTGCGGTCGCGCAGCGCGGCGACATTGCCCATGTTCTTACGCTGGCCGGGCAGTTCCAGCCCTACCAGGTGGTCGACGTGCACCCCAAGGTAAGCGGCTACATGAAAAAAATCAATGTGGACATCGGCGACATTGTGCGCCAAGGCCAAACACTGGCGATTCTTGAAGTGCCTGAGTTGAGTGCCCAGCTTCAGAGCACGGTCTTTCAACTCAAACAGAGCCAGGAAGAGATCACGCGCGCGCAGCACGAAGTGAAAAGCGCCGAAGCGCTGAACTACGCACTGCATGCCGAGTCGGAGCGCCTGCAGCAAGCGGCGGCCACGCGGCCCGGCCTGATCGCGCAGCAGGAACTGGATGACGCGCAGGCCAGGGACCTCAATTCACAAGCGCAGGTGGATGCCGCCAAAGCCACACTGGCCGCGGCGCAGCAGCACGCTGAAGCCGCGCGAGCCGATAGCCAGCGCGTGCAGGCGCTCGCGGACTACACCACTGTAACCGCTCCTATTGCCGGCGTCGTGATCTGGCGGTATGCCGACACCGGCGCTCTCATCCAGGGCGGCACCAACTCCAACGATCAAGCCCTCCCTATCGTTCGTCTCTCGCAGAGCAGTTTGCTGCGGCTCCGCGTGCCCGTCCCCGAAGACGACGTCCAGTACGTTCATGACGGCGACTCGCTCGAGGTACGCGTCGACGCTGTCAACCGCTCGTTCACGGGGAAAATCGTTCGCTTTACGCGCGATGTGAACTTTGAAACCCGCACCATGGAAACCGAAGTCGACGTGGAGAACAAGGATCTCTCCATCACCCCCGGCATGTACGCCAACACGGCGCTGCAGCTCGGCCATGTCAACGGCGCCATCACCATACCTGTCGAGGCGCTGGTGCTGAACGCACACAATCGGGAGACGGTCTATGCGCTCGACAGCAGCAATCGCATCAGCATTCGCAACGTGCAAGTCGGCCTGCAGGGCTCAAAGCTGGCTCAGGTCACCAGCGGTCTAAGTGCCGGCGACCGGGTGATCATCGGCGGCCAGGAGAAATATCAGGAGGGCGAGGAAGTGAACCCGCTGATCACGCCGGAGCCTGCGTCGGAAACGGTGCAGGAATCGGGCGGAATGATTGACATGAAGGCCCAGAAAGACGCAGGAGCGCCGGAATAATGCCCAAATTTGCTCTCAAATTCCCCTACTTCATCCTCATGCTGTGCCTGATGGTCGGCCTGGTAGGGGCGGTGAGCGTGGAGCGCATGCCCATCGACCTGTTTCCGTCGATCGATATGCCCGTCGTGGTGGTGGCCACGTTTTACAGCGGTATGCCGCCGCAACAGATCGAAGCCGACATCACCAACACCTTTGAGCGCTTCTTTACGCTGGCGGCCAACGTCGATCACAGCGAATCTCGCTCCCTGACCGGAGTCAGTCTCATCAAGATCTATTTCAAGCCCGGCACCGATCCCAATGCCGCGCTGAGCAACGTGGCCAATCTGGCCATGGCCGACCTGCGGCGCCTGCCCCCGGGCACGCTCCCTCCGGTAGTGCTGGGCATGGACGCTTCAACACAGCCCGTTTGCCTGATCACGCTCAAGGGCCAGGGCCTGAACGAAACCCAGCTCAAAGACTACGCGCAGTTTCAGGTGCGCAATCAAATCTCGAATGTGCAGGGAGCTTCGGTTCCGCAACCGTACGGAGGCACCTATCGGCAGATCCAGATCTACGTCGACCCGCTCAAGCTGGAGGCGCGCAACCTGAGCCTGAACGACGTGGTGAAGGCGGTGAACAGCTCCAACCTGATTCTTCCGGCGGGCGATGTGCGCATCGGCTCAAAAGACTACAACATTTACGCCAACAGCCAGTTTCCCGGCGCCAAGGCGATGAACGAGATGCCGCTGAAATCGGTGGGCAACGGCTCGGTTGTTGTCGCCGATGTGGGGCACGCTGAAGACTCGGGCGCGCTGCAGTACAACATTGTGCGCATCGACGGGCAGCGGTCGGTTTACGTGCCCGTCTTCAAGCAGGGCGGCGGCTCAAATACCATCGCCATCGTGGATGGCATGAAAAACGCCATCAAGCACCTGGTGGATATTCCCGCCTCGCTGAAAACGGCCGTGGTCTTCGATCAATCGGTCTTCGTCAAGCTCGCCATCAAGAACCTCATCAAGGAAGCCAGTATCGGCCTCTTGCTCACCGGCGTCATGATCCTGATCTTTCTGGGCAGCCCGCGCGCCACTTTGGCTGTCATGCTTTCCATTCCGCTGTCGGCGCTGGTCTGCCTGCTCATTACGCGCGCCATGGGCGGCACCATCAACACCATGATCCTGGGAGGCCTGGCGCTGGCCTTTTCGCGCCTCATCGACGATTCCGTGGTGGTTCTCGAAAATATCTTCCGATTCATGGAGATGGGTAGTCCGCCGCACGAGGCCGCCGAGAAAGGCGGCATGGAAGTGTCGCTCGCCGTGCTGGCCGCCACGTCGACCACCTCCATCGTCTTCTTCCCCGTCACGTTTCTCTCCGGCATCAGCAAATACATCTTTACGCCGCTCGGCCTCGGCGTGGTGTTCTCCATCTTCGCTTCCTACTTTTTCGCCATGACCGTGGTGCCGCTATTCTGCGCCCGGTTTGTGCGCCTTGATCCGCGTGGCGAGGCGCGCGAGGGAAACCCCGAAGCCGTCAAAGGGCACAAGGGGTCCAGTTTCCGGCGCTTCATCGCTGCTTTCAACGAGCGCTTCCACCAGTTCCTTGACGCTTATGAAAGGATTGCCCTGCGCGTGCTTCAGCGGCCGGCGCTGGCGGCCGGAACGATTCTCGGCGGCCTGGCCCTGATCTTTCTCGTCCTCTTTCCCTTCCTGGGCCGGGCCTATTTCCCGCGCACCGATCCCGGACAGTTCGTCATCAATGTGCGCATGCCCAGCGGCACACGCCTTGAAGTCAGCGATCAGTACATTGCCCGCGTTGAGAATGTCATCCGCAACGTGGTCAAGCCCAGGGACCTGGGCATGATCGTCTCCAACATCGGCGTCTATCCCGATCTTTCGGCCATCTTCACCTCCAACGCGTCGATGGATACGGCCTTCGTGCAGACCAGCCTCAACGAAGGGCACAGCGAAAGCAGTTATGAGTACATGCGCCGCGTGCAGGCCGAGCTTGCGCGCCAGATGCCGGAATTGTCCACCTACTTCCAGGCCGGCGGCCTCGTTGACGGCGTCATCAATCAGGGTTTGCCTGCTCCCATCGATATCCAGATTGGATCGAACGATATGAACGGCGCCTTCGACCTGGCGCGAAGCCTGGCCGCGAAGATCCGCACCATGCCCAACGTCAGCAGCGTCTACATCCCGCAGGATCTCGACTATCCGGGTATCCAGCTCAATATCGATCGCGAAAAGGCCAGCCTCATCGGACTCACCGCGCAGGACGTGGTCGACAACGTCATCACCGCGATGACTTCAGACGGCATGATCGCACCCAGTTACTGGATTGATCCGCAAAGCGGAAATAACTACATGGTTACGGTGCAATACGCCAATCGATGGCTCAATCACATGTCGCTTGAGGATTTCGAAAACATTCCCCTGCGCGGCGTGCATCCTGCCGGATATAGCCCCGAAGAGGAGGGCCGCATGGCATCCGAGATGCCTGTGAATTTTCTGACCGGCGATCACACCTCGGGTTATACGCCGCTCAGTTCGGTGGCCGACATTCAATTGATCAACACGCCGACCGAGGTGGATCACTATCAGATTCGCCGCGTCATCGATATTTACGTCGCGACCAGAACAGAAGCCTTGCAGAGCGTAGGCGCGCGCATCAACAAACTGATCGGCCAAACCAGGACGGATCGCAACACCACCCTCTCCCTGCACGGCGCCGTCGTCAACATGAACCAGGCCTTCAGCGAGTTTGGGCTAGGGCTCGTCATCGCCGTGCTCATGGTCTACCTCATTCTCATGGCGCAGTTCCGCTCGTTCATCGATCCCTTCATCATTCTCATGGCCATTCCGCCGGGCCTGGTGGGCGTGGTCGTGATTCTGCTCTTCACCGGCGCCACGTTGAACATCATGTCGCTGATGGGAGTCATCATGATGACCGGCATTGTGGTCTCCAACAGCATTCTCATCGTGGAGTTCGCGGGCATCCTGCACAAACAGGGCCAGCCGCTTCTTGAGGCCGTGGTGCACGCCTGCAAGATTCGCCTGCGGCCCATCCTGATGACCTCGCTGGCTACGCTGCTGGGCATGATCCCCATGGCCATCGGCCTCGAGGCGGGCAGTGAGCAGTATGCTCCGCTGGCGCGCGCGGTTATCGGAGGCCTCGCCGCCTCTGTAGCGGTCACCATCTTTCTTGTTCCCGCCGTCTACCTGATCATTCACGGCCGGCGCGAGGGAACTGCAACCGGCGCAGAAAGTGAACAACATGCCTAATCGGATCTCGTCGCGGACCTCAGCAGCCGCCTTCCTCTTCGCTTCGTGGTTTGCTTGCACAGGCATGGCCCGCGCGCAGAAAGACTTGCTCCCCGACGCGCCGGCCGCGCACTTAGCTGTCGAAATCGGGCAGAATACACCGCCGTCTGGGCCCCCAGCGACAAGCCAACCGGCCGCAGCACAGCCGCCAGGCAACGGCCAAAACGCCCTGCCCCCAGGACCCAGTCTTACCATTGAGCAGGCTGAACAGATAGCCATCAGGAACAACCCCAACATCAGCGTGGCGCGGCTCATCGCGCTGGCTGCCGGCCAGATCACGCGCGAAGCCCGTTCGGCTGAATTGCCCACCGCCGTGGGCGATCTGACCGCCGTCGACGCACATGCCAACAGCCGCATCACCGCCGGCGCATTGAGCAATCCTTCCATCTACAATCGCGCCGCGGGCGGCATGACCGTGAGCCAGCTGATTACCGACTTCGGCCGCACGCACAACCTGGTTCTCAGCGCACAATCCAACGCCAAGGCGCAACTCGAAAGCGAGCGCGCCACCGAACTCGACATCACTCTCGCTGTCGATCAGGCCTTCTACCAGGCGCTCACTGCGCAGGCGGTGCTCAAAGTGGCCCATCAGACCGTCGACCAGCGGCAGGCCACAGACGATCAAGTGGGTGCGCTCACCAAGTCAAAGATCCGTTCTGATCTCGACCTGAGTTTTGCCGACGTGCAGTTATCGCAGGCCAAGCTCCTGTTGCTGGATGCACAGAACAATGAAGAGAGTGCGTTGGCCGCGCTCAACAACGTCCTCGGTTCCGACCAGGACACCGCCTACCGGCTGGTCGATGAAACCGGAGGCAACGCTCCTCCCGCCCCTGACAACGCCGAAGCCCTGGTTCAGGCCGCCTTTGCCGCGCGCCCCGATCTGGCCGCCCTGAACGATCAATTCATCGCCGCGCGCCAATTCAGCACCGCGCAGCGGGACCTGTGGATGCCTACGTTCTCGGCCCTTGGCGCCGTGGGCGGCACGCCCGTGCGCGCCGACCAGATCGAATCGTCGTGGTACGGCACCGCGGGCGCAAATATCAGCATTCCCGTTTTCAATGGATTTCTCTATAGCGCGGAGGAAAAGGAAGCGAAACTGCGGGCGCAGGCCGCGCAGGAAAGCGTGCGCAACCTCCACGACACCATCGCGCGCGACGTGCGCACCGCGGTTCTGAATGCCCAGACCGCTTACCAGCGCATCACTGTGACCCAGCAACTGCTTGACCAGTCCAACGTCGCGCTCGATCTGGCCACCGCACGCTACAAATACGGCCTGAGCGGCATTGTGGATTTGACCCAGGCGCAGCTCAATCAGACGCAGGCCGAAATCGCCAACACTAATGCGCGCTATTCCTATCAGACCGCGCTGGCGGAGGTGCGGTATGAGATTGGGCAATAAAGCAGCGGCGAGGGATCACCTGATCGTGACGGACTTCCCGCGCGAAAGCACTGCGGCCTTGCGCCGGTCCCTCGCGGCGTGGTCGATCTGCCGCCAGAAGCCCACGAAATAGTCCACGGCCGAGATGGTTGAAACCAGCACCGTGAAGTAAATGGCGGCGACGGCGTACCAATACACCGGAACGGCCACCACGCCAAAGTGCCACTCCTGCCAGCGGTGCGCCAGGATGGCTGACGTCACCGAAACGATTTGCACCACGGTCTTCAGCTTGCCCAGCTCACTGGCCGTGATGGTGAATCCCTCTGACGACGCAATCGAGCGCAGCCCCGAAATCAGGAACTCGCGCCCGATGATCACCACGACAATCCACACCTTGACGACCTGCGGCTCGTAGGCCACCAGCGCGATGAACGCCGCTGCGACCATAATCTTGTCGGCCAGCGGATCCAGCAGCATGCCGATGGTGGTGATCTGGCCGTGCCGGCGGGCCAGATACCCGTCCAGCCCATCGGTGATCGACGCCAGAACGAACAGAACCGAGGCCAGAATCTCCTGCGCCCCGCCCGACCCCTGCCAGGGAAAATGAGGCGAGAGAATCCACAGGAACACCGGGATCATGATGATCCGGGTCATCGTGATGGAGTTAGGAAGGTTCATCCGCGTCCTGGTCTCTGGCGGTAACTCCATTATGGCACCGGATCGGGATGGGCGTGTGAAACGTGACCGGAAGGCCTATTTCCGGGCGTGCGCCGTGGCCTGCGGATACAACGCGATCTGGAATTTCGCTTCATCGCTGTCGACCGGGGCCAGGCTGAAGTACTCGGCCGTCTTTTCCGCAAAAATGATCCTGGTGCGGAAGTAATAGATGTTGCCCGGTTCAACGGTCAGATGCGCCAGTTCCGCTTCAGACCCAACGAACGAAGACTGGATCACCGCGCAGAGATGGTGCTCGCCGGGGTCGACCGCGACCGCAAACCAGGAATCCCTCTTGTTGGCGCCCACCCACGTTCCGTCGATTCCGATTTTCGTCGTCGGATATACGAGATTAGCCGCCTGGCCGGTGTCCTGGATGAAGTAGATCAGCGCCTTGCCGGGCTCAGGGTGAGCAACCGCGTGTTGCGAGTCGTCGAGCTTCACAGCCATGCTTACCCGCGTTTGGCCGCAGGCAGCGAGCGGGACAACGGGCAGGCGGGACGGGGTTTGGGCGAAGAGCGGCAAACAAAGGATCACGGAGGCAAAAAGTGCTCTGAGCGCTTTCATGGTCCTGATCCTATCAGGCCGGTTCCCGGCGACAGGGCGCCGCAAGGTCAGTAGATTACTTACCAGATAACGGAGACCAAACGCGACTTTTTGATCAGCCTGTCGTGGGTAACAAGAGGAATTCCTTCCACTAGAGCGGTCGCCCCGATCAGTCTGTCCTGCGGGTCCTTTGGATAAGGATCGGGTAAGCTGACAGCCCGTGCTGCAATCTCCGGAGTAATGGGAAGCACCGTCATTTTGGAAGCGCACAGCCGGACGAAGGATTCCACACTGAGAGTGGTCTCCACCCGTCCCTTTTCCGCGAGCCATGCCAACTCCAAAAGGCTGATTCCCGCAATCGCGAGTTCGCCTTCACGGCGAGCAACGCGAATCGCTTCCTTCGCTCGTTTCGACAGTCTCTCCGGTTCAAAAGCCAGCCAGATGACGACATGCGTGTCGAGAAGGGTCATTCAGGCAGATTCCAATCCGAGATGGGAATCGTCTTCTCGATGTCCCCCACAATTCGGCCTTTCCCCGCCAGGAACCCGAAGATTTCGTCTTCGTTTGACTCGGCCCGGATCACTTGAACAACCGGTTTCCCGTGCTTTGTGACCAGCACGGGCCGGCCGCTTTGAGCAACCCGGTCCATGACCGCAAGGCACTGAGCTTTAAATTGGGCGGCCGGGATTTTTTGCATAAGGCTCCTCCTTCCACCAATATGGTCATAATAATATGACCACTGCGGAATTGCAAATATTGGCCGCGGAACTTCAGAGCGCATGCAGAGCCTCAGTACGTGGCTACGCGTAGATGCCGCGCTGCTTGATGGTGAAGGCGACGCGATCGATGGCCAGCATGTAGGCCGCGATGCGGTTGTTCACGTCGTGAGCCTCGGCGTAGCGCACCACATCGTCAAAGCTGTCGCGCAGAATGCTTTCGAGCTGCTCGTTCACGACCGCCTCTTTCCAGAAATATCCCTGCCGGTCCTGCACCCACTCAAAGTAGCTGGCGGTCACGCCGCCGGCATTGGCCAGAATATCGGGCACAATGAAAATCTTCTTCTCGGCCAGGATCTCGTCGGCCACGGCGGTGGTGGGCCCATTGGCGCCCTCCACCACAATCCGAGCCTTGATCTTGTCGGCGTTGCGGCTGCTGATCACGTTCTCGGTCGCCGCCGGAATCAGAATCTCGCACTCGCTCACCAGCAGCTCCTCGCTGGGCATGGCCTCGGCGCTGCGGAATCCGAGAATGGTGTTGTTGCGGTACTTGTATTCCAGCAGTTGATGGATGTCGATGCCCGCCGGGTTGTAGAGCCCGCCCTCCCGCTCGGCGATGCCGATGATCTTGTAGCCTGCGTCCTGCATCAGCCGCGCTGCGTTCGATCCCACGTTGCCGAACCCTTGAATGATCACCCGGCAGCCGTCAAGGGGAATGTTCAGATAGCGCAAGCTCTCGTCGCACACCACCATCACGCCGCGCCCCGTGGCCTCAACCCGCCCGCGCGAACCGCCGATGTTCAGCGGTTTGCCCGTCACCACGCTGGTTACCGTCTGCCGCATGTGCATGGAGTAGGTATCCATAATCCACGCCATGGTCTGCTCGTTGGTGTTTACGTCGGGCGCGGGAACGTCCTTCTCCGGCCCAATGAACTCGATGATTTCCGACGTGTAGCGGCGGGTCAACCGCTCCAGCTCGCCGCGGCTCATGTTTTTGGGGTCGCAGATGATGCCTCCCTTGGCCCCGCCAAAGGGAATGTTTACCACCGCGCACTTCCACGTCATCCAGCTGGCCAGCGCGCGCACCTCGTCGAGGGTTACGTCGGGTGCATAGCGGATGCCGCCCTTGCACGGACCGCGGGCCATGGAGTGCTGCACGCGGAACCCCGTGAACATGTCGATCATCCCGTTGTCGAGCGTGACCGGAAAGTGCACGATCACCTCCCGCGACGGCGAGCGCAGCACCTTCCACAAGCCCTCATCCAGATTCAGCTTGCGTGCGGCAAAATCGAAGCGCGCGCTCTGCGCCTCCCAGGGATTGATCTCCTGGTCCAGTGTCACGTTGGTTGTCCGAGTTGCCATGTTGCTCTCCATCCTCCGCTACCGATCCCCATCGGCGAAAAGTCGCCGCACTTCAAAGATATAGACGCTGCGGCTTCCACCGGCGCCTTCGCCCGCCACTGCGCCTTGCAGCGTATCTCGCCGTAGGTCGTGGGGTGTGCGCCGAACCGCCCGTTGCCCCAAACCTCAGTGAGTCTAGGCTGGACAACGGCCTGCGTCAAGCCCAGGAGGTGTTAGCAGGCCCCGGGGAATCATGGTCTCCACCCCTTCCCCACGCCCGAGCGCTCCCGTTCGATGAACCCTCCGCATCGGCGAGGCGTCCGCTGGGGCCAGTGCGCACCAACAGTTACACTTAGGCTGTGATGGCCCCTTCCCGCTCAGCCCATCCCAGCCGCAAGGAATTCCTGGCCCTGGCCCGGACGCACACGCTGGTGCCCGTCTGCCGCACCCTGCTGGCCGACCTGGAAACGCCCGTTTCGGCCTTCCTGCGTGCGGCCTGGCCGGAACGCGAGTGCTTCCTGCTGGAATCGGTGGAGGGCGGCGAGCAGTTGGGCCGCTACACCTTCATTGGCCTCAACCCGTTCAAGCGCATCGTGGCGCACGGCCGCCAGATCGCTATCACCGAAGGCCGAAAAACCACCCACCTGGAAGGCGACATCTTCGCCATCCTGCGTGACGCGCTCGGCGGCCACAAGCCCGCGCGCCTGCCTGGGCTGCCGCCGTTTACCGCCGGCGCCGTAGGCTATTTTGCCTACGACGCCGTACGCCAGATCGAGCGCCTGCCCTCGCTGGCCAAGGATGAACTCGGCATTCCCGACGCCTGCCTGCTTTTCTTCGACGAGGTGCTGGCCTTCGACCATGTGCGCAAGGAGATCTGGCTGGTGGTCACGGCCGACGTTTCGCGCGGCAAGCCTGGAGCAACCTACGATCGCGCCGTCAAGCGCCTCGACCGGCTCGAAAAGCGGCTCGCCGCTCCGCTGCCGGATTTGAATCGGCGCAAACCGCGACACCTGGGCAAGCTGCGTGTGCATCACCGCGTCGCCAAAAAGGACTACGAGGCCGCGGTGGAACGTATCAAGGAATACATTCGCGCCGGCGATGCTTTTCAAGTGGTGATGTCGCAACGCTTCGACGTGGAGCCCGGCGTGGACGCGTTTCAGGTCTACCGCGCCCTGCGCACCGTCAATCCCAGCCCCTACATGTTCTTTCTGCGTTTCGATCCCGACGCGCCGCTGGGCGCAAGCGCACGCCTCTCGTCCAAAAGGCAGAAAAAAGTGGAGCTTTCAGGCTCGTCGCCCGAGCTGCTGGTGCGCGTGCACGAGGGAAAGGTCGAGTACCGGCCTATCGCCGGCACGCATCCGCGTGGGCAAAGCGAAGCCGAGGACCAGGCTCTGGCCGAAGAGATGATTCACGACGAAAAGGAGCGCGCCGAGCACGTCATGCTGGTCGACCTGGGCCGGAACGACGTAGGCCGCGTGAGCCGCTTCGGCAGCGTGAAGGTGGACAAGCTGATGTTCGTGGAGCGCTACTCACACGTGATGCACATCGTCAGCTCCATCGAAGGCCGGTTGCGCCCCGAACTCACTGCCGTTGACGCTCTGCGCGCCTGCTTCCCTGCCGGCACGCTTTCGGGCGCGCCCAAAGTGCGCGCCATGGAGATCATTGAGGAGCTCGAGCCCGCGCGGCGCGGCGCCTATGGCGGAACCGTCCTCTACGCCGACTTTTCGGGCAACCTCGACTCCTGCATCGCCATCCGTTCCATGCTGGCCATCGGCAGCAAAGGCTATTTGCAGGCCGGCGCCGGCATTGTGGCCGATTCCGTTCCCACGCGCGAGTACCAGGAGTCCATCAACAAGGCGCAGGCGGTGATTCGCGCCATTGAGCGCGCGCGGCAAATGTGACTAAGGCGGGGACCGAGGGACTAAGGGAAGTGAGACTGGAAACGCTGGGACCGGCGGAATAGGAAGTAGCTGTCTCACGGGGGAAGTACACGATGGCGATGAATCGCGGAATCGTTTTCTCGCACGCGCCGCTTGTCGCAGTGCTGCTCGCAATGAGCGGATGTCGCAGCGCCACTTCGCCCTGGAACGGAATCTGGAAGCTGAACCCGGCTAAGACCCGGCTGCAGCACCCTTACTCCTTCACTATCACAGCCCAGTCTGATGGCGGAATCCGGCGGAAGGACGTTTTATACACTTTCGACTTTCGCTGCGATGGAAAGGACTACCCGGATACCGCCCGGGTCGATGTAACCGCGTCTTGCCTTCAGGCGAGCACGACCCAGTGGAGGTTCACCTATAAGGGGAAGGGCAAGACCAGCAGCGATTCCTCGTGGAACCTCTCGCCAGACGGTACGACCTTGACGATTCATGAGAATGTGATCCAGCGCGACGGATCAGCTCGCCCCTATGGATCTGTTTATCATCGCACTGGCCAAGGAAAGGGCTTCTATGGCGAATGGCAGTTCGCCGACGAACCTAACCCTCCCACCAGAACACTCGGTCTGTGGTTAAGGGAAGATCAACTCCGCCTTGCCTACCTGGAAGCCGGTGAATATGTCGATGCGCCCCTCGACGGAGTTCCCACGCGGATGCACGCCCCTCCACAAGCTATCCAGGGAATCTGGATATCGATCAAACAAGATGGCCCGCGGCAAATGCGTATCGAAGAATCGATTGAGGGGCGGGTTACCGCTGACGGAACGTTGAAGCTCAGCGAGGATGGCCGCACCATTGTGCAGGAAACATGGGCGCCGGATAAACCAAACGAGATAAACACTCACGTCTACGAGAAGCAATAGATCATACGCGGCGCGAGTACCAGGAGTCCATCAACAAAGGCGCAGGCCGTGATTCGCGCCATTGAGCGCGCACGGCAAATGTGAAAGACAGGGATTAGGGAACATTTAAGATCACGGCACTCCCACCTTCGAGGCACACTCCCAGGTTGCCGCCAGAAATAAGATGGATGCCAAGGGAAGACGCCCATGGAGACCTTGGCAGGCCGTATGAACTGGGAACGGACGAAGGACGGAGTGCGCATTGTCCTGCCCTTTCGCCTTTCCCTCGTTCATTACTCTCTCATGCTCTGGTCGCTCTATCTCCCGCTGACTGCGTTCAACCTGCTTGACAACCCGCAATGCCCTGCACTGATCAGGGGTTCTCGGCTACTCTTGGGTCTTTCTGTTTGCGTGTTCCTCGGCACCTGGTTCTTGGCCCTCTATGTCCGCCGCGCCATTGAGATCACCCCTCACAATTTGCGCATCGCCGGATGGCTCCTCAGCAGGGTGCTCAAGGAGCAATCATTCGCCACCCAGCGCCTCTACGACCTCCGTATCAACCAAATGGTTTCCGAGCTGACCGGCAAGGATGTTCCCAACCGGAACACGGTTGAGATCAATCGGGGCGCCTCAGAGGTGACGCTGGCGCGCGGATTGACGGACGAAGAAGCCGACGCTTTGTGCACAAAGCTGATGGAAGTGTATCGGTTTCCTGCGGGTCTTGCTGAAAATCCGGGAAACGGCGAGGGAGCTCGAGCAGCTTTCCAGCGAGGGTAGCTCGTGATCCAGAAAAAGACGGATTGCACAGCCCCATGCGCCAACCCCAGGCCGATCGGTAGCGCCAAACCGCTTTCCGGTTACCGAGCGCTCCGTTTTACCGCGTCCGGCAATGTCTCACGATGTCTTACAGCTTCGTCTTACGGCCCAATCCGGTGTCTTACAACGTCTTACCGCGCCTTACGCGGCGGTCTTACGCCGTCTTGCGCAGCGGTCTTGCCGCGTCTTACGCGGTCTGACACCCTCCGCGCCCCTCTCTGTCACGGCGAGAAATCTTAGCTCCGTGCCTTCTACTCCTATTGGCTACCGGCTGCACCCTGCCTTCTGTTCCCTGTTGCCTGTTCCCTGCTGCCTGCTTTTACTCCGCCCCGAAAACTTTGCCGAAGAAGCCGCCTATCCTCCTGAAGAATCCCTTCTTCTTTGGCTTGGAAGGCTTTGTTGCCGCAGGAGTTGCGCTCGCCGGCTGCGCAGGCGTGGCTGCGGCCGCACGAGAAGCAGCAGGCGCGGCTGGACCGGTCGCCGCGCCCGCTGCCGGAGCGCGCGGGACAGCCGTGGCAGCCGCCGCGTGCCCGGTTCCGCTATACGAAAGCGCGGCCATCGCGCCCGGCTGCGATGCCGGAGCCTTTGTCACCACAGGCGGGGCATTCGCCGGCGGCGTCAGTCCTTCGCTCTGCGCCAGCGGAAACGCGTTGGCTTCCATCTCGGGCGGCGGCGGGCATCCGCACGGCTCCTGCTCCCGTTCGTTTACCGTCGACAGGCTGCCGTGCTCAAACATCACGCGCTGGCCCGCCTGCACCCGGTAAAGACCACCCTCGAACACGCTGCTCACCACCACGTAGGGTGAATCGTTTCCGGAATTGTCCACGCAGGTGTCTCCATTTTCCCCAAGCCGCACCCTCACATCGGCCGGGTTCGGCCCGCCGATCAGAATACGGAAGTAGGGCGTCAGCAGCGTGTCGGCGTTCTGCTCGCGCGCCTTACTGGCGGCAAAGCTCATCTCCACCGCGCCGTGATCGAGAGCAATCAGCAGCCCCGGCACCTCGCCCGCCTGAGCACTGGCGTCGGCCGCCAACTTCACGGTGCTCGAGGCGCAGACGCGCAGGGTGCCGCGGTAGGGCAGCGTGACCACCGCGGTTCGCGACCCTGCGGTGATCGACCCGCTCGCCGTCACGAAGGCTCTTCCGTTCAATGCCTGGATGGGGCCGGTGACCGAGTAGGCCGCACCCGGAACGGATCTGTCGACGGAAACGATGGCCACAGGGGTCGCGTTCAATTCGGAAGCCCAACCCTCGTACTGGCTCGGCTGCGCGGCCGGAGCTGCGGGTGGCTGCGCTGGCGGGGCTGCGGGGGTTTGTGCCGGAGATGTTTGCGCTGGCGCGGAACCAGGCTTGGGCGTCTGTGGCGCCATTTGCGCCCAGCCCGGCGAAGCTGCCAACGCCGCCATGGCGACGATCCCCGGCGTGGGCCAACCACATCCAATGTGCATCCCGGTCTTCAACGCAGACTGCATTCGCTACATATCCAGAAAGTTGCGGATCATCTGGTGCCCGCCCTCGGTTAACACGCTCTCGGGGTGAAACTGCACACCCTCGACGGGCAGGCTGCGATGCCGCAATCCCATAATGACTGTTCCCGCGCCGTTGGCCTCCGCGGTCCTGGCGGTTACTGCCAGCGCGGCGGGCAGCGACTCCTCGGCCACAATCAGCGAGTGGTACCGCGTGCAGGTAAGCGGCGTGGGCAATCCCGCGAAAACACCTTTGCCGTCATGCTCCACCTTGCTGGTTTTTCCGTGCATCAGCGTTTGCGCGCGCACCACCTCGCCGCCAAACGCCTCGCCGATGGCCTGGTGGCCCAGGCACACTCCCAAAATCGGAGCCTTACCCGCCATGTGCCGGATGAGCGGCACCAGGATCCCGGCTTCGCCCGGCGTGCAGGGTCCGGGCGAAAGCAAAATCCGCTCCGGCTTCATGGCCTCAACCTGCTCGGGCGTGACTTCGTCGTTGCGCCGCACCACCACGTCAGCGCCCATCTCACCCAGGTACTGCACCAGGTTGTAGGTGAACGAATCGTAGTTGTCGAGAACGAAAACCATCCAAATCCCAGTGTAGCGCGGGCCAGCGGCCTGCTTCTCCCGCGCAGCCGGGAGAAAAGCGTCCCGGCAGGCAGACGGCTGCTTGGCGAGGATCAGAATCCTTGCTGTTTTCGACGTCAAAAAGTAAACTCCTCGTGAACTCATCGTTTTCGCAGTCCATCGAGGAGCGCCGCGATGAAACAACGTCAGAGAGTCGCGCAACTGCTGGCCGGGTTGGGAGCGGCCGTCGCTCTGACCGGCGCCGTTCTTCACCTGGTGCTGGGGTATCCGCAGGTTGTGGCCGCTCTTGCCGCGTCGAATCTAGGCACCGAATTCAAAGACGCATTGCGAGCGGCCTTCCTCATGCTTGGGTTCACCTGGATCGCCATGGCAATCGTCGTGCTGATTGCAGCGTTCACGGAAACAAAAATACGAAAGGCGACGGTGCTGTTCTGCGGATTTGCGCTGCTGGTGCAGATACCCAGCTGGGTTGGCCTGATGGGTTGGTTCATTGGCAATGAGATGTTCGTCGCTGCGGGAGCACTTATCGTATGCGGCGGACTGGTTTTTCCGCCGGCCTCGGCGCAATAGCCGGCACGGCCCCATGGGATCGGCTTGCTGACTCGCTGACCTGCCAGCGCATCTTGCGTCCGCTCGCGCACATCTGCAACACTGGCCATGGCCGAGGCGATGGTTCTCCACTTCCTCATTCAAGGGCGCGTGCAGGGGGTCGGCTTCCGCTGGTTTGTGCAGCGCGAGGCCAGCGAGTTGAACCTGCGCGGCTGGGTGCGCAACACCGAAGATGGCGACGTGGAAGTGGTAGCAGCGGGCGATTCAGAAGATCTCACCGATCTTCGCGCCAGCCTCAAGCGCGGGCCGCGCGGCGCCCGCGTGGATCACGTCGTCGAGCACCACCTCCAGGACAGCGAGGTGGAAGGCCTCACCTCGTTCCAGATCGACGGCGCCTGGTGAAAAAAGCAGGGGATCAGGGATTAGGGAACAGGGAATAGAAGACCATAAAAAGCCATAGACATTGAGAACCATACATAGGAAATGCCTTTGATCGTGCGCTTGCCTGCTGTTCCAGCTAGGGGCGCACGCCGACCTGCAGTCTTTTATGCCTTGTGTCGCCTGTTCCCTAATCCCTGCTCCCTGCTTTTACGGCACCTTGAATCCGCCGATAAACCCCGCGCCGGGCTCCTGCTCTCCGCCGGAGGTGATTCCCGGTACCACCTGGAAGATGTCGCCGTTCGTCGGAAGAGTGCCGGACGAGCTGGCGCTGCCGCTCGCGCTGGTCGAAAACTGGCTGATCACATAGGTACCCGAGCTATCGATGTAGTAATTCTCGGATACGTTCGAATCCCAGATCGTGCCGGCTGAAGCGCCGTTCATGGCGAATTGCACCATGCCGTTGGAGAAGGTCACGCTGCCGCTCGTCAACGGATCCTGCGGCGTGACATTTGTATCCTGGCCTTCGTTCGTGGTGGTCAGGGGCAGCAGCACAGCCGAGTAGGTTTCCGTCGCAGCCGATTCAACGGTAAGCCAGGTGTTGTACCCGGTGGTGCTTCCTGTTGTCCGCAGCTCGAAATCTCCCGCCCAGTTGCCGCTCTGCGGGAACATGGCTGTAAGGCTTCCGCTTCCCGACGCGTTGGTTGCTAGCGTCCCAATGGTCATGCAAGCGAGTGGGCTTGCCGGGTAGAGCGCCGCGTCCCACGCAGGGCAGAAGGTTACCGCGAAGCTCGTGCTCGCCAACCCGCCTGTCAGCTGCACGGTTACGTTCCCGCTTGTATCCACCGTGACCTGTCCGTTCATCGCTAAAGTTTCAGGGTTAAACAGCTCAGATTGGTACTGAATGTTCGAGCTGGCGCCCGATGCCGCGGTCGTGAACGTGGATTTGAAAGCGCTCGCAAGCGCGGCTCCGCTTGAGCTGGTCACTCCCGAGACAACCACGGTGTAGGTGGTGCTTGCCGCCAGCGCGGCCGCCGGCGTAAACGTGGCCGTGTTGTTGCTCGAATCGTAGGTAACCGCTCCGGTGACGGCGCTGGCGCCCGTCAGCGTGATGTTGGTTGTGTTCACCGTCGAGGAGTCGGCCGCGCCCGAGAAAGTAATCGTGACGGTGGTGTTGGTGGCCACTCCGATCGCTCCCGATGCCGGCATCACCGACGCCACACTGAAGCTGCCGGCTGAAGCAGGACTGGGGCTCGAGGGACTGCTCGGCGACGTCGAAGACGTTTTGCTGCTTCCGCATCCGCTAAGTGCGATCAGGATGGTAACTAAAGAGGTAATGGCGAACAAAGGTAGAGATTTGGGCCCCGGGGTCTGCGTCATAAATATACCGCCTTATATATAGAGGCCTCTATGTACGAACCAGCGAATACGCAGGCCCCACAACCTCAGATGCCTGCCTCGATTTGTGGGATGTTTTCAGCACCCTTGCACGCATCGCGGGAGCCGCCAAAGTCCCGCCATCCCTTGCTGTAGACTGGGAACAGGCCCGCGACAACCGATCGCCCGTTGAATATCGAGCTATGCCCAGAGAAATAACGTCAGCCCGCATCGATGATCTGAAAAAACTTGTTCGTACCGTACCCGATTTCCCCAAGCCCGGCATTCTTTTTTACGACATCACCACGCTTTTGAAAGACAAAACTGGCTTCGCCCAGCTGATCGATGCTTTGGCTGCCCATTACATCGAGCGCAAGATCGATCTTGTGCTGGGCATTGAGGCACGGGGGTTCATCTTCGGTCCGGCGCTGGCATACCGTCTCAACGCGGGTTTTGTTCCCGTGCGCAAGCCGCGCAAGCTTCCGGCCCCGGTAGCCCGCGTGACGTACGACCTCGAATACGGCTCCGACACGCTGGAAATTCACATGGACGCCATCGCGCCAGGCCAGAGCGTGGTGCTTTGCGACGATTTGCTGGCCACCGGCGGCACCATGGAGGCCACTGTTAAGCTGGTCAAACAATTGGGCGGCGTGATTGCCGGGCTCTGCTTTGCCGTTGAGCTCGACTTCCTCAAAGGCCGCGAGCGCTTCACTGAGTTCGACGTCTTCAGCCTCTTGCACTACGACGAATAGCGCCCCTTGCGTGATGTACCGCAAAGAGGGAACCACCCCGCCTCCGCGTGCTATTCTGCTCGGCGTCAGTTCCTCCCCCAAGAAATCTTCCCTGGAGGAAACAATCCATGAAAACTCGATCGTCAGTCAGTGTTGCTTTGTGTCTTTTCGTCGCAGGCGTCATCCTTTGCGTCGTACCCGCGATCGCGCAGCAGGAAGCGAACGCCGCTCACCAGCCTCCCAAGTACCTTATGCTGAGCACCGTTGCCGTTAAACCGGACTTGATGGGTTCCTATATTGACAACGAAAGCTCTCAGGTTCAGGCCATGCGCAACTCCAACGCCCCTGGAAGCTACATCGGCATGATTGCCATCACTGGCGCCCCGCGCGCCCTCTATTTCTCCGGTTATGACTCTTTTGCCGAGATGGAGAAGCGGCACCAGCAAACCATGGCAGAGGATCCCAAGCTGCGCGACACGCTTCGCCAAGCGGATAAGGATGAAGCGCCCATGCTCGGCGAGGCCCGGCGCAGCATTTACCACTACCGTGAGGACCTGAGCCTGAACGCCGGCGTCGACATTTCCCAGATGCGCTTCTTCGACATCATCCTGTTTCATGTGCGCCCCGGCCACGATCAGGATTGGGAGCACCTGGTGAGGCTGTACGTCAAAGCCTATTCGTCCATCCCCCACGCGCGCTGGGCCATGTGGGAAAAAATGTATGGCGAGGACAGCGACCGGACCTTCATCCTGGTGTCTCCCATGCAGGCGCTGGCAGAAGAAGACCAGGCGCAGCTCGATGGCGAGAACCTTCCCAAGACCGTTGGCCAGGATCAAATGGAAATGATGCATCAGTTGGGCAATGTGGCAATCGAATCGTCGGAATCGATGCTCTTTGCAGTCGTCCCTGAAATCAGCTACGCGCCGGACGCGTGGGTGAAAGCGTCGCCCGACTTCTGGGGCAAGAAATAGCGGCCTTTCCGCGAAAATGCTCAAGGCCCATCCCGCACCGGAATGGGCCTTGGCTGCACCGCGCGTGATCACCGCGAACGGCGCTTGCTATGGTTGGGGCGCATCCTTGCCCATCAAGGCGTCGCGTCTTCGGAGGCGTTTTGCCGTCCTTCGTCCCCGCGAGGCTCCTCCTGCATCATTTGCGTGTCGGCAAACCGGTAGCCCACGTAAACATCGGTCAGCAGATACCGGGGGTTCGACGGGTCGTCTTCGATCTTCTTGCGCAACTGGCGGACGAAGGTGCGCAGGTACTCCACTTCTTCTCGTGACTCGATGCCCCACACCGCGGTGAGCAGCTTGGCGTAGGTCACCACGCGGCCGGCGCGACTCATCAGGCAATACAGAATATCGAACTCCTTGCGAGTGAGGCGTATGTTCTGGCCGCGCTTGCTCAGGTGGCGCTTCAGCGGGTCCATGTAGATTTCGCCGATCTCGATGGGAGCATCTTCATTGCGCAAAGGCGCGCGCACGCGCCGCACGGCCGAGCGAATCCGCGCCACCAGTTCGCGCATGCTGAAGGGTTTGGTCACATAGTCGTCCGCGCCCAGGTCGAGCGCTTCCACCTTGTCCTCTTCGTCGTCGCGCACCGTCAGCATCAAGACGGGAAGCCGCGGCGCGAAGGAGCGAATGCGGCGCAGTGTCTCAATTCCCCCGATGCCGGGCATATTGATGTCAAGCAGCACGGCGTCGTACTGCGCGGAGCGGAGCACTTGCAGCGCTTCCTCGCCCCGCGATGCTTCGGCCAGGTGAAATCCAAGCTCGGCCAGCGGCGGCCGCAACGCCCTGCGGATGGCCGGCTCGTCGTCAACCACAAGAATGCGAATGGCTGTCTGCGTCATCGGGAATCTCCTTCTTTCTTGCCCATCTCCCGCATCCGTGCCCCATCCATTCGCCCGCTCTTTGAGCGAATGGGTGAGGCAGCACGAGGCCCAAAGCTGCAAATTCAAGCGGCCAGAAACCTAGCTCCTCTGCTTCTCCAGCGGTATGGCGGCAAAGAACGCGGTGCCCTCCTGCTCGTCGCTCGTCACCCAAACCGATCCGCCATGGATCTGCGCCGCCCGCTTGGCCACCGAGAGCCCGATGCCTGTTCCGCTGGCACGGCCGGAGTACGTCGACGAGCGATAGTAGCGGTCGAAGATGCGCTCGCGGTCGGTTACCGGAATCACGGGCCCATGGCTGTGCACTGAGAAGATAGCCTCGGTTGCATCCACCTGCACGCGGATGGTGATGGTCGACCCGAAATTCGAGTACTTGCACGCGTTGTCAATGTACTGGGTCAGCAGCATGCCCATCAGCTCCCGGTCGCAGCTCAGCACCAGCTCTTCGTCGGCGATCTCCAGTGCGACCTTCATGCTGGCCAGCCGGTCCTTCAGGCCGGCCAACACCTCTTCAACCAGTATGCTCACGCCCACCGGGGCAACGTTGATGGCCACCTCGCCCTGGTCGAGGCGGGCAGTGGTCAGCAGCCGCGTGGTCAATTCACTCAGAACGCCGGTCTGCTCGTCGATCAGCGTCACCAGGTCCGCCTGACCGGGCGAAAGATGGCCCATCTCGCCCAACCCTGTCGCCGCCGCACGGATCGCGGTGAGCGGCGTCTTGTATGCGTGGGCCAGGCTGTCGAGCACCGTGGCACGCAGCTGCTCCGTCCGCCGTTCCATCTCAATACGGCTCTCGTTGGCGAAGGCGCGGTAACGATCAAAGGTGATTCCGATCAGTGAAGCGATGGCGCTGTTGGTAAGCGGGCTGGTCTGCCCGCGCACCACCAGGCTGCCCACAGGAACCGATCCCAGCCGCACCACGCGGCGCCCGATTCCGGTTTCCGCATCGTCGTCTGAGGTCTCGAAGTAATAAACGTTTTGCGCCATCTCCTGAGGATCGGAGCTCCAGAAGCCCGCTTCGTACACTTCGTGCAGATCGGCGTCAAACACCGCCACCGATTCCAGTTGAAAGATGTCATGCACCAGTTCAGCCAATTGCGGGCCCGGTTCAGCGTGCAGATTCATCTGCAGGGTCCGCCGCGTGAATTCATACAAGTCCTCCATCTGTCCGCTGCGCGATTTGGATTCACTTGCATGTTCGATCATTCTTGCCGAAAGACGGCTCACGGTAAGCGCTACCAGGACAAAGACGACTAAGGTGACCGAATTCGCAGGGTTGGCCGCCATCGCCAACTGCGCCTGCGCGGTGAACCAGGCCTGCGCCACTACCGCTGAGAGCGAGACCACCACCGCCTGCCAGAATCCGCACAAAAGCGCGGTGGGAACCACAATGAGCAGATAAAGCAGCGTGGCCACGGGAAGCAGCCATCGGAACCAATGGGCGACGGCCGACACCAGAATGACCGCTGCCATGCCCAATGCGCACTCCAGCACGAAAAGAAGGAGCCGCGAGCCGGAGCCGCGCGACCAAGCGAAGCGGATGACCGGCCGCGCATAAACGCTCTGAGACACAGGCACCTACTCTCCATTTCGAGATAAAAGTGGACTCTCGATCGCGCAGCAAAAAGAAGGAATTCAAAAAAACCCAGGCTGCCGGGGCTGAAGCCCATCTGCTCGACCGGGTCTGCGCTCACTCCGGATTCAATTTGCCTGCTGGGTTCCAGTGTTTGAGCTGGGAAACCAAATTTTAACAGTTCCGGGGCTTCCCCATGCTTCATCGCCGTCCAGGGGCCTCGGACCGGTCACTGCGTTCTGACAAGTGCCTGAAAAATCAAATTCTTTATGGGTTCATCATGCGCGATGAAAAACCTTTTGTGTTTTTCATTTTGTCTTTATGCCTTGTTTGCATTACTACTGCTAGCTCGTTTCAGCCGGCAACAACACCGGTCAACCCAGCAACCACGGTCGACCAAGCGCGATTGCCAGCGCGCCGCTGGGAGTCCTTGCGACACTGTGCTCTTAAACTCGTCCCACGGCGGCGCAGGCCGGAGAGTGTTCGAACGCTCCGTCCGGCTTGGTGTGCCTTGCCAACATACACAAAATTTTCTGGAGGTAATTTGCCGATGCATTCACTTGCGAGGGTCACTCTTCAACCGATCGCCGTAGCCCTGGCCTCCATCGCCCTCACGGCCGGCGCGCAAACTCCCACGCCGGCGCCGACGCCGGATGCTTCAGCGTCTGCGGCCCCGGCAGCCACGCCGGCGGCGCAAACTCCGGCGGCGGCTGCGCCTGCTGCTCCCGCGGCCGCGCCCCTCAAGTTCCCGTGGAAAGTCGGCCCCATGGCCGTCACCGGCTTTGTCGACGGCTACTACAGCTACAACTACAACCAGCCCACCGAGTCGGCCAACGGCCAAATCAACGACCTGTACAACTTCAACGACAAAACCGACACTGTTGATCTGAGCGCGGTCAAGCTCACGTTGAATCACGATCCGGCCCCGTTCGGCGCGCACTTTGACTTCTTTTACGGCCGCACCAACGGGCTCGTCACCGCGGGACTGCAAGGCGATTACATTGAACAGGCGTATCTGAGCCTGAAGCCGCCCGCAGCCAAAGGGTTCGAAGCTGATTTTGGCCGATTTGTCACGTCGGCCGGCGCCGAAGTGATTGAAGCCAAGGATAACTGGAACTACTCGCGCTCGCTGCTCTTTTCGTGGGCCATTCCCTACACGCACTTCGGCCTGCGCACTTCAATGCCCGTCTCGAAAACCGAAACCATCGGCGTGCAGGTGGTGAACGGCTGGAACGTGCTGACCAAAAATAACGGGTGGGCAACAGTCGGCCTCACCAGCGCGCTGGTAAAAACCAAGTACACCTGGGACCTGAATGTATACACCGGTCCCGAGAATGCTTTGCCCGGCCACGGCTATCGCAACCTGATTGATACCACGCTGCTGCTCACGCCCAACTCCAAGTTCAACGCCTACATCAACTACGACTGGGGCAGGAACCACGATGCGATCGTCGGCACCTATCCCTACCTGAGCGGCGATAACAACATCAACACCTGGCAGGGCATCGCCTTCGCCGCGCACCAGCAGATCAAGCCCTCCACCGCCATCGCCGGCCGGTATGAGTTCTTCAACGACCCCAACGGCTTTCAGACCGGCACTGCACAGCACCTGAACGAAGTCACCGGGACCTTCGAGTACAAGGTCCCCAAAATGCCGCAGGCCCTGGTGTCGCGCGCCGAATACCGCCATGACCAATCCGACGAGCCGTTTTTCCACAAGAACGCAACCGGGATGGTCGACGGGCAATCCACCGTGACGGTGGCGCTGATCTTGATCTTGCAGCCTCACCAATAGGGCTCTTGATTCTTTATTTCGCCTTCATGGGCTGACCGTTAACCTCACAACACCGGAATCCGGTTTGCGGTGAGCCCAAAGGGCGATGCGGTCGGAAAAACGCCCACAAACGGAATGCCCGGTCCGCCGGGAGAAGCCAAACGAAATTCAAATCTCAGGAGAATCTTTCATGGCAGATCAGAAAGCACCTCAGATGCAGGCCACGCTCGGACTCACCGGGTTGACCAGCAACGCAATGGCGCTCATCGCTCCCGGCGCGTTCCTCTGGCTCACCTTCTATCTCCAGGCATCCACAGGCGTCGCCAACCAGCCTTCCACCGCTCCCGATATGTGGATCGGCATCTTCGCCGCTCTGCTGCTTTGCCTGGCAACCGCGGTAGCCTACGCTGAGATCTCCAAGCTCTATCCCGGCACCGGCTCCAGCTACTACTACGCCGAGCAGGCAATGCTCTCCAAAGACAAGGCCTTCAAGTATGCCCGCATCGCCAAGTTCATCGTGGGCTGGGGTTCGCACCTCTACTACTGGGTGTATCCCGGCGTGATGGTCGCCGTCACCGGCATCTTTGTCGGATACGTTGTCGGCTTCCTCTATCCCAGCTTCATCAACGGCTCCAACCCCGGGCCTGTCTTTACGAGCCTGGTCGCCATCGTCTTCTCGTTCTTCGTAGCCTGGATTGCCTCCAAGGGCGCCGGCGCTTCCACGGCGGTCAACCTGGCCATCAACATCGTGCAGATTTCGGCCTTGATCGTTTTCAGCGTTCTGGCGCTCGGCTATCGCTCCAGCCACCCCACCGGCGCACCCGCCTTTCAGTACGACGGCCAGACGCTGGCGACCTATACCTGCCAATTTGCCACGGCTAAAGACGGAACCACCTCGCGCGACGCCAGCGGCAATCCAATTTGCGCGGTCGATAGCGCAGGCAAGCCCGTTCCCTACACCATCAGCTATCCCACCACCGACTCGAGCGGCAACTTCCTCACCCATCCCAACGCCGCCTCGGTTGTCAAAGTCCACAGGTTCAGCTGGATGTTCATCCAGGCCACGGTGGCCATTCTCATTCTGGTCGGTTTCGAATCGGTCACCTCGATGGGAGGCGAGGCCAAAAACCCCACCAAGCACATTCCCATCGCCGTCATTGCTTCGCTGCTGATTCAGGGGCTGTTCTGTTACCTGTTTGAGTACTTCTGCGCCAATTACTTCCTCAACTCCGGCTACACCATGCAGAGCGCAGCCACTTCGGCTGCGCCCATCGGCGACATGATGATCATTGTCGGCGACGGCCTGCTTGGCCATGGCAATGGCAAGTACTTCATGCTGGTTGAAGCCTTCACCGTCTTCCTCGCGCTCATCGGAACCACGCTGAGCTGCATGAATACCGGCGCCCGCGTCACCTACGCCATGGGCAAGGACGAAGAGGTTCCCGAGCACTTCGGCTTGTTGCACGCTGAGTCGCTCTCGCCACGGCGCGCCATCTGGACGCTTGCGGTCATCTCGGCCGTCATCGGCGTGGTGGCTCTTTCCATGGCTTTCGGCGACGCCAGCGCTCCCACCGACGCCTCCATCGCCGCGCTGCCCCACAACATCTTTTCCAGCTTCGGCTATTCCACGCACGACAAGATGGCGGGGCTACCCAACACCTTGCTCGCCATTACGCTCACCTCGAACTTCGGCACGTTCATCCTCTACGGGCTGAGTTGCCTGCTATGCATCATCGCCTACTCTGAGCGCCACGACAAACACCTGTTGAAGCATTACCTGATTCCCGGATTCGGCCTGCTTGCCAACCTGGTTTGTATGGCGTTTTATCTGGCCGGCCCGTTCTTCAACCTCGGCACCAAGATGGAGCCTTTGACCGCTTTAGGCATCTCAGGGGTATGGGGCCTCTACGGGGCTGTGTACTTCCTCCGCGCCTCCAAGGCCAAGGGCAAGGATGTTTTGCTTTCTGCCAAGCAGCACGTATCTTCATCGTCGTAACCTGAATTAGGAAGCTTTTCCGGGTGGACCTTTTCTCCAGCCCTGCCATGAGAGGCTGGAGAGGGGGTCCACCCGATCGCGGTTATACCTGATCGAACGGACCTCCTGAGCGGAGACGGCCGCAAAAGGGGCCCCCGGCGAGCGGTCTTTGCGCGCTGGGGTGTCGAGTCGAGCCAAGTCGAAGGATCTGCATTGTGCCACCGCATCACCCAACGCACTTCGGACTCTTTACACAGCGCGCATTGAGCTAGCCACACCCCCATCCGGCGGAGCACATGTTAGACGTACAGTTCGGCGAGGCGAGCGACTTCGGCAAAGTCCGCACCAATAATGAAGACGCTGTGGGCTCTTTTGTCCCCGCCTCCCGCCAGCAGGCCCGCTCCCACGGTTTTCTTTTCGCCGTGGCCGACGGCGTGGGTGGTCTCGACCTGGGCGAAGTCGCATCGGCAACAGCCATCTCCGTGCTCACCGACGGATTCTCCAAGGCGCAACCCGGCGCCATGCTTATCGGCCTTTTGCCGCGCCTCATTCAGCAAGCCAATGCCGCGGTGCACGATTCCACGCTCGCCCCCGAGCACCAAGGGCGCAAAATGGCCACCACGCTCGTGGCCTGCGCCTTGCGCTATGACCAGGCCGTAATTTCGCACGTCGGCGATTCGCGCTGCTACCTGGTGCGCGAAGGGCAGGCCCGCCAAATCACCCAGGACCACACCCTGGTCAACGAGCAGCGCAAACTGGGCCTCATCTCGGGCGGCCAGATCGCCGACTCCGATATGCGGCATGTGCTCATCCGCTCCCTGGGACCCGAGATGTTCGTTTCTCCCGATACGTCGGCCCTCACCATTCGCCCCGGCGACGTGCTCGTCCTGTCAACCGATGGCCTGCACGACGAGTTGAGTATGGCCGAGATCGCCGCCATTGCGTCGCAAAAGAAAGACGCAGCCCAAATTGCCCGTGAACTCGTGGCCCGCGCCGTGGAAATTGACGGCGCCGACAACACCACCGCGCAGGTAATTCGCGTGCGCTCAGTGGAACAGGTAGGGATGTATCGCGGCCGCCCCTACCGCATGCCCGCGTAAACACAGGGAGTAGCCAATAGACAATGGGAAAGAGCGGCCATTCGTGGGCGCGATCCGTCTTCCCTGATTGTGCAATAATCGAAGTTTGTCCATGAGATTGTCCGCCAGCGGAGCGGAGACAAAGGTTTGTTTGCGCCTGTTCTGCTGCCCGTCCGCAAGCCGGAAGCGTGGCGCCGGCAGGCCCGGCGTGGCCAGCGAAGTTGAGCATGTTATCGCCGCCCCAATCCGAGAAGGAAGCGAACGGGTCAAACCATGCCCCTCCGCCCTCTTCGGTCCGCGAGCAATTGAAGCGGCTGCTCGCACACCCCTTGTTCACGCACAGCAAGCGCTACCCGGTACTGCTTGCCTACACGGTCGAGCAGACGCTGCTCGGCAATGCCAATGAATTGAAGGAACGCACCATTGGCATTGAGGCGTTTGGCCGCGAGCCCAGCTACGACGTAAACCTCGACCCCGTGGTGCGCACGACGGCCGCTGAAGTGCGCAAGCGGCTGATCCAGTACTACTACCGGCCCGAGCATGCTGGAGAACTGATCATTGAAATGCCGGTAGGCTCCTACGTGCCTGCGTTTCGCGAGCCGGCGGCCGGGACCAATCATGCAGGCGCAGGCGTTGCCGGGCCGGCGCCGGCGGCATTGCCCAATTCCTACATTGCGGGCGGCCAGCTCCCGTCTCTCGAAGAACCGGCTGCCGGAACGAATCTGCGCCGCTGGTTTTCCATTGCAGCCGCATTGGCGCTGGCGGTGCTGGCGGGGTTCGGCCTGGGACGGATCAAGGTTTCCAGCGAGCCGTCGAACCTTGAACGTTTTTGGGAGCCAATCACCTCTGCGTCCAGCAGGATCACATACTGCCTGGGCATGCCGGCAGACGCCACAGATCCGGCGCACCCCAATCTTTCGCAGGGCATGCCCGTCAACGGTGGCTTGGATGTCTCGGATGTGATCACTCTTGCTAGGTCCATCGTTCCTCTGGCTGCGCGCCACGACGCATTTCGTGTCGTCTCCGCTTCCCAGACTCCTTTCGCCGAATTGCGTGAAAGCCCCATCGTGCTGATCGGTGCGTTCGACAACATCTGGACGATGCGCATCACTCAGGACCTGCCGTTCGGGTTCGAAACCGACGGCGATATGCGCAAGCTGGTGGACCGCAAGAGCGCCCAGCCGCGATTCTGGACCCTCGAATGGCAGGTTCCGCATACCAAGCTGGCGAGGGACTACGCCATCGTCGCCAGGATCCATGACAACGTGACGGGACAGCCGGTGATTATCGTTGCGGGAATCCTCGGCGAGGGGACCCAGGCGGCCAGCGAAGTGGTATCGAACCCCGTTTATCTTGACGCCATGCTCGAAAAGGCGCCCAGGAATTGGGAGCAGCTCAATCTTGAAGCGGTGATCGAGACCAACGTCATCGACGGGAACCCCGGACCTCCGAATATTCTTGCTGTCGAAACCTGGTAGGCGCTCAGATCGGCAGGAAAAGACCGTATCATACATCCCTGCTCGAAGCCCGTTCGCATGAGCTGATCTCTTTCATTGATCAGCCGTTATGTGATCCTGCCTCTGTTCGCTGCACGATGCAGCTTCCTGAGGAGCGACAAACCCGCCTATTCTCACTCCGGGCTGGAGTTTGAAGACGGGCCCGGCAGGGCTCGACACTCGGCCCAGGAGGAGATTCGTGAAACCCATTTGGGGAATTGCGCTTTTATCCTTGCTGATCGCAGGCTCACTTGCGCCGGCTGCGAGCAGGAATTCGCAGCGTTTTGTCCTTCCCAGCGAGGTTCGTGTCGGCAACCTTCAAATCGCCCAGGGGCAATACGAGGTCACCTGGACGGAGCCTTCGGGACCGCAAGTGCAGTTGACCCTCAAGGCCGACGGAAAACAGCCGATCACGATTCCTGCCCGTCTGATTGCAGAAAAACACGCCGAATCCGGCGTTACCACTTTTAGCGAGAACGGGATCACCTATCTGCAGGACTTTCACACAACCAAGGAGACGTTCATTTTGCCGGGCACGCCCAGTGTTCCGAAATAGGGGCGATTGCGGCGGCGCAGCTGCGCCGATCCAGAGTCGCGGATGGTGTGATTCATGCGCGTTTGCGCCCTTGGCTCATCGTCCGTCTCTCATTCCGCGGGGGCGACAGTTGCGATAATCGGTCTGTACATGTTGAAACTTCATCAAAAGTCGCCACTCGATCTTGCTGTCGCCGTTGCGCGCGGGGACCAGGCCGGCTGCGGTCCCGCCGAGTTGAAAAGCCGTGTTGGCCCACCGCACCGGCACCTGGAGACATATGCAAATGCGCACGCGTAATTCGCACCGTTTCCTTCCACTGATCGCCCTCACGGCGCTCCTTTCGGGAGCGTGCGCCCTCGTGGCGCAGGACACAGAGCGGCCCTGGATGAACCCCAAGCTCGCGCCGCAGGAACGGGCCGAGATGGTCCTCAAGCAACTGACGCTCGACGAGAAGCTGGCCCTGCTGCACGGAAACGGGATGGCACACGATTCGCATTGGAATATGCCTCTCACGCATCTTGCGAATGGAGGCGCCGGCTACGTCGAAGGCGTGGCGCGCCTCGGCATCCCGGGCCTCGTCATTTCCGATGCGGCTTACGGCGTGAGGGAAAGCGGAGTGAACGGGCGTTACTCGACCGCGATGCCCTCCAACCTGGGAGCGGCCTCGAGCTGGGATACGGACTCGGCCTGCGCCTTCGGCGCCGTAATCGGCCAGGAGCTGAGGGCGCAGGGCTTCAATATGACGCTGGGCGGCGGAGTGGACCTGGTCCGCGAGCCCAGGAATGGGCGCACCTTCGAGTACACGGGCGAGGATCCGCTTCTGGCCGGCACCATGGACGGAAGCATGATGAAGTGCGAGCAGGCGCAACACGTGGTGGGCGACATTAAGCACTATGTGATGAACGACCAGGAGACGGGACGCACATTTGTGAACGCCATCATCTCAAGAAAGGCCATGCAGGAGTCGGATCTGCTTGCCTTTCATATCGCCATCTCCCTCGCCAATCCCGGCGCGGTCATGTGTTCCTATAACCGCGTCAACGGCGTTTACAGCTGCGAAAATCCATACACGCTGCACGATGTGCTGAAGACGGACTGGGGATTCAAGGGATTTGTGATCTCAGACTGGGGCGGGACGCATAGCACCGTCGCGGCATCTGCGGCCGGTCTCGATCAGGAACAGCCGGCAGACAGCTACTACGGCGCAAAGCTCAAAGAAGCCGTCGAGGCCGGGAAAGTTCCACTCGCCGAGATTGACGATCATGCCCGGCGCGTTCTCTATGCGGAGTTCGCGTCGGGAATCGTCGACGATCCGCCTCAAATGGACGTTGTGGATGTTCAGAAAGGCTTTGAAGTCGCCCAGCGTGTGGAGGAGGAGAGCATTGTTCTGCTGAAGAACGACCATGCCATCCTGCCCATCGATTCCTCAAAGGTTCACAGCATCGCGATCATCGGAGGGCATGCCGATGTGGGCATGATCTCCGGAGCAGGATCGGCGCAGGTCGATCCGCCGGGCGGCAATGCCATCATGCCTCCGGGAAAGGGTGCGCCGCGTTGGGATGAACAGGCCTGGTTTCCGACCTCTCCGCTGAAGGCGTTGCGCGCAAAGCTGCCCAACACCAAGATCGAATTCGATCCGGGAACGGACCTGCAGTCGGCGGCCGCGCTGGCCAGAAATTCTGATCTTGCCATTGTCTTTGGGTACCAGTGGGAATCCGAGGGCATGGATCTGAAGAGCCTTTCACTCTCCGGTAATCAGAACGCTCTCATCGAGCAGGTGGCAGACGCCAATCCCGACACCATCGTCGTGCTCGAAAGCGGCTCGGCGGTGACGATGCCCTGGATCGATAAGGTCGCCGGCGTGGTTGAGGCGTGGTACGCGGGCAGTTCGGGACACAAGGCCTTGGCCGAGGTGCTCACTGGAGACGTGAATCCGTCGGGCAAACTCCCCATCACCTTCCCCAAAGACGAGAACGATCTGCCTCACGCGGCTATTCTGCCGGCGCCCACTCCAAGGCCGGAGCAGGCGATGAGGCATGCTCCTCCATCGAACTATGCCGTCAATTACAGCGAAGGCGCAGAGGTGGGCTACAAATGGTTTGAGGCCGAGCACAAGCAACCGCTGTTTCCGTTCGGCTTCGGGCTCTCCTACACCTCGTATGAGTATTCCGGCCTGAGCGTCGATTCCGCCGCGAAGACGGTGCGCTTCACGGTGAAAAATACGGGCGCGCGAGCGGGTGAAGAAATCGCGGAAGTCTACGCCCGGCTTCCGCAAGGCGCGGACGAGTCCTCGTATAAGCGGCTGGCCGGCTGGAAGCGGATTACGCTGGCGCCCGGCGAGACGCAGACCGTGACAGTGCCAATCGATTTGCGTGTTCTGCAGACGTTCGACGAAGCGCATAACAACTGGAACCTGGCGCCTGGCAATTACCAGGTCTTCGTGGGAGGCTCATCGGATCAAACGCCCCTCACCGGGAGCCTTCAGATTCATTAAATGGGACATGACGTGAGCAAGCCGCCGGAAGCAAGTGCACCGCATAGAGATTTGCAGTTCGAGAAGAGTTGGCCGGTCGCGACCATCCTCTTTCTGCTGGGACTCATGGTTGGGATTCCACTCGGTGCGCAGGTGACCCCCGCGCCTGCGGCGGCTTTGACGGGCATTGTTTACGCGGCTGGCAGCGCACCTGTCGCCGGCGCCCACGTGACCATCGCCGGCGCAGGAACGCCCGGGGAACTGCACACCGCGATCACCGCAGCCGATGGGCATTTTACCCTCGCCGGCGTTCCGCCGGGACCCTACACGGCGACAGTGCAACTGCCTGGCCGGGCGCCAACCTCCCCGTTCGCGATCAATGTCACAAATGCAATCTTGGTCTTAACCGTCTCCGATCAAAACACAGTCACGGTCACTCTCGAATCGCAGGGCGCCGCGCCCGTCGCCTCCAATGCGAATCCGGGCTCTGCCGCAAATGGCGCCGCGGCGACCGGCGGCGAGAAGCTGTCGAGCCAGGCCGTGAGCGAGCTGCCGCTCAACGGCCGCGACTTCAGCACGCTGTTGCTGCTGGCCGCGGGCACCATGACAGACATCAACGGCGCCACCAACTTCACGCAGCAATTCGCCATCAACGGGCAGCGCGGCGTGGAGGCGGTTTTCGCCATGGATGGCGCCGACGTCAGCGATCCGGAGATGGGAGGCACCATCTTTACCAACTTCAACGTCGACGCCATTCAGGAATTGCAGTCCAGTTCGGGCTGGATGCCAGCCGAGATCGGGCGCGGCGCGGCGGGATTCACGAACATCATCACGCGGTCAGGCAAGAGCGGCTTCCATGGATCGTTCTTCGAGTTTCTGCGCAACTCGTCGCTCGACGCGCGCAATTACTTCGACCATCCATCGATCGCGGATCCCGGCCGGATTCCGCCGTTCCGGAGGAACGAGTTCGGATTCACCAATGGCGGCCCCGTGGTGCTGCCGCATTGGTATGACGGGCGCGGCCGGACCTTTTACTTCGGCGAGTATCAGGGCTTTCGGCAGGTGCTGGGGACGACGCAGGTGCTGGCCGTGCCCACGGTCGAGGAGCGCGCGGGTCAGGACACGGTGACCTACCCCGGCGGAAGCACCGACACGCTTCAGGTGCCGGTCAATCCGCAGATCGCTGCGCTGCTCGCGCTCTATCCCAAGCCCAATGTTCCCACGGGCGCATATGGACCGCGCACCTACGAAGCGCCTTCCAATGTAGACACTGACGCCGATCAGTTCTCGATCCGCATCGATCAGACGCTGGGCCACAAGGGGCAGTTTTTGGGCCGATTCACCTACGACAATCTGACCGGACCGACGACCAACCCCGACCAGACCCTGCTGGAACCGAGTTTTGGCATACAGTACGTCGACCGGCAGCGGAATGTGGTGTTCACCTACACGCGCACGGTGTCGCCGCGGTATTTATGGTCGGCGTCGCTCAGCATCACTCGCTCCACTCCCTCTTTTCCCACACCCAACCATACCGACCCGGCTCTGAAGTTCATCGATGGTCTCTACGAGCCATACAACTCCGCAGCCGGATCGGTGATGTCGGCGTTCGGAAATCTGTTCCAGGGCCAGCTGAATTTCGCCTTTACCTCGGGACCGCACAACGTGAAGTGGGGCGTGGAGGCGCGGCTCAACCGCGACACGACCTACTTCGGAATCAGCCCCAACGGAGAATACGATTTTGGCGGCGGCACCGTCTATTCGCCCGTCTTCATTCCTTCGGCGAGCGGCCAGCACAGCGTTGAGCCCGGTGATCCTCTGCCCGATACGCTCAGCAGCCTGCTGCTTGGGTATCCCTACGGCTATACCATCGCTGTCGCGCCGCCGTACTTCTCGAATGGAACTCACATCGGTCCGGCAGCCATCAACCGCAACGATGTGAACGCCTACATCCAGGACACCTGGAAAATCAACAGCCGCGGGGCTCTCGACTACGGCCTTCGCTACGAGGTCTACACGCCCATCACGGAGCGCGCGCACCGCACCTCGAGTTTTCTCAACCCCTATCCGCCGGCGGGCGTGAACCAGGAGTATCTGATCAACCCGCAGCCGGGATACCGGAGCGGATGGAATGGCTGGGGGCCGCGTCTTCAGATGGACTGGAACGCGCCAGGACAGGTGCGGGTGCACGCCGGCGGAGCCATCACCGTGATCCCGCCCAACATCTGGCAGGACAATCTGCTGACCGGGTCAACGCCCTTTGCCGTTTACCCGCGCGTCAATGCCTCGCCAAGCGGAGAAATCGCCTACGGTTTCCAGATCACGCCCGACGAGCTTCCACTCACCTATTCGACGTCGGGGCAGAACGTGTTTGCGAGCGGCAATCCCAAGCAGGTGCCCGCCAACACGGTGATGGATGTGAATCTTTACCAGCAGGACCTGGCGGCATTGGCGCCGGGGCATCAGCTTTCGCTGCTCAACTTGAGCGCCATCGATCCCCGCTTCGGAGACGGGTTTCTTGAAACCTGGACGCTGGGACTGGAGCGTGCGTGGGGTGGGCTCACGGCCGATGCAGCCTATGTGGGCACTGAGGCGTTCCGGCTGCCGCAAATGTCGTATCCCAACGCTTACCCGGGAGCGGGGTCCGGCTTTGCGCCGTTCACCGACTTCGACAGCAGTGGCGCGGTAACGGGCGGCTTCGGATTCGAGTCCGTGGTCACCGACACTTCGCACTCGTCCTACAACGCATTGCAGACTTCTCTGGCCGGGCAAGCCGGGCACGATGGCCCCGGATTGCAGGCGGGCTACACGTGGGGCAAATCGCTCGACAATGTGAGCGGCCTGCAGGGCGGCACCGGATCAGCGGGAGCCGTGGTTCTGTTCAGCCCGCAGAATCCATCCGACACGCACACCGAAAAAGGTCCATCGAACTTCGATGTGACGCACGCCTTCACGGTGAGCGCGGCCCAGGATTTGCACCTGCAGGCGCTTCGATTTCTGCCCTCCCGGGCCCAGCTGATGACCAGGGGCTGGGAGTTTCTGAGCATCTCGACCATCTCCAGCGGCTCGCCCTTCACCGTCTACTCAGGCCTGCAGCAAACCGGCTACGGCACCATCGGCGCCGACCGGCCCGATCAGATCGGCACGCCCAACCTGTCCACCGCCCACAGCGCCACGCGGCCCAGGGAGGACTACTTCGGCCTCGGCGCCAACAACGCCAGCTTCTTTTCCATCCCCATCGGCATTGCGGGAGGCACCGGACCCAACTCCGGACGCTACGGAACGCTGGGCCGCAACACCTTCCGCGGCCCGGCCTATTACGATTTCGATTACGCCCTCATCAAGACCACGCCCATCGGACGCCGGCGCAGCGGCCTGGAGCGCGCCGACCTGCAGTTCCGCGGCGAGTTCTTCAACCTCTTCAACGTGGTCAACATGGGACTGCCCGCGAACACCCTGCTGGGTTCAGGATTCGGCTTCATCAGCAAGACCGCCGGCACTTCGCGGCAAATTCAGTTTTCGCTCAAGCTGATCTATTGAGGGCGCTCCCTCGCTCCCTTGTTCCCGATCTCTCATTTACGAATTCCTTACTGTTTCCCGCCCAATTCCCGCTACAGTAGAACCAGCCCCTGCTGGCACGCCCGATGAGTTTCTACGACAGCCTCGAACCCGGCTCTCAAGTCGATTACTACAAGATTCAAGCCCCCGTGGCTCGCAGCGGGATGGCCACCATCTACCGCGCCACCGACACGCGCGACAACCGAACCGTGGCCCTTAAAATTCCCCACCCCGACGTGGAGGCCGATCCGGTCTTCTTCGATCGCTTCAAGCGCGAGGCCGGCATCGGCGAGCGCCTCAACCATCCCAACGTAATGCGGGTTTACAACAGCGAAAAGCGCTCGCGCGTCTACATGGTCATGGAGTGGTGCGAGGGCCGCCTGCTGCGCCGCATTCTCGAAGAAGGCCGCATCCCGCAGGAGCGCGCCCTCCGCATCGCCACTCAAGTGCTCCAGGCGCTCGATTACATCCACGCCAACGGCGTCGTCCATCGCGACCTCAAACCCGAGAACGTGATGGTCGATGACGATGACCACATCAAGCTCATCGATTTCGGCATTGCCAGCGATGCTTCGGCGCGCCGCCTCACCTACGCCAACTTCAACGCCGGGCTGGGCACGCCCGACTACATCTCGCCCGAGCAGGTGAAAGGCAAACGCGGCGACGCCCGCTCCGACATCTATGCCATGGGCGTGATTCTCTATGAAATGCTCACCGGCAAACTTCCCTTCACCGGCCCCTCGCCGCTGGCGGTAATGAACGACCGGCTGCTCAACCACCCCATCCCGCCGCGCGTGGCCGACGCTTCGGTTTCGCCGCAATTGCAGGAGATCATCTATCGCGCCCTGGAGCGTGATCCCAGAAACCGGTACACGCACGCGCAGGAGTTCCTCCGCGACCTCGAAAATCCCGCCCAGGTGGGCGTGGAAGACCGCGTCGAACTGCGCGACTGGCAAAAGCGCAAGGCCCAGCTCCCGCGCAAAATCCTCTATTATGCCGCCCTGGCCTTGATTCCAGTGGTCATCCTGCTGCTCATGGTCCTCATCGCCCGACACGCCTAAAAGCGGTTTTCCACACCCTCGGCCCCCAAATCTTCACGGATTCTTTATGCTTGAGGCACTAGGATTCCTGTGAATCCGAAGCGCCCCAAGTTGTGTGCCCGAAGTGTGCTCCGGTCATGGCTCCATTTGCATTCATTCTTCAGGGCCGAGCCTGCTGCGGCATTTCAGACCCGCCCATTCGTTTCTGAATTTTGCCGCCTTACCCGGCCTTGACCACCCAACCCGCACCTGATTGAGACCCCAGCAAGTGAAAGGAGATCTAAGAATGCCGAAGAATCCCGACGAGGTGAAAAAGCTAGCCAAGGACGCTGGAATCAAAATTGTCGACCTCCGCTTTATCGACTTGCCCGGCATGTGGCAGCATTTTTCCATTCCCGTAGAAGATCTTGACGACGATTTATTCAGCGATGGCATCGGCTTTGACGGATCCAGCATCCGCGGCTTCCAGCAGATCCACGAGAGCGACATGCTTCTCGTTGCCGACGCCGAATCGGCGCGGGTCGATCCGGTGCTTTCCGTTCCCACCATGGACATCATCTGCAACGTCATCGATCCCATCACCCGCAAGCCTTACAGCCGCGATCCCCGCTACGTGGCGCAAAAGGCAGAGGCCTACCTGAAGAAGACCGGCATCGCCGACATCAGCTACTGGGGCCCTGAAGCCGAGTTCTATATCTTCGACAGCGTTCGCTACGACCAGAACGCCCAGAGCGGCTACTACTACGTCAACTCCCGCGAAGGCGTGTGGAACACGGGCACCGACGAGGGCCCGAACCTTGGCTACAAGATTCGCCACAAGGAAGGCTACTTCCCGGTTCCGCCGTCCGACCAGTTCCAGGACCTGCGCTCCGAGATTCTGCTGGCGCTCAAAGACGTGGGCATCAAGGTTGAGGTGCAGCACCACGAAGTGGGCACCGCCGGCCAGGCCGAAATCGACATGCGCTTCGGCACCCTCACCAAGATGGCCGACAACCTGATCTGGTACAAGTACATCATCCGCATGATCTGCCGCAAGCACGGCTTGACGGCCACCTTCATGCCCAAGCCTCTCTTCGGCGACAACGGCTCAGGCATGCACGTGCACCAGAGCCTGTGGAAGGGCGACACCAACGTCTTCTACGACAAGAAGGGCTACTCGCTGCTGAGCCAGACCGCGAAGTACTACATCGGCGGCCTTCTCAAGCACGCGCCCGCTCTGCTGGCCATCGCCGCGC
>JASHQH010000269.1 GCA_030037635.1 Acidobacteriaceae bacterium
TTTTGAGTCAGTCAGAGTTTCGCTCGCGGCGATGCATCATGGGGCAAATGCCCAGGCCACCATCAGGGGAAACTCTTCTTGCCAGAATGCGCCACCGTGGGACCCGGCCCGCTCATGCATGACGACATCCGCGCCGGCGCCGCGCAGCGCGCCGGCCCACCTTCTTGCGTTCTCGAGGAAAAACGGCTCCTGCGTGCCGGCGACAAGGTATGCGCGCGGAAGCGGACAGGGCATAGCGGCAGGCGGCCTGTAACCGCCGCCGGGCGAGGCGCAGAAGACGGCGCCATAGACATCAGGATGCCGCAACCCGAGGGCCAGGGCCAGCTCTGCACCCGCCGAAACACCGAAGACCGCGGTGCGCTGAGCGGGCAGCGCCACGCCGAAGCGCGACTCCGTCCATCGGCGAACATCCTCGACGAAAAACTTCTGGTGCGCGGCGAACCGCTGCGGCGCAAAGCCGGGCGAGTACTCATGGATTCGCAGCATCTCATCGGCGAGCCCATGGACGCCGACGATCATGGTGGATGGTACGCCGGCGTTTTCGAGCAGCCGGCCCCACTTGGAGATTCTCTGGCCGTCAGCGGCGAAGACGATTGCCTGGGGCGGGCGCGTTGGAACGTGCACCGTGACCTGCCGTCCACCGTCGTAGGCGAACGTCTCGGTGACAAGCTCGCCGCCGCCTGCGCCGGTGAGCTCAGCGGGCGCTCCGCCGGACTCACTTCGTTTGAGGTTGACGCGATTCTTCATGGCCCTGCCTTGTTGGTGCCGCCTGATCAACGGTGGCTGTTGAACCAGTCGATGGCGAGTTGAGTATATTGGCCGACCTCGATGAGGTAGCCGTCGGGATCGCGCATGTAGCAGCGCCATTCCCAGCCGTCGGGATTGGCCAAGGGCTCGGTAAGAAAGAGCGCACCTTTGCCGCGCCATTCTTTGTAGCAGGCCCAGATGTCGGCAACGCGCAAATTCAGAAAGCTGCTGACGCGGTTCAGATCCGGCGGTGTTTCAAGAAGGACCTGCGGCTTGTCGGGAGTGGGGCCGCCGCCGGAATTGAGAATGATCCACGTATTCTGGAGCTTGATGTAGCAGGGATCTTTGGGCTTGATCAGTTTGCCGCCCAGAATTCTGACGTAGAAGTCCTGCGACTGGATCTGGTCGCGCACGGTGAAGAAGTGCGCTGCGAAGAAGCCTTGGTGTGCGACTGGCGCGTCGGGCAGATTCATGGGCGCCTCCCGTTGTCGATACAGGATACGCCGGGGGGAGGAAAAGAGAGGCTGTATGCGACGCCGGTTTTTGCTGGCCGCCGGCTCCAATTGCCCCAGGTGATAGGCTCAATCGTGACGTAGCGAATGAGCCGGCGCACGCGCAGAACGCTTCTGATCGTGGCCGCGGTCCTGATTTTGCTGGCCGTGGCCGTCTTTCTGCGCTCCAAGGCTCCGCCCGAGGCAGCGCGGCTGCTACCCGAGTCGGACGGCATCATTTATGTGGATCTGCGGCCCATCCGGGCGCTGTTTCACAAGCAACTCGAGCCTCCCGAGCGCGCTCCCGACTACCAGCAATTCATCGACGCGGTGGGCATCGACCCCGAGCGCGACCTGGACCAGGTGGCGATTGCGCTGCATCGCATGCCCGACCCCAACGGTCCCAACGGCCCGGTCGCCTACTCGATGGTTCTGGTGGGCAAAATCACCGGCAAGCGGCTGAACGCCTGGCTCGATGCTCACGCGGCGTCGCGCGAGGACTACGCCGGCCACACCATTTACAGCATTCCCTCAGAGGGACGCACGGTGCGCGTGGTGCAGATCGGCTACGACATGGTGGGTGTTTCGAACACGCCCACGCCCGAGCAGATCCACTCCATCCTCGACCGCCATCGCACCGCCGCGCTGCCCTTCTCGGGCTCCACGCTGCTCGAGCAGCACTACCACGAGATTCCGCTGCTCTCGCTGGCGTGGGGAGTCGGGCAGATCGGACTTCCCTTCTCGGAGAGCGGCGCCATTCACATCTTCGGCCTGGAGTTGCCGCTCGAGCCCGACTCGACCATCATCGCCAGCGTGGCGCCCGCGTTTCCGGTGCCGGGCAAGCTGGGCTCGCTTCACCTGCGCATCGAGGAGATTGCGCCCAGCGAAGACAAGGCGGCCAGCCAGGCTGCCGCACTGGCCACGCTGGTCACGCTGGTGCGCGCCCTCGCCCAGCCGACCGCGCCGACCACGACCAACAACGCCATCCGCGAATTGCTGAAGACTGCCGAGGTAACCCAGCGCAATGACCGTGTGGTGGTGACGGCGACGGTACCTGTGAGCACCTTCAGCGGGCTGTAGGGGCAACGGCGGCCGACGGGCGAATCGTTTGCGCTCACCGGCACATCTGAAAGAATAGCTGGGAATTGCGATTGACTCTGTCGGCAGCGTGGGAGGTCGATGTGCGGAAGTTGTTGGCGCTTGCGCCGCTGCTCTTGCTTTTCGCTTTCAGTTGTCACCGGGTTGAATCGCAGCAAACCGTGCTTACTCAAGAACAGGCCAACCACGCGATCGCTAAGCTTCGTGCCGCGTACGACGCATTCAACCGCGGGGATATTGACGCGACGGTGCGCTTCCTTGACAAGAATGTGGAGTGGATCGAGCCCGCTTCGTTTCCGGGCGGAGGAACGTATCACGGAATCGAGGGCGCCAAGCGGTATCTTGCCCAGTCGCGCGCCGGAGCCGCTGAAGTCATCAGCCAACCCGAGCGCTTCATTCCATCGGGCGATCGGATCGTTGTGTTCGTCTACGCGCGGGTGCTGCCCAAAGGCAGCTCAACATGGCAGGAGATCCGGCTGGCTGACGTTTATCGATTCCGCCATGGCAAGGCAGTGGAAATGCATGCCTTCGCCGACAGAAGTGAGGCGCTTCACTGGGTTGGTCTGAGCGCAGCAGAGTAGCATCTGAATCAACAGGCGGGCTCTCGACTGGAAAGTCCGCCGAGGGCTCCCCGCCTGGGGTCGTTCGATCTTAATTTTCAATCCCCGTGAGGTTTCATGAATCGCTTTCGTCATTTGTCTGTGGCTGCGGCCTTCGTCGCCGCTCTCCTGTTCGCTTCAGTTCTGGTTGCACGCGGCGCCGATGCCGCCAGTAAATCCAGCCCCAAGCAAGTTGTGCTCACCGGCCAATCGGCATTCACCGACGCGGCGCACGAGTCGCCGGGCACGCGCCGTCACCTGACCGTGGCCGATCTGCCGGCGCCGGCGCCCGATCAGTCGGTCGACAATGGCCCCACCGTGGTTCCCCGCCCCGCGAACGCGTGGCCCATCGCGCCCAAGGGCTTCAAGGTGGAACTCTACGCCACGGGTCTCGACAACCCGCGCCTGATTCGCTTTGCGCCCAACGGAGACCTGTTCCTGGCGGAAAGCTATTCGGGCAAGATCAAGGTCTTTCGCGGCGTCGACGCCCAGGGCCATCCCAAGCAGGTGTCGGAGTTCGCGAGCGGCCTCGCGCTACCCTTCGGCATTGCCTTTTATCCGGGCGGCGCCAACCCGCAATGGGTGTACATCGGCGACACCGACGCCATCGTGCGTTTTCCTTATCACAACGGCGACCTGGTCGCGAGCGGCCCCAAGCAGGAGATCGCCCAGTTGCCCGGCTACGGGCGTTTGCGCGGCGGCGGCCACTGGACGCGCGACCTGGTCTTTACCAAAGACGGAAGCAAACTGCTGGCGTCAGTGGGCTCGCACTCCAATGTCGACGATCCCGACACGCATCCTGAGGAGTTTCATCGGGCCGACGTATTGGAGTTCACGCCCGAGGGGAAATTCATCAAGATTTATGCGTGGGGCCTGCGCAATTGCGTGGGCGAGGCCATCAATCCCATCACCGGCGAGCTGTGGTGCTCAACCAACGAGCGCGACGCGCTGGGCAACAATCTGGTTCCCGACTACGTGACGCATGTGCAAGAAGGCGGCTTCTACGGATGGCCGTGGTGGTACATGGGCCCGCACCAGGATCCGCGGCACGAGGGCAAGCATCCCGAGCTGAAAGACAAAGTCATCACGCCCGACGTCATCCTGCAGCCGCACTTCGCCTCGCTGGAGATGACTTTCTACGAGGGGTCGCAGTTTCCGGCCGAGTACAAGGGCGACGGATTCGCGGCGGAGCACGGATCGTGGAATCGCGCCCAACGCAGCGGCTACGAAGTGATTCGCCTGCCCATGCACAACGGCCATGCGACCGGCGAGTATGAGGATTTCCTGACCGGCTTTACGGTGGGCAACGGCGATGGCGATGTGTGGGGGCGGCCGGTGGGCGTGGCCGTGGCGCCGGATGGCTCGCTGTTTGTGACCGACGACGGGTCAAGGTCGATCTGGCACGTGATCTACACGGGAAGCAGGGATTAGGGATTCGATTAAGGATGAAGGATTAGGGAGCGGGTCAGCGAGTTGGCGAATGAGCGGAAACCTACCCGGGGGTGAAACCGAAGCGCTTGGGTTTACTTGGGGTCGGCGAGTTAGACATTGTTTTTTGCGGAATCGCGAGGGCAACTGCACGCTTTGCGATCAGGCGGGAGGAGCGCAACGAAATGGGAGGCGAGTATGAAGGCAGTGGGCTACAGGGAACCTTTACCTATCTCAGATCCGCAGTCGTTGCTCGATCTCGAGGCGCCCACTCCTCAAGCTGAGGGGCGCGATCTGCTGGTCGAGGTCAAAGCCATCTCAGTCAACCCCGTCGACGTGAAGGTCCGCGCCAGCGTGAAGCCCGGCAAGGAGGGCTACAAGATTCTTGGCTGGGATGCGGCGGGCGTCGTGAAAGAAACGGGGAGCGGCGTCTCGTTTTTCAAGCCGGGCGACGAAGTGTACTACGCAGGCTCCATTGCGCGGGCCGGCACGGACGCTGAGTTTCACCTGGTCGACGAACGCATCGTGGGAGGCAAACCAAAGACTCTGAACTTTGCGCAGGCCGCGGCCATGCCCCTGACCACAATTACTGCCTGGGAGCTGCTGTTCGACCGGCTTCACGTGCCGCGAGGCAAGGAGCCGGTTGGCACGCTGCTGATCATGGGCGGTGCGGGAGGCGTCGGCTCCATCCTTACGCAATTGGCGCGCAAGCTTACCGGCCTCACCATCATCTCGACAGCTTCCACTCCGGAATCGCAAAAGTGGTGTCTTGATCTCGGCGCCCATTCCGTTATCAACCACTATCAGCCGCTGGCTCCGCAGCTCATCGCGATTGGCTTCTCACAGGTGGACTACATCGCCAGCCTGACAGGAACGCAGGGCCACTACCCGGCGCTGGTTGAAATCCTCGCGCCCGAGAGCAGGTTGGGCATCATCGATGACCCGGCATCGCTCGATGCCACGCTTCTCAAGAGCAAGTGCGCGTCGCTTCACTGGGAGTACATGTTCGCGCGGTCGTTTTTCTCCACACCCGATATGGTGGCGCAACACGAAATCCTCAATGAGGCTGCAGCCCTTGTCGACGCGGGCGTGCTTCGCACCACGCTGGCAAAGAGCATGGGCACAATCAACGCCGCCCATCTCAAAGAAGCACATGCGCTGCTCGAAAGCGGCCGTGCCAGGGGGAAACTGGTTCTGGAAGGCTTTTGAGGCCGCGCCGACGGGGGGAAGTTTGCCCCTCAAACAAGGTCACCATATCTCGAAAGGGCTGCGCCTTTCAGCCGAATCTTTGTTGAATCTGCAGCCGTCTGATTGGCTCTGCTGGGGGCGGCGGCGAGCGCGCGCAGGCGCGACGAACTTCGGTCAGGATGAGTGAGCCGAGTGGTGGATCGCGCGCCAACTTGCGGACCCGCGCCGGCGCAGGCTAACTCGCTGACTCAGCGCCTTGCTCCTGTTCGTCGCTGAAGATTTCTTCAATGGGCTTTCCGAACAGGCGCGCCAGCTTGAACGCCAACGGCAAACTGGGATCGAATTTGCCGGTCTCGACGGCGTTGACCGATTGCCGCGACACTTCCAGCCGCTGAGCCAGATCGCCCTGCGACCAGTCGCGCTCCGCGCGCAGCACCTTGAGCCGGTTCTTCATCGATACCTCCGGCTCACCACGGGGTACGACAAGGCGGCGAACATCCAGAAGAGCGCGTAGACCAAACCTGGAAACAGATGCGGGGCGAGCTTGAATGTCTCAAGCCATCCCCAAACGGTGGTTGTGGCCAAAGTTCCGCCAACTCCTGCCAGGATGCATTGGATGAGGAGCAGCCGCTGAAACTCATCCTTTTCCAGTGCCAACCAGCGTCCAGTCTCATAGATCACCCAGAGGATCGGAAGCGCGGGCAAAACGGCGACGGGATAGGCCAGCAGACCATGCAGATGTTCAACCCGGAAGGCCAGAACATCGACGATGGACAAGAGAATGACAAGCAGGGCGCCGAGCCAGGAGCTGAAGGTGAAACGGCGTTGGGCCGGGCTCTTGGAGAAGCAGAGCATGATTGGTCTCCTTTACACATTGACAAGTAAACATTACACAATTAAGCGAACCTTGTCAAGTATCATTGACAGATTTGGCGGAAGTTCTTGTTGGATGGGCGCTTTCCGAGCGGCGGCCGAGCCCACCAGGCTCACTCGCTGACTTGCCGGCTTGCTCCCCGCTCCCGCGCTCCCACGCTCCCTCGCTGCCTGCTACTCTCAATCCATGGGCTTCAGCGATTTCTTAGGGAACACGGCGACGGTCCGGCATCTGCGCGAAAGCGTGCGCGCGGGGCGCTTTCCGCACTCGCTCATTCTGGCGGGGCCGCGCGGCTCAGGCAAATACACGCTGGCGCTGATGCTTGCGCAGGCGGTCAACTGCCTCAATCCGCCTGAAACCGACGGCCTGCCCGACTTCTGCGGCGTGTGCGCCAACTGTGCGCGCATCGGCGCGGCCGGCGAGCTGGACACGCTGGTGGACGAAGCGGTGGCCGCGCGCGAAGACCTGCGCGAAACCGATAAGCGCGAAACGCGGATTCTCATCCAGACGCACCCCGACGTCTTGATCGTTCCCCCCGATCCGCCGCAGCTGTTGATTAAGGTCGACCAGGTGCGGCGTGCCATACACGCAGCTTATTACCGGCCTCCCGTGGAAGCGCACCGCGCTTTTACCATTTTCACGTCGTCGAAGTTTATGAAAGAAGCCGCCAACAGCCTGCTGAAGCTGCTGGAAGAGCCGCCCGAGGGCGCCACCCTGATTCTGCTTGCGGAAAATCC
>JASHQH010000270.1 GCA_030037635.1 Acidobacteriaceae bacterium
CCCCCCCGGGGGGGTGCCTCCATGTTTTGGGCGCAGGGTACTTGTGAGAGGCTCGTTTTGGCCGGAGATCGCCGCAAAGTCCCTGTTTTCTGCCCGCCACCGGCAAAACCTTGCCGGCAAAGGGCTTGGAGCCCCGTTATGGCGCTTTCCGAGGGCAATTGCAGCCAAAATCGTGCATTCAGAGCGCTTATCGTCAACTTCTTCTTCGTGCCTGCGCCTGAACGGCTCTTTTGCCCCCAAAAACGAACACGGCGGACCAAAGTCCGCCGCGTGGAAAGCCTGTTTCTTGCTTTCGATCTTGAGTATGCGCCGAAGGGCGGAAATTATCTGCAAAGTTGGGGAAGGAATTTTTGGGGCCGGGAAATCGTTTGGGATGAAAGGGTTAGCGCGTGGCTTTGCGGGTGGAGGGGGGCGGAGGGTGCTTGACGGTGAGACAGGGGCTAGGGAATAGGGAGCAGAAAGCCATAAAAGACGAAGGACTGTAGATAGGGATATCCCACCCTAGCGGAGCTAGGATGGGGCACCCGCGTGGTGTTGTGTCGAGGCCCGTGCTCTCCCGGGTCTCAGAATCGAGATCCCCCACCCCACAGAGGAAGAGCTGTCTGTGGGGGCCCCGGCGAATGGGACATCCCGGTCGCGGATCTATTCTCTATCCCTCGTCCCGTCCCCCACCCTAGCAAAGCTAGGATGGGGCACCCCGGCAGAAAGCCATAAAAGACGAAGGACTGTAGATAGGGATATCCCACCCTAGCGGAGCTAGGATGGGGCACCCCGGTCTTTGCGTTCGTGCGATTCCGCCCGTCGGAGCTAGGATGGGGCACCCCGCGAGGGAGCGAAGCGCGGGGGGTCTGCCGCCACTATGGGGCCTTGAGGGAATTTTTCTTGCTCGCTTTCACAGGATTCCGCTGCGCTCCATCCTGGGCTAACTTCCTACGCTGCCTACGGGAGCTTGAGGTTTCCTTTTGTTGCTTAGCGCAGAATGCGTTGGACTGCGGCAATCAGGCCGGGAATGTCGTGAGGGGCGGCTTCGATGGCGGGTTCCCAGCCGGATTCGCGGAGCGTCTGGCTGGTGATGGGACCGATGGAAACTGCGCGGACGCCGGCAAAGGGAAATGATATTCCTGCCGCTTTCGCGGCCTCGGCCAGATGCGTGACGCTCGAAGAGCTGGTGAACGTGGCGGCATCGATTCCGGCGGCGAGCGCTTGGCGCAACAAGTGCGGCGCAGTTTCGGGCATCACGTTTCGGTAAGCGTCAACCACATCGACGGTCGCGCCGGCAGCGCGGAGCGCATCGGGGATTACGTCGCGGGCAACGGCGGCGCGGGCGAGCAGAATGCGCTTGCCGCGAAAGCTCGCCTCAGGGGCTAAAGCCCCCGACGTTTTTTGATCCTTTTTGGCACGGCTCAAGTCACCCCGGCGACGAGGACCTGTCGCCGGGGACCCCGGTAAGCCGTGCCCCTTCAACCCAGCTTCGGCGTCTTCCCACCCTTTCGCAAAGGGCGCGAAAGGATGGGGCAACACGGTCTTGATTGGCTTTTCGACGCGCGCCCCACTCACCGAATGGGCTCCAGGGTCGTGGCCTGATACGAAACTCCGAAACTCATCGACGAGGCTTTCGGCGACGTACGTTTCAGGAACCAGAGCCACTTGAATTCCCGCGTCACGCGCTGCCGTTGCCGTGGCGGCGCCAACGGCGGCAACCTGCAAGGCTGAGGTTTTCGCAAAGGAGATGCCCAAGGCGGCCGAGCGCTCAACGAAGGCGCGGACGGTGTTGGCGCTGGTGAAGATCAACCAATTGTAAAGATCGAGTTTGCGCAGCGCCCGATCCAGCGGCTCAAAGCTTTCGGGCGGACGAATCTCGAGCACCGGAACTTCGACCGGCTCGAAGCCCGCGGCGCGCAGGCCTTCACTGAGTTTGCCGGCCTGGTGCGCGGCGCGCGTGACGAGGATGCGTTTGGTTTCGGGCACGCGCTTTTCCAGCGGCGGCATCAGGCCGCTCCGCCGGCAGCCTCGGCGCCGGCTGCAAGCAATGGCCCTGCGCCTGCTTCCATCAGCATGGCCGCCGCCACGCGTCCCAGCGCCTCGGGATTGTCGTTCTCGCGCACGGCGCGATGATAGATGCGCACCACGGCGCCCGTCTCCGGGCTGGCCACCACGCCGAAGATTTCGTCGCGTGGACGCGTTTGGTCAGAGCCTTCCCACGGTTCAATTGGTTTCTGACGGCAATGGATGCCGATCGGCACCTGGCATCCGCCGCCCAGCGCGGCCAGCGCGGCGCGCTCCGCCATCACCGCAAAGCGCGTATCGGCATGATCGAGAAACGCGGCCGCCGCAATGGTGGCTGCATCGACCTTGCGCGTTTCGATGCCCAGCGCGCCCTGGCCGGCCGCCGGGCAAAAGTCTTTGGGATCGAGCCGCTCGCGCACCCAATCGGTTCGGCCCAGGCGGTCGAGGCCGGCGCCGGCGAGCAGAATTGCCTCTACCTGGCCTTCGGCCAGCTTGCGCAGGCGCGTATCGACGTTGCCTCGGAACTCAACCAAATCGAGATCGGGGCGAAGGCCTTTCAACTGCGCACGCCGGCGCTGGCTGCTGGTTCCCACGCGCGCACCCAGCGGCAACGCGGCCAGATTAACGTGCTTCACACTCACAAATACGTCGCGGGGATCGACGCTGACGGGCGTGGCCGCAATAACGAAAGGCGCGGGCAGCTCGGTGGGAAGATCCTTGAGCGAGTGCACGGCCAGATCGATGCGGCCGCCGGCAAGCGCCTCTTCAATTTCCTTGGTGAACATGCCCTTGGAACCCACCTGCGCGAAGGTGACTTCCTGC
>JASHQH010000271.1 GCA_030037635.1 Acidobacteriaceae bacterium
CATCTGCGCCCGTCGCCCAGCAGTTCGGCAAACCGGCCGGTATCCTGCGGCGTGGAAATGATCAGAATCTCGCGCAGCCGGGCCAGCATGAGCGTGCTCAGCGGGTAATAGATCATGGGCTTGTTGTAGACGGGCAGGAGCTGCTTCGAGACCACGTGGGTCATCGGATAGAGCCGCGTGCCCGAACCGCCCGCCAGAATGATGCCCTTCATCGCTTGCTCCTGGACTCCGTTACGTCCTGTTCCCTGTTCCCTGTTGCCTGTATTCCGCCCGCTCGGCGTAGTTCTTCTCAATCCACTCGCGGTACGCGCCGGTGCGCACGCTGTTCACCCACTCGCCGTGCTCGAGATACCAGCGCACCGTCTTGCGCAGCCCGCTCTCGAAAGCCTCCACCGGTCTCCATCCCAGTTCGCCGGAAACCTTGCTCGCATCCATGGCATAACGCCGGTCGTGTCCCGGCCGGTCTTGAACGTAAGTGATAAGCCCGCGCCTGGGCGCGGCTCCCAATGCGGGCCCCATCTCGTCCACCAGGTCACATATCGCCGTCACCACGTCGATGTTCGCGCGCTCGCTCGATCCCCCAATGTTGTAGGTCTCGCCCGGCCGCCCATTTTCGAGCACGGCACGGATGGCCGCGCAATGGTCCTCAACGTAGAGCCAGTCGCGCACATTTTTCCCGTCACCATACACCGGCAGCGGCTTGCCTTCCAAGGCATTCAGGATCATCAGCGGGATCAATTTTTCAGGAAATTGGTACGGCCCATAGTTGTTCGAGCAGTTGGTGGTGAGCACCGGCAGCCTGTAAGTATGGAAGTACGCCCGCACCAGATGATTAGACCCTGCTTTCGATGCCGAATAGGGGCTATTCGGCGCGTAGGGCGTCGTCTCGCAAAAAGCCGGATCATCGGCCGCGAGCGAGCCATACACTTCGTCGGTGGACACATGCAGAAACCGGAACATCGCGCGGTATGCTTCGCCCAGCTCCTGCCGGTACAACCGAGCCTGCTCCAGCAGCACAAAGGTGCCTTGCACATTGGTGCGAATGAATGCATCGGGCGCGACGATGGAGCGGTCCACGTGACTTTCGGCCGCAAAATGAACGATGGCCCTGGGCTGATACCTGCGCAGCAGCGAATTCACCAGCTCCGCATCGCAGATGTCGCCGCGGACAAAGGTGTAACGATCGTCGCCCTCGAGCGGCGCCAGGTTCAAGGCGTTGCCGGCATAGGTTAGCAGGTCGAGATTCACCACGCGGCCGCCGGCCTTCACCCAGCTCAGAACGAAATTCGAGCCGATGAACCCCGCTCCACCGGTCACCAGAAGCGTTTCGTTTGCGCGGATCATTCGAACCGAGTATACGGCACAAAACAAGCCACATGTGCGACTCCTTGACGGCGCGGCGCCCGGCTTGTTCCCCACGGCGAGAACAAGTTATGCATTGACAGCGATTTTTCGCTATATTAAAAGGAGCGCAGTTGCCGGACGCGGCCGGTTCTGCTCACACTGAACTTTCCATTGAACGCAAGCAGCGGTTTTCGTGCTTGAAATCGCACCGTGGTTGTGTACTTCCAGGAGTGCAACGCACTCCGCCTGGAACGTTTTGCGACAAGGGATGGTATGAAGAGAACGCATCGCCGCCAACGTGTACCCGGCCCGCAGGGCCTCTATCATCCGCAGCAGGAACACGATGCGTGCGGCATGGGCCTGGTGGCAAACATCCGCGGCGAAAAGAGCCACGAAATCATCCGCAAGGGCCTCGAGGTTCTCATCAACCTCACCCATCGCGGCGCGGCGGGCTGCGATCCTGAAACGGGCGACGGCGCCGGGATCCTCATCCAGATCCCGCACGCCTTTTTTGCCCGCGAGTGCGCCGAGCTGGGAATCACTCTGCCGGCCGAGGGCCAGTATGGCGTGGCCATGTGCTTCCTTCCCGTGGAGCGCCATAGCCGGCTGCTGTGCGAGGGCGTCTTTGAGCGCATTGCTCAGGAAGAAGGGCTGACGGTTCTCGGCTGGCGCGACACGCCTGTGAACGGCGATGCCATCGGCCGCGAGGCACGACGCTCGCAACCATATATCGAACAACTGTTCCTCCGCCGTCCGCAGGACCTCGACGAAGCATCGTTCGAGCGGCTGCTTTACCGGGTCCGCCGCCGCACTGAGAACGAGATCGCCGCATCTGAGATCGAGGACAAGGAAACCTTCTACGTTCCCTCGTGTTCATGTCGCACCATCATCTACAAGGGCCTGATGCTGGCCCCGCAGATTGAAAAGTTCTACTTCGAGCTTGCCAATCCTCTGGTCACCAGCGCACTGGCGCTCATCCACCAGCGCTTTTCTACGAACACATTTCCCAGCTGGAAGCTTGCCCATCCCTACCGCTACGTCTGCCATAACGGCGAGATCAACACCATCCGCGGCAACGTGAGTTGGATGAATGCCCGGCAGTCGATCCTCAAGAACCCGCTGCACGGCGATAAAATCGGCGATCTGTTTCCGGTGATTGTGCCCGGCGGCAGCGATTCCGCCTCCATCGACAATGCCGTCGAGTTTCTTTACCAGTCGGGCCGTTCCCTGCCCCATGTGATGGCCATGCTCATTCCCGAGGCCTGGGCCGGCAATCCCGACATGGACGAGGACAAGCGCGCCTTTTATGAGTACCACGCCTCGCTGATGGAGCCATGGGACGGCCCCGCTGCCATCGCGTTCACCGACGGCCGCGTGATTGGCGCCACGCTCGACCGCAACGGACTCAGGCCCGGCCGTTACATCGTGACGAAAGATGATTTAGTCGTGCTCGCCTCTGAAGCCGGCGTCATCGAAGTCCCCGCTGAAGATGTCCTGAAGAAAGGCCGCCTGCAGCCGGGCCGGATGTTCCTGGTCGACACGGTGCAGCAACGCATCGTTTCTGACGCCGAGATCAAAAAGCAATTGGCCGCGCGCCGACCCTACGGCGAATGGCTCAAGCAGCAACAGGTCAAGCTCGACGCTCTGCCTGAGCCGGCCCGCGTGATCGGCTCCAATCCTGAAACCCTGTTGCGCCGCCAGCGCGCCTGCGGTTACAGCGAAGAAGATTTGCGCATTCTTCTAGCGCCCATGGCTACGCAGGGCGAGGAGCCGGTGGGCTCCATGGGCACCGACGTGCCTTTGGCATGTCTCTCCGATCGTCCGCAGCCCTTGTTCAACTACTTCAAGCAGCTCTTCGCCCAGGTCACCAATCCGCCCATCGACCCCATTCGCGAAGAGCTGGTGATGTCGCTTATCAGCTACATCGGCACGGAGCGCAATATCCTGGACGAGACGCCGGAGAACTGCCATACCCTCCGGCTGCCGCATCCCATCCTCACCAACCGCGATCTGGAGAAACTGCGCCGCGTCTCTTCCGGCGATTTGCTGGCCACCACGCTGCCCGCGCTCTTTCGCGCCGAGGATGGCGAAAAAGGTCTTAAGCACGCACTCGAAGACCTGGGCGTTCGCGCCTCGCATGCCGTCGACTCCGGCTACACGCTCATCATCATCTCCGACCGCGGCGTCGATGCCACGTACGCGCCCATCCCCAGCCTGCTGGCCATGGCCGCCGTGCACAACCGGCTGGTGCTTGAAGAAACGCGGACGCAGGTCGCGCTCATCATCGAGAGCGGCGAGCCGCGCGAGGTGATGCACTTCGCCCTGCTCATCGGTTACGGCGCCAGCGCCATCAATCCCTACCTGGCCATCGAGACCATCCACGACCTGAAGCGGCGCAGGCTGCTGCCTGAAAACATCACTGCCGAGTACGCCGAAAAGAACTTCATCAAAGCCATCAACAAAGCCCTGCTCAAGACCTTCTCGAAGATGGGCATCTCAACGCTGCAAAGCTATCGCGGCGCACAGGTGTTTGAGGCCGTGGGCCTCAACAAGTCGCTGGTCGACACTTACTTTCCCGGCACCGCCTCGCGTATTGAAGGCGTGGGTCTCGACGTGCTGGCGCGCGAAGCGCAGATGAAGCACCTCTACGCCTTCCAGCCGCTCACCGATTCTGAAACTGATCTCGTGGTCGGCGGCCAGTACCAGTTCCGCATCGACGGCGAGTACCACCTGCTGAATCCGCTCACCATCAGCAAGGTGCAGCACGCGGTGAACACCAACAACGCGGCCACGTTCCAGGAGTACACCGACCTGATCGACGGCCAGAACCGCACCCTGTGCACGCTGCGTGGACTCTTCCAGCTCAAGTATCTCGACACGCCGATTCCCATCGACGAAGTCGAGCCGGCCAAGGAGATCGTCAAGCGCTTTACGACCGGCGCCATGAGCTTCGGATCGATATCCAAGGAAGCTCATGAAACTCTCGCCATCGCCATGAACCGTCTGGGCGGCATGTCGAACACCGGTGAAGGCGGCGAAGACGAAGCGCGTTTCAAGCGTGATGCCAACGGCGATTTGCGCCGCAGCGCCGTCAAGCAGGTTGCCAGCGGCCGCTTTGGCGTCACCACCAACTATCTGGTCAACGCCACCGAACTGCAGATCAAGATGGCGCAGGGCGCCAAACCCGGCGAGGGCGGCCAGCTCCCCGGCCACAAGGTGGATGAGGTCATCGCCCGGATCCGCTACTCCATCCCCGGCGTCGGCCTGATTTCGCCTCCGCCACATCACGACATTTATTCCATTGAGGATCTGGCGCAGCTCATCTACGACCTGAAGAACGTCAATCCGCAGGCGCGCATCGCCGTCAAGCTCGTCTCTGAAGTTGGCGTGGGCACGGTCGCTGCAGGTGTTTCCAAAGCACATGCCGACGTGGTACTCATCTCGGGCGACACCGGCGGCACCGGCGCATCGCCGTTGAGCTCAATCAAGCACGCCGGACTGCCGTGGGAACTCGGCCTGGCCGAAACCCAGCAGGTGCTGCTGCTCAATGATCTGCGCAGCCGCATCCGCGTGCAGACTGACGGCAAGCTGCAAACCGGCCGCGACGTGGTGATCGCAGCACTGCTCGGCGCCGAGGAATTCGGTTTTGCCACAATGCCTCTGGTTTCAATGGGCTGCATCATGATGCGGAAGTGTCACTTGAACACTTGCCCGGTGGGCATCGCCACGCAGGATCCCATGCTTCGCGAGCGCTTTACCGGCACGCCCGAGCACGTGATCAATTTCTTCTTCTTCATCGCCGAGCAGATGCGTCAACACATGGCCAAGCTCGGCTTCCGCAGCGTCGACGAAATGGTCGGCCGCGTGGAAAAAATTGACATCTCCGTCGCCGACGAGCACTGGAAGGCGCGCGGCATCGACCTCTCGTCGATCCTTTACGTGCCCACGCTTCCCTCACGCGTAGCGCGTCGCCGCACCACCTGCCAGGACCACGGAATCGATCGCGCGCTCGATCACGCGCTCATCGCCAAGGCCAAGCCCGCGCTCGAATCGCAAACGCCGGTCAGCGCCAGTTTCAACATCCGCAACGTGCATCGCACCGTGGGCGCCATGCTGGGCGGCGAAATCGCGCGCAAATACGGCTCTGCCGGATTGCCCGACGGCACCATCCATTACAAGTTTCGCGGCTCGGCCGGCCAAAGCTTCGGCGCTTTCGTTCCGCAGGGCGTCACGCTCGAACTCGAAGGCGACGCCAACGACTACCTCGGAAAAGGGCTCTCCGGCGGTCGCATCGTTGCCTATCCGCCCAAAACCTCCAGCTTCCTGCCCGAAGAATCCATCCTCGTGGGCAACGTGGTGCTCTACGGCGCCACCGGCGGCGAGGCATTTCTCAACGGTATCGCCGGTGAGCGCTTCGCCGTGCGCAATTCCGGCGCTACCGCCGTGGTTGAGGGGGTGGGCGACCACGGCTGCGAATACATGACCAAGGGCCTGGTTATCGTGCTCGGTTCTACCGGCCGCAACTTTGCAGCCGGCATGAGCGGCGGCATCACCTTCGTTTACGACGACCAGGGCGACTTCTCCACGCGCCGCTGCAACAAGGCCAGCGTGGATCTGGAGCCGCTGGTCGATCCGGCCGACATCGAGCTGGTTCAGGGTCTGCTGGCGCGCCATCGCGACCTGACCGGCAGCCCGCGCGCTGCATGGGTGCTGGAGCACTGGGCCGATGCGCAGCCCAAGTTCATTAAGGTGTTTCCGCACGAGTACAAGCGCGTGCTGGGTGTTGCGCGCTCGACCAGCGTCTATGCTTCCCCGACCGCAACGCCGTCGCTTGTCGCGGCGCCCGTCGAGGTGCAGCATGGGTAAAGTCACCGGGTTCCTCGAGCTGCAGCGCGAGCAGGCCACGCGACGCAAAGCCCAAGAGCGCATCAAGGACTGGTTCGAAATCTACGAGCCGTTCCCTGAAGAAAAGCAGCGCGAGCAGGGTGCGCGCTGTATGGACTGCGGTGTGCCTTTCTGCCACAACGGCTGTCCGGTCAACAATCTCATCCCCGACTGGAACGACCTGGTCTACAACAACCGCTGGGAAGCTGCGATCCGACGCCTGCACTCCACGAACAACTTCCCTGAGTTCACCGGGCGCATCTGCCCCGCACCGTGCGAAGCCGCCTGCGTGCTCGGCATCAACCAGCCACCCGTCTCCATCAAGCTCATTGAGAGGTCGATTGTGGATCGCGCCTGGGACGAGGGCTGGATTCGCCCCGAGCCGCCTGAGCGCGCCACCGGCAAGCGCGTCGCGGTCGTCGGCAGCGGGCCCGCGGGCTTGGCGGCCGCGCAGCAGCTTCGCCGCGCCGGCCACACGGTCACCGTGTTTGAGAAGAACGATCGCATCGGCGGCCTGCTTCGCTACGGCATTCCCAACTTCAAGCTTGAAAAGCACGTGGTCGACCGGCGCATCAAGCAGATGAAGGACGAAGGCGTCATCTTCCAGACCAACGCGCACGTGGGAGTCAACGTCTCAGTGGAATCGCTCACCGAAGGCTTCGACGCCATTCTGCTTTGTGGCGGCGCCGAGCAGCCGCGCGACCTGCCCATCCCCGGCCGCGAGCTCAAGGGCATTCATTTTGCCATGGAGTTCCTGCCACAGCAGAATCGCCGCAACGAAGGCGACGCTGAAGACGCGCTGCTGGCCAACATGCAAGCCGCAGGCTCCATCTTTGCCACCGGCAAGCGCGTGGTGATTATCGGCGGCGGCGACACCGGCGCCGACTGCCTCGGCACCAGTCATCGCCAGGGCGCAAAGAACATTCACCAATTCGAAATCATGCCCAAGCCGCCCGACCAGCGCGCCGCGTCTACGCCGTGGCCGCTGTGGCCGCTGCAACTGCGCACCGAAAGCTCGCACGAGGAAGGCGGCATTCGCGACTGGGCCATCAACAC
>JASHQH010000272.1 GCA_030037635.1 Acidobacteriaceae bacterium
CTGCAGATCGAGGTCGTGGAAGCGCTTTTGGGCCAGGGTCAGTTCCAGCGCCTCGTAACGCGAAACGGCGTTTGAACCGTTAAAGCGCGCCTGAGACACGCCCGCCGCAACCAGTTCCTGCATGTAAGGCCCCGGTGCGGTTGCGGGAACGGTCACATAGTCGGGGGCAGACGAGGTTCCAACATTCACCTGCTGCGTGCCCGAGGTGAGGACCAACTGGTTGTACCAGAAGATATCGGTCATGTGATCGTCCTTGTCGCCCACATAGCCGATGGACGCGGTGAAGTTGTTGTGGAACTGGTGCTGGATGGTGAGGTTCCACTGCTGGTTCATGGCTGGCCGCAGATTCGGATCAGTCGCGTGCGTCACTTCGCCGCTGAGGCAGGATGGCGACAAAGCCTGAAGTTCAGCTAGAGTGCATGCATTCTGATACGGTGCGTATCCGTTGTCGAACGTGTACTGCGGATAGAGCAGGTTTGTGCCCGAGGTGTTGAACTGGTTGATCAGGATGGAATTGGGAGGGTTGATGACGGCCATGTTGCTGATGCCGACGCCCTCCATGAAGCTGGAGATGTCGTAGGCTCCGCGAAGGACGGTTCCCGGAGCAAAGGAGGGCTGCCAGGCGAAGCCGAAGCGTGGCTGCACGTCGCCGATTCCCTTGTAGGTGTTGTAATTGGTTCCGACTTCGGGCGCGCCGCTGACCAGAGCGAAGTTGATGTTGTTGTCTTTGGTGCGATCGCCGCGCGGGGTCACCACTTCATAGCGCACGCCCAGGTTCAGCGTCAGATTCGGCTTCACCTGGTAGTTGTCCTGCACGAATCCGGCGCCGAGGCTGTTGACGAGATGGAAGTGAATGGGCTCGCCCACGCCAACCTGCTCAGGCAGGCCGAGGAGGAAATCGGCATATGCGAAGCCCTGATCGCTGGACGTGCCATTGCCGGTGTACTGGCCGGTGAAGGTCCAGGTGCCGGCCTCGCCGTTGTTGCCTGCGTAGGTGTCGTTCATGGCCCAGTGCAGCCACTGGAAGCCGCCCTGGATGGAGTGCCGGCCGTGCGTCCAGGTCACGGCGTCTTCAATCTGGTTGGTGGTGTCATGGAAAACTTCGGGGCCGTCACTGCCGCCTACCGTTCCATACCCCATGCTGATTTCGGGAAGAACATTGACCGGAACATCCTGAAGACCGATCTCGGTATTGATGTTGCCGCTCACGGCCGAGGTGTAGATCTGATCATTGGCCGGGAAGATTTGTGTTCCCAGGCGAAAATCGTTGAGCAGTGTGGGTGTAAATGTGTGCACGTAGTCGCCCACGATGTTCTTGAGCGGATACTGCCGCTCCAGGTTTGGCGACAGCACATCTGCACCGTTACTCTGAACCACTTGTGTATACATCTGCGTATAGCGGCCCATGATGTGATCTTTTTCCGATGCCTGCCAGTCGATCTTCAGATCTCCCTGGTAGTCATGTGTGTAGCCGCTCTGGAAATAATTCAGCGTGCTCACCTGGTTCTGAAACGCAGGCAGAGCGACGAGGGCCTTGGCTACGGAGCTCACCGCCGAAACTGGAACCTGGTCGTAGGGGATGATGGCGCGCGCACCCTCTGCCACACCCGCCGCCGGCATATAAAGCTGTCCGCCGCCTACGCAGGCGCCTGAGCTGTTAAACGTCCCGCCGCTCGAAGTACAGAACCACCCCAGGTCGTAGACCTGCGTACCGAGTTGGCCTGTACCGGGCGTGTAGAAGCTCGCGCTGGGCACTACGGTGTTTTGATTCGCCGTCCTGGGCTGGTTGTAGATCGAGTTCTCCTCATCGGCAAAGAAGAAGAGCTTGTTCTTGATGATGGGCCCGCCGATCATGCCGCCAAATTCGTTCCATTGCAGCACGGGGCGCGGCAAGGTTGTTGGCGCGGGCCCTGGCTCACCAACGATGAAGGCATTGGCCTTGTCCTGCCACGTGTTGGCTTCAAGAGCCGTGTTGCGGTCATATTCATACAGATCGCCGTGGAACTGGTTGGTGCCGGACTTCATCGACTCCACGATCACGCCGCCGATGTAATTGCCATAATCGGCCGGCGCGTTGCTGACGATCATGTTGAATTCCTGCACCGCGTCCGGGGCCGGCGTGTAAGCCACTTCGTCGTTGTCGGGCTGATTGGCGTCCATGCCGTCAAGGATGAAGTTGTCGTCCTGTTCGCGCGCGCCATTCACGTAGGGGCGCCCCGTGCCAAATGTGGTTTGCGGCGACTCGAACGCAAAGATATTCGACGTCAAAACGCCCGGCGCCAGCAGCGTCAGCTGGTTGATGTCGCGGGTGGCGAGAGGCAGGTTTGACGCTGCGTTGCTATCAATCAGCGTGCCCACTTCCGTGGTACCCGTTTGCAGCAGCGGCGGCGCTCCGGTGACCTCAACGGTCTGGTTCACCGCGCCCACCTTCAAGTGGAAGTCGACTTGAGCCGCCTGGTTCAACACCAGCGTGAACGGGTTCCTCACCTCGCCGGCAAAACCTTGCGCTTCCACCTTCACCTGTACTCTGCCCACGGGAATGGTGGGAAATTCGTACCGGCCCGCGTCGGTGGACTTGGTTGTCCACGTCGTGCCGCGGTCCATGTCGGTCACCGTTACTGTCGCATTTGCGATCACGGCGCCCGAAGAATCGGTTACGAGTCCGGTAATGGAGCCCGTAGTTTGCTGCGCACGCGCAATTGGCGTCAATCCCCAGAGCAGGGCCAACAAACAAACGGCGCTCACCGCAATCAGCAACATCCGATGATTCTGCTTCACTGGATCCTCCTCCTCAATAGAGGTTCAGGTTGGTTGTTTGCCTTTCCAAGGGTTGCTCAAACAATGTCTGCAAAATCCGCGCAACAGCGGTTTTCAATTCACCGGGCAGGCGATGCATCCAACTCACCACACGCCTGCCCGAATGGGCCTGCGATGACTCCTCCTGCCAGGTGCGCGTCGCCATTGAGCGAGGGAGAAATCTTGCATGATCAAATGGCCGTGAAACGCGCATTTAATGATTGGGAGCCATACTAACGTAGGATTTCCTGAATTGCAAGAGGAAAAATGAAAAAAAATGAGCATTTTGATCATTTCTATGATTGATCTGTATCTAGATGTTCGGAAAGAACTTATTCTTAATATTCTGCAAAAACGCGGCTGGGAGACCTGCCAGGGGGTCGTATTTGTCAGCACGTTTTCGATCGCGCCTCCGCGCGGTCCGCGACGGTTTCCGGCCGGAATCATCTCGGTAACTTGCTCATGAATAACTGGATATCTTGCATTTCAAGAAGTGGAGGCCTCAATCGTGTGAGCCCGCTCACATGTATTCGGAAAGCCAACTGTCCTCGCGCTATTCTCCTCGCCGGACTCTCGTTTTTGCTCTTCTATCCAGGATTTGGGCGATGAAGCAAGCGATCAATACATGGATATAAACCTCAGTAATGAGCAAAAATAATATTTTCGATCACAAGTTTGTATTTTAAGCGTCGATATGGTATATATCCCTTCATCGTAACCAAGGCGCTTCTTGAAAAACACGCGTCCTCGGAGAATCCGGTGCCCCCAATAGAGGTACCAAATGAAATGCATTCGCTCAAAAATCTGGCGCGAAGGTGGTACTCCGCTTCTCGCGATTTCGGTCAATCTCTTTATGCAAGCGCTGCAAGAACAGCCGGATCCCGAAGGGGCATTGCCTGGTTTTTCCTATGAATTCCGTCTTCTTTGAATTGTGCGCTGAAAGTCTTGCTGCTGCGCGCGCTGCCCAAGCGGGCGGTGCGGACCGGATCGAGCTTTGCTCCGACCTTGCTTGTGGCGGAGTGACGCCTCATCCGGAATTGGCGGGCGAAATTGTCCGGGTGCTCACCATTCCCGTACACGTTCTCATTCGTCCTCGTGGCGGAAGCTTTGTTTTCTCTGCGCAGGAATACGACCTGATGCGACGGCAACTGGAGCAGGCCAAGATGGCCGGCGCCAGCGGGGTGGCCCTCGGCGTGCTTTTTGCCGACGGCACCGTCGACGTGGAGCGAAGCCGCGCGCTGGTGGAATTGGCCCGCCCCATGGACGTGACTTTTCATCGCGCCTTCGACGAAACGCCGGATCTGCGCGAAGCGCTGGAGAGAGTCATCGAAACCGGAGCCGACAGTCTGCTCACTTCAGGCGGCGCGGCCGAAGTCCTGAGCGGCGCACACTTCATTGCCACATTGCGGCAACTGGCCGGTGAGCGCATTCACATCATCGCCGGCGGCGGCCTGCGGCTTGAAAACCTGGTAGAGACGGTTCGCCGCTCGGGAATCTTTTCCTTGCATGGCTCACTCAGCCGCAGGAACGGCAAACCTGCGCTCCAGACAAACGGCGTGTCTCACCTGCCCGCGCTTGAAGCCGACGTACGCGAGGCAGTCACGCTTTTGCGCCGCGAATACCGCGAACAAAGCGCTGCCATGAGCAATTGATAGAGACGCCGGGTTGCGGCGTCCGCCATAACTACGCAATACCGGCCGGCTCGCCGCTTCAGCCAACCCTAGAACTGGTTGCATAAATACCGCAGCGCGCTGGAAAACCATCCCTCAGGGGCCAAAGCCCCAGCGTTTACGCGGCTTTTGCGGCACGACTGTAGTCGTGCCCTTTCAAAAACGCATTTATGCAACCAGCTCTAGAGCCTTTTCGGAAGCTTTGTAGACCGAAACCGCAACCGCTGAGTGGATTTTTCCTTAGGAAAAATCCACCTGTACGGCCCTTAAGTGTTCACAGTATTTCCGAAAATGCCGTAATTCGTTTATGCGCGGATCACGCGGACACCCTGCCGCTCGAATGGAGCCACCGCATCCGGTGAGGCGCCGTGGTCGGTAATCAGGATTTGAATCTCGTTCGTTCCGCAGATGAACGCT
>JASHQH010000273.1 GCA_030037635.1 Acidobacteriaceae bacterium
GTGACGGGATTCGCCACGTCAACCGACTTCCCGACCACGCCTGGGGTCATTCAGCCCACGCTCAATCTATCAAGTCAGGATATATTCATCGCGCAAATGTCGAACGTTTTTGTGTCGAAACTCAACCCATCCGGTTCAGGCCTTGTATACTCGACCTTTCTTGGCGGCAACCAGACAGACAATGTTCCCTTCGCTGATGAAGACGCGGGGTTTGGTATTACAGTCGACAGCAGCGGAAATGCCTATGTCGCCGGCGAAACGGAAGACACTGACTTTCCCGTGACGCCAGGGGCCCTTCAAACTCAGAACATCGCGCAGTCGTTCTCGGGTGACTTTGCTGGCTTCCTCACCAAGATTAACCCCACAGCCACTCAAATCCTGTATTCGACCTATCTGACCGGCAGCGGCGATCTGTCAGGCGAGAGCGGCGACGTTGCCAACGGCATCGCTCTCGACAGCAGCCAGAACGCCTATGTCACCGGCGTCTCAGCCTCAAAGGATTTCCCCACAACCCTTGGAGCGTTCCAGAATCAGAGCACCAGCATAGACTCCGCGTTCGTAACCAGGTTCGACGCCGGAGAAATGCAACAGCTCCCCGTGTCAACGACCACCCTGACCGCGAATCAGAATGCGCAGCTCGTTGGGCAACCGATTACGTTCACCGCAACTGTGACATCTTCTTCGGGAAGCGCTCCCACAGGTACGGTCGGATTTACCTATCAGAGCTATTTTCCAGACGGCGAATACTACCAATTTGGCCCATGGAATAATGTCCCTCTGACCAGTTCCGGCACGGCGCAGTTCACTACCTCGGCGCTTCCGGCCGGTTCGGTCGGAGTGGCGGCTTATTATCTCGGCGATGCGGATAACTCGCCAAGCGAAGGGTCGACGACGGAGACCGTCAACCAGATTCCGACCACAACGACTCTTTCTCAGAGCGCGACTACAGTCCCCTATGGCACTTCGATTACCTTTACAGCGACAGTCGTTGAGACGGCTACGGGCCATCCCGCGCAAGGGCCGGTCGACTTTATTGCAAACGGAACCGTGTATCAGACTTCGACGCTCAATAGCGCGGGACAAGCAACATGGATCTGCCCGATGGGAGGGCCCAACCTGCCGGTCGGCTCCGACCAGATCACGGTCGAGTTCCTTCCTTCCAAAGGCGCACCCGACCGAGTGAGCCAGACAACAACCACGGTGAATATCACTGCGATCGGGACAACTACGCCTCCCACGTTTTCGCCACCGGCGGGGATCTATAACGGGGCACAATACGTGACTCTGAGCTCGACGACAGCCGGCTCAAGTTACTACTACACCGTCGACGGAAACGCGCCAGTTGTCGGGAATTCCGATACATTGTCGTACGTGCCCGTCTATGTGGCCGCCAGCGAGACAATCAACGCCATCGCTGTCGCACCCGGCGATACCCCAAGCACAGTCGCTTCGGCCGCGTACGTCATCAACCCGCCGATCCCCGACTTCAATCTCTTTGCTTTTCCAAGCTCGCTGACAGTTTCGCCTGGGCAGCCCGCGATCACGACGATCACCGTCACCGATCTCGATGGATTTTCACAGAGCGTCACATTTTCGTGTTCGGGACAGCCGGCCGATGTCACCTGCACCTTCGCGCCGTCCACGTCTGCCGCTGCTACGCAATTGACCGTCTCCTTGCCGGGAACGGTTGCCAGCAACGGAACACTCACCATCGCGCCTCTGGCGGCGACAATCGCGTTGGGGTTGCTCCTGGGTTGGATGCCGCTGCCGCGCAAAAGAGTGATCAATCTCTTCCGGGTTGTCGCTCTCGCCGCGGCAGCCACCTGTTGCTTAAGCGGATGCGGCGGCTCAAGCCCAGGAAGTTCCGGCCCTGCGCCTGGGTCTTATACATTCACAGTTAAGGGAGTCAGCGGGTCGCTGTCACAGACAGTATCGGTAAGCCTAATGATCTCCCAATGACTTCCTACGATAAATAATGGCACTAGCCACCGTCACCCGGCCGAGCCAGGCTAGTGACGGCGGCATGCTGAGAGTGTGCTCAGCTTCCGCTGAGATCGCGAAAAAGTGGCGTCTAAAGTAGTTTAGTCGTTCCCGTCACGGCGGAAGATGCATTCCAAACACCGAGATATTTTCGCAATCTTCGTGCACCAGTCGGCGCATCCTGAAATCGTTCTCTCTGCCCACCGTACTCGAGACTAAGCACGTTTCCTTCGAGATCTGCTGCAGAGGCGATCTCGACAAAAAACAAGAACTGGTACTTCGACTAGCATGACGGAATTCCACAGGAGCTTCCATTGCGGAATATACGTAAGTATCATTGCGAAAACTCCTATATGTATGAAAATAGCGGCTACTGTCACAATCCAGAATAAGCCGCTCTTGAATAGAGGCCTGCTCCCGTAAATGAAATAACCGAAGACAAGAGAGGTAAATGTTCCAACACCGATCCATTGTAACAATAAATCGCTTCTCAGTCCTGTCCTCGCAAGCGCAATGGTCACCATGATTACCGCGATGGATATAGCGAGATATAACATGAGATCTCTCACGCGGGAGCTTCCCCGTGTACTTCCATGATTGCCGTCGCTCAAAAACATTGTCTTACCTCGGCGACATTCGCATGTATCAAAGCAACGTCAAGTGCGAGCAATGGCATCGCATCGGCTACCTTGCCAACAGTTTCTGAAGCGCTCAACATCCCTCGAAATACGCTGGACTTGAATGGGTAGGTTAGTCCTCTGGTCGCCGCATAGGATAATGCTGAGTTAAACTTGGACGCACTTATGACGTTCGCTACGCCTTGTGCCGCATCAAAGCTGTTGTACGCGCCCAGTTTAAAAGGGTTTAAATCGTTTCCAACTGTCGCAACGCCGACGTCCCAAAAGCAGGTTTTCATTGAATGGGCCCAGTCTGACCAGAGGCTTGGGACATCAGCTTGGGCGTATTCCGCCGCCAAATTTTCCACATCGACGTACCCATTGAAGTCATAGAAGGCTCCACGCGAGGAGTTTGGATCCGACGGATTGTAGTTGTAGTTTGGATACCAGATTGGCGAACTCGGGATCGGCAGGAGCACGTGCCCGCCAGCAACAATGTAATTCGGGTGCACATCCTCCTCAAATGACATCTCGGCAGACGAAATCGCAGCAGAAACAAGACCGCCGTTTGGGCCCTTGTTTAGGCCTGCGAAAAATGCATTGCAACCCGGGAGAGTAGAAATGTCGGGCAGAGTGGCGTTGCCAGGGCTTGGTGCCAATTCTTCAAAACAATCCTCTGCGGCCGTCGGTGGATAAAGGCCGTTCGGGTCGTCAAGCGATGTAGGCAAGTTCAGGACGTAGGCGTACTGGTTGAAACTTTGAGGATTGGAGGGATCAGCCGCTTGCGTCCAGCCCGGATCCGGACTCAGAAATCGCCCCATTACGCTGCTGTAAAATCTAGCGCCAAAATATTCGTTCCCTGATTCGGAATCATATTCCTTGCCGGTGAACTTGTATGGATCGCTCGTATCGTCACCGTTAAAGAGCTGCCCAAATGGGGCATAATCTTGTGTTTGGCCTCCATAGACCACAGAAGATCTCAAATGGTCAGTGTACCTGTAGACGGGTGTACCGCTTCCTCCGCTATAGGGGACTTCCGCCAGAGTCCCGTTAAACCCAGGAATTAGATCTTTCCACGTGTTACTCCCTGTATACCGCGTTAGCGGGCCTCCGTTGAAGGGTATATAGTCCGTCGGCGTCGATCCTGTCTTTCCAGCCCGGCTCCCATCCGCATAATAGATGTAGCTGACGCTGTTTGCAGCCGTGAGCTTGGACTCACCGTCATACGTGTACGTATTCCCCAGATTGTAGTCGTTCGTCAAATCGCCAGCGGCATCGAACTTCCACGTTGTTGACGGATAAGGCTGGTTCGACGTATACCACTGCTCCGGTTCGAAGCTGAAATTCCCCGTCTGCGTCAGGTCGCCGAATTGATCATAGCTATAGCTCTCAGACAATCCGCCGCTCGCAGGGTTGTTCGTTCCGGTCACCACGTCCAGCGCGCTCGTTAAACGGTTCAGGGTATCGTAACCGTACTTACGCGTGGTGTCGTTGAGCAGATTTTGCTCCTGCTGAAGCGTCAGATTCAGATTCCAAGTGTAGTTCTTCGCCCACGCATAGGTCGTGCCGTAATATAGCTCAGTTATCACGAGCCGGGGATTGTACGAAGCAGACACTGTCAATCCCGTACCCAGGTTTCCACTTGTCATCTGACTTGCCGCATCATACGCAAGGCTTGATGCGTAATCGTTCCATTGATCACTCACGCTTAGCAAGCTTCCCGCCCCATTGAAACTCTGCGAGACAACTCGGCCATCAGGATACGCCACCGTATTTATGTCCCCTGCTTTATCGTAAACGACGTACGCCGAGGCGTTGAAATTAGGATCCTGCGGGGTCCAGTACCACTGTTGCTTCAACCGGCCCATCGGGTCGTAGCTGTATTTAGTTCGGTTGCTGGGCTCGTTGTTGTCGCAGTTCTCATGCATGCTTGAGTCCGACAGGCCATCTTAGCACTGAATGAAGGATGCAAGAGAAGAGAAACGC
>JASHQH010000005.1 GCA_030037635.1 Acidobacteriaceae bacterium
CGATCTTTTCTGAGGCTTCAATCGCGGTGTCGGGAGCCAGGTGCGCATAACGGGCGGCCATGGTAATTGTCTTGTGACCGGCGAGGATCTGGATCACTTTAAGGGAGAGTCCTTCCATGGCTGCCCACGAACAAAACGTGTGCCGAAGAGTGTGCCAAGTGACGCCGGTGATGTTCGCCTTTGCAAGCGCCGGGACAAGCCACCATCGGCAATCTGCAGACGGACCCCTCAGGGGGAAAACCGGATCACTTGACCGATGGGGAACCAATTCCCTCTGTTCAAGGATCACCGCGTAGGCTTCGCTGTTCAGCGGGACGTTTCGCGGAGATCCACTCTTCGTCTTGGTGAGTCGAGCGATTCGGCGGGTAAGGTCGACATGTTGCCAGGTCAGGGAGAACTGCTCTCCCCAGCGCATCCCCGTGAAGACGCCGAAGACAAGGGAAGGATGTTGTTTGGGATGGTCGCGTTTGATGATCTTGGAGAGTTCCTTATACTCATCGCGAGAGAGGAATCTCAGGCGCTCGTTCTCTTCTCTCCGCCGGCGGACGAGTCGAGCGGGATTTGAGCCGACCCTGCTGTTTTCCATCCCCAGCCGGAAGGCCAAGCTGAAGAACGCGCGGTAACGATTGGCTGTCGCCGGCTTCTTGCAATGCTTGGTCAACCATGTATCGATCTCTGAGGGCGTGATGTCTGATGCTGGACGCGAACCGAATGGTTCCCGGAGGATGCCTTCCTTAATCTCGTATCCGCGGAAGGCCTTCAGATGCGCCTTGGCGAATTCGACCGCGGCCGAAGCCAATTCACCGAAGGAAACCTGTTTGCCGGGTCCGAGTTCGGGAAGCTTGATGTTTCGCCGCGCATCGGTTTTACGATTCTGATACAGGGCGATCGCATCGGATTTGCGGCCGACCTTTTCTCGATGCCGTTTTCCGCGTACGTAATAGTTCACCCACCATACGCCACTTCCCTCAGGGTGCTCGAAAACTCCCCTGGTCGGCCGGGACTGTCTTGATCGAGGCACAATTTGGAACCTTGATACCTCTTGTAAATCTAAACGCTGCCTTCACTTCTGATCAAATCGGGAATGCGCTGACGGCCATTAGAATCTAAGAGTTAAGGGCTCCACGACTTGGCCCGTGGCTTGCCTCCCGAAGAGGCACGGCAACCATGCTGCGGGCTGGACGGACGTCAGAAGCCATCGTAGAATCAACACCGTAAAGCCAGTTCCGGTTCGATGCATCGAATCGCCAGGCGAGATTGGACCGGAATACAGCCTGCCTTTAAGTCCCGCATTGCTCGAACGGACTCACGAAAGTCCAAGGATTTGCTTTGGAGCAGGAGGAACCGGCGTGGCGGTCACGTACGATCGAAAAATCAAAGAAGCCGATGCACCGTCGCAGGACGAGTGTCAACTCCAGGTGCAGAGAATCCTTCGCTCCGGCAGTTTTCGCAATGCCTCGATGCTCCAGCAGTTACTCCAATACCTTGCTACAAAGTCCTACGCTCCAGGCGCGGAATCGCTGAAGGAATACACCATTGGCGTCGAGGCCTTCAGCAGGACTCATGATTTCGACCCGAAAACCGACACCATTGTTCGAGTTCAGATTCATCGGCTTCGGCAGAAGCTGAAAGAGTACTACGATACCGATGGCATCAACGACCCGGTCCAGGTGGATATACCGAAAGGGCACTATCTGCCAATCTTTGGCGTGATGGAAACACCTGTGCTGGGCATTGCGCCGAATCATGGCTCCGCGTTTTCGAATGGGAATGGGGCTGAAACCAACGGGCCGGAAAGAAAGGACGGCCGTTCGGCCAAGCCGTCGATGGTTTACGCGCTGGTCGCCGCGCTCGCCCTGGTTGTTTTTGGGATCGGTTTTTGGGTAGGGAACCTACGGCCCCGGAGCGCAGCCGCGAGCCAGACGGTTTCGCGATTTGGTGAAACGAACTTCGACAAATCGCCCGACCCGGTGAAGGCGTTCTGGATCAGTTTTCTCGGCAACGACCCTGCGCCGGTGATTGCGTATCCCGATGAAGTTTTTCTTCTCGACAATTTCAACGATTTGTTTCGGTTCCGCCGCGGTGCGACCGACTATCGCGGCGCCCCGGTCGATCCGCACGTCGCCCAGGAGTTCGCCTCGAATCCGGCCCTGGTGGCGCGTGCCGGACAGCTTTACTACGAGAACTCCTACCTCGGATTCGGCGAACTCAAAGCAGTTGGCATGCTGTCGAATCTCTTCGGCCAGATGGGGTTGAGGCCAGTGATCAAGGCCAGCCGTGAGCTGACCGTCGATGACCTCAAGCAACATAACGTCATTATTCTCGGGTCGTCATTCTCAAATATCGCCGAGGCCCACTTCACCACCATGGGCGATTTCAGCTTCAAGAATCCCGATTCGCGGTTGGAACAATGGCGGGGAATCATTGTGAACGCGCACCCGCGCGCAAACGAGGAAGCATCCTACGGGACGGAACGCGATCCTTCCACCCAGGTTTTGCGGGCCGACTACAGCCTGATCACCATTCAGCCCGGAATAGTGCCCGGACGGTACATTATCGATCTCGGCGGCCTCGATACCACCGGCTCAGAGGGCGCGGCGCTGTTTGCCACCTCGCGGCAGGGCGTCGACGATCTGTCGCGGGCGCTTTCTAGCTCAACAAAAACCCCGGCCAAGAACGGATTCCCGACATTCCAGGCGCTTTTGAGGGTTCGTCTGGAAAAAGGCTACGACGTTCTGGGAGCATCACTGGTTACGGTTCACATGCTTCCGCAAACGGCGCCCGAAGCTGGAAGCAGCGCACCCGCGCAAGCGCCCAATCCGTAGCAGAAATCAGGAACGCAGCGGCCTTGACCTTTACACTCCCCTTCCCGCCCGCCTTTTCTCAAACCAGCTCATGAGGTCAAGGGCAGGTAAATCAGCTCGATTCCCTTGCCATGCTGCGGATCCTTGTTGCGTGAATACTTCCGGCTCTCCTCGCTGTCCCAGTGTTCGAAAACGCCCAGGCTTGAAACAGGCTTGCCATCCTGGCGATAGTGGGTTCCTGAGGGCGGATTCTCCGACAAAGCTTCCTCCATCAGATAATCGTCTGCATTCTCGCGGATCATGATGCGCGGATGACCGTTCTCATCGACGTTGTTTTTGGTCTGCGAATAGAGGATGTCGAGCCCCACCGAATCGATCGCAACTCCATCCAGCGAGGCCAGAATACTCGACGGCCATTGCGGATTTTCGTACGGCTCGACCCGGTTGAAGAACGGCGCATTCGGGAAGTGCAGCGGATACGACATGTGCCGGCGCGCACAATAAAGGCCGTCGAGCATATAAAGAATCGTTTTTGCGCCCAGGTTCGGCGACGCCGAGAGATCGACGATGGGAGAATAGGCGTGAGCCGTGCCACCCTGGTTCGTATTGATGATGCCGTGCAGCTCGCCTGGCCCTTTGATCGATCCAAAATGGTTCTTCCCCGTGAGCGTCACACCGGTCTGTCCCTCATCGCCTCCTTCCGCCGCCGCGTAAGGATAGGAATGGGCTTTCACCAGCGCAACGTTGATCAGGTAGGTTGCGTCTTTCACCTGTTGCGGAATGAAGCGGGCATTGTCGAAGTGATCGGCCGAGTAGCTCTGGCCTTCGACCCACTGCGCCTGCTCGAGCCCATGGATTTGGCCGTACGCCGGGTGCTTTTGGTGCTCCGGATCGGGCGCGTCCCTTTGCACAAAACGCACATCCTTGTACTCATTCCAAACCTTGTCCAGGAGGCCGGGATAAATGTCGCGCTGCGCATCGTAAACCAGGATGTCTCGAGGCGCCACTCCCACGTGGTGCACGAGTTGACGAACCACCGCCAAGGTCACCTGCGGTGAAACATTGACCAGGTTGGTTGGAACCACGGGCTTGCTGTTGTTGAGGTTCACCTTGACGGCAACAATTTCGCCAGCCCGGTATATCCGCTCGCTGGATTTCCCATAGCGCTGGCCGTAGTAATTGAAGATCGCCTTCCAGGCTGTATCGTCGCTGTTGGCTCCCGTTACTCTTTGGATCAGGAGCGAGACCATGGCGTCGACGCGAGCCTGATCGGTACTGGCGTCCATCCACCACTGATCGCTCACCGACTCCCGATTCCCGTCCCAGTGCGCTGCTTTTGGATCGCGCACCCAAACCACGCGCCCCGGGTAGATGCCGTGCGCGACACCCAGGGGCACATTGCGCTGTTTCGGCACGTAATTGTATTTGGTGAGAAGCTCCGCCAGGGCAGGATTGTCCAGCGCGCCCGGAATTCCCGCCAAGGCAAGTGATGCCGCTGTTGCTTTCAATACGTCCCGGCGGGTTGATCTGCGTTTCATCGTCATCCCCTCATCTCCAGTAGCTGTTTCGGCCGACGTCGATCAAGCCGCTCGAATGAGGCCGGCAGGCGTTCAAGCGCGCGGAACGGATACGGTGCAAGTTTCTCCCGGGCCCACGCGAGCCTGGCAGTAAGATTCTTCTCTGTCACCGGCTCGAGTATTAGCCCGCGCCGAGAATTTCTTTCCGTTGACAACAAGGGCAGCGCTTTTCATGGGAAATCCGGCCTGCCAGGTAATTTCCGGGCCAGCCTCATTGGTCAAGATCGACGCTGCGGGCTCTGCGGATGCCGTGAGCGCGGAGTGACGAACCGAAATCACGTTCAAGCCGACCGGAGCATGGTTGAGAGCGGCCCAGCTGGTTTCATCGGTCAGCTGGGGAAAGGTCTCGATGGCATTGGCGCGCGGCAAAGGGCGAATTCCCATCAGGCCGGAGCAAAGATTTCCGACGACGGTATAGGAGACCTCGGGATACTCGCGCCGTTTAAGGTTCGGATCCACTAACGCCGTGAGCGCGGAGTAGGCTGCCTTGGAGCGGCCGTACATGTAGAAGATGTCTGGCATGTAGGAACGTCCCTCCACGCCGCCGATCACCGCGCTGGATCGATTCAGATCTGTCTTCAAACGATCTTCGAGAAGATCGAGAGATGCCTCGGTCTTCGCTCCGGAATCCGTCAATCCGTAATACAGCGGGAGTTCGAGGGTGCACCGCCCGTCCCCTTCTTTCAGGTCGGGATGGAACCTGCCGTCTTCGCCCAGCGCGCCGTAATAGCGGTTGCGCTCCGCATCCCACCACGTCCCGTTGTAAAGCGCCTTCAAGGCGTCGGCCTTCTGCTCGAATTCGGCCGCAGCGTTCGCGTTGTTTTCAGCGCGCTCGATTTGCGCGTAGTCGCGGTACGCGGCATATTGCGCCGCGATCAGGTCGGATCCGACCAGAACCTGGCGCTGCAGGTCCTCGTCGTAGGTTGCGATTCCCATGTGTCCGTCGGCAGACAGATGTTCGAGCAGGCCGTTGCCCCGGCGATCCCAGGCTTTTACATAGTCAGTCACGGTGTGCCGGTAGAAATTCAAAAAGACTTCGTCAAGATATGCGTTGTCGCGCGACCACAACCACTGCCGGTAGCACGCGTCAACCACGTCGAAGCTGGCCGGCAGGTCGTACCAGAAATCGTGATCGTTGTTGTAGTCGACCGGCGCCGGCAGATTGTCCTTTGTGATCTCCCACCATGTGCACCACCGTTTCGAAGCTGAAATATTGGCAGCAAAGCGGCGCAGCATATTCAGCGTTCTTGGTCCGAGCCCCAGGAACTGGGCTCCCGTGCTCATATGCGATACGTCGCGCATACAAAATGCGTTGCGTCCCGGCAGGGCCGCCTCGTACCACGGACCAATCGATCCGTCGTTGCGCGCGTAGGCCATGGCCTGCGCCTTGGCCCACCGGAATCCAGACGCCAGCTTCTGGTCGGACGATTCGAATTCGATTGCCGCCTCGCGCTGCTGCCGGTCCTTTGCGTCCGGCACGGGTAGCGTAGATGGCCAAGGACGAATCCCGGCGAGGCTCCTGGAACGGCAGCACGGAAGGGTGACGGCTAAACCCGCTGCGGAGCGAAGAAACTGCCTTCTGCTTGTCTTCGTCGTCTTGCTCATACGGGGATCGAAGAATAATTCCGGTTAAGGTTTAGGTCTATGCAGAGGCGGCTCGCGCAGGAACAAGTGCAGGCATCCGGCGGAGCCGGGCCCATGCTTGAAAGCGATCAGCATGGGCCCGCGACGCCGTCTGGTTTACCTCAAGCCCGACACTTAGAACGAGAAGACCATACCGAGCTGGCCCTGACGCGGCAGAACGTCGCCGCTGATGACGCCAAAGCTCGAGTCTGTCACACCCGTGTCCGGATTCGAGTAGTTGACGCGGTTGAAAATGTTGAAGAACTGGCCCTCGAGCTTCAACTGCATGCTCTCCCTGATGTGGACCGCCTTGCCAAATGACATGTCCCAGCTCAGGTAGCGCGGCCCGTAGATGCTGCCTTCCGCGACACCGTCGTTGCCTAAGACGAATCCGACCGGCTGCGAGAAGCAGCCCGTGTCGAACCACTCGGCGGTAGTGTGCGGATTGACGGCCTCCGCGCAGCTGAAATTGGCGCGCTGTCCGCCGTTTTGGGGCAGCAGGTATTCAGAGTTTCCGGATATCAGGAGGGGCCCGCCGGAACGGAACCAGGTGACGCCGCTCACCGACCACCCGCCGACGATAGCGTCCTCGGCGGGAGAGATCGAGTTGGCGAACTGCTGCCCGCGTCCGAACGGCAGCGTGTAGACGTAGGTGGCGGTGAGGGACTGCGGGGTGTTGGCGTGCTGAAAGCCGCCCGCCGTATCCAGTTCCTCGTGAAGGTCATACGAATCGATGGGATTGTCGATGTTATCCATCATTTTCGACCACGTATACGCCGCGGTGAAGGTCAGGTTCGCTCCGGCGCGCCGCTCGAACACGAACTGGCCGGCGTTGTAGTGCGACTTGCCTCCGCTGTTGCGGAAATCCATGGTGGAGATGCCGGGAGCAATGCCGTAAAACGGCAAGCATGCTGGATAGGCAGGCGGCGTGGTGGCCACGTCGTACGACGGCGGGTTGCACTGGTTGAGCTGCCAATCGTGATAAAGATGATTGCCGCCATCGCCCACGTACGCGGCATGAATCGCCATGTTCCCGCCGAGCGACCGCTCGATGCTGACGTTCCATTCCGTGGCCAGGTCCTGGCGGAAGTTGCTGGCCACCTGATAGACGCCGAAGCCCAGAGGCGATGCGATGGTCCCACCCGGCGTCACCGAATAAGGAACTATCGGCGTGTACACCGGCGTTCCGGAGGTCGAGTTGCCGGGCAGGCCGTTCTGCAGGATGAGCGAGCCGCAGGTCGAGTACTCGGCCGAATTGGGGTTAGCGAGAGTAGGGCCCGACGTCGGCGTGACTCCGTATGGCGTCGAGCAGTTCGACTCCGACGCGCCATTGTTTTCCTGTTCCAGTTCCGGGAAGTTGCGCTCCAGCGTACCGCCGTCAGCGCCGAAGTTGTCATTGTAATAACTCACCCCCAACCCGGCTCGGAAGGCTGTTTTGCCGTTGTCGGGCGTGTAGGCGACGCCCAGGCGCGGCGCCACATCGCCGTAATACGTGTTCACATTGGGGCCCCGGTTGCCCGACGAAGCCACTTGAATCAGCCCGGCATCCGCACCTGTGGTGACGAAGTTGCTCTGCAGGTTCCTGGTATCCACAGGGTGCGTGTAGACGTCGTAGCGGACACCGAGGTTGAGCGTGACCTTGCTAGTTAGCCGGTAATCGTCCTGCGCGAACTCCCCGATGTTGGTGGTCCGCGTGTTGGGCTTGTCGAAGAAATGGTCGCGGCAGACGGCTGCCCCCTGGCAATTGCCACTTCCCAAAGCGCCCACCAGCCAGTCGGCGAGGGCAGAGCCGTTGCCCTGCGCGGGGTTGCTCGCGATCACGCCACCGTACTGGGGCGCAAGGGGCACGCCAGTGATGGCGCCGGTGGCGCTGAACTGCCCACGAGGATCGTTCTGCGCATTGTAGACGCGCGCCTGGATGGGCTCGAGCACAAAGCCGAACTTCCACGTGTGGCGGCCATGGACGATCGTGAACGCGTCGTTGAGCTGGTAAATGTTGGAAAGGCGGCCCAATGCGTTCGGCGGCCAGCCCGCGTCTCCAGTGCCATTGAACCCGCTGATGTCGACTGCGGCGATGCCGCTGGTATCCGGGTAGGCGGCGATGTTGCCGTTGGGAACGCCCAGGACATTGTTTTCGGAAATCCCGTATGCGGGGACGAAGTCGGTGGTGGCGAAGCGGCTGAAACCAAGGCGCAACTCGTTCATCATGCTGGCCGAGAAGGTGTGGTCCCAGCCCACCACGTCATTGCTGGTTTGGTTGGTTGCGTTGATGTTTCCGTCATTCATGAAGGGGTTCGGCGTCGAGCTGCCGCTAACGTCCAACGGCTGGGTGAGCGTCCGATTGCTGTACCCCATGCGGCCAAAGAAGTGGTCGTTCCGCGAAAACTGCCAATCGACGCGGGCATCTTCCTGCGGCTCGGATGCATCGTTCAACTGCACATAGGTGGCATTGTTGACTGCCCCGGAAAGGTTGGGCAACGGCCACACCGAGGAGCTGAGGAAAGCCGCCGCAATTGGGACGATGTCTGCCGCAGGAACCGTGTCGGCTGTGCCTGTGCCAGGCGAGATGGCCGAACTGGCTGTGCAGGCTGCCGGGGACTCGACCCCATTCGCCAGCGCACTCCAGTAGCAAGCCATGGGGTTACCGATGGGTCCATAAGTATTTCCGCCCGTGGTCACATCGAACGCGGAAAGATTGCCGCTGCGGGCCGCCGCCGTGGGCAGGCTCCAGATTCCGGAGGTTCCTTCGGCTAGTCTGAGCCACTGGAAATCTGCGGCGAAGAACAGCTTGTCCTTGATGATCGGGCCATCCACCTCGCCGCCGAACTGGTTATAGTGGAACGGCGGGTTCACTTTGCTGAAGTAGTCGGGCTCGTTGAGGTCCGTATTGCGATTGAATTCAAAGACCTGGCCGTGAAACTTGTTGGTTCCGGTCTTGGTTGTGATGTTGGACACCTGTGCGCCGTAGGTGCCGTATTCCGCAGTCGGATCGCTGGTTTCGAGCTTCATTTCGCCGATGAAGTCGAATGGAAGCTGGAGCCCCATATATCCGTTCTCCAATTCGACGTCGCTCACGCCGTCCACCAGGTAGAGATTTGCCTCGAAAGGAAAGCCGTTTGTGGCGGTGTAGGCGTTCGTCGACGTCGTCGATGCCGTGGACGAATCTTCGCCATTGCCGGCGCCCCATCCCGACGGCGTGGTTCCGGGAGCGAGCTGCATCAGCATCGCCGGGTTTCTCCCGTTGATGGGCAGGTTGCTGATTTGCGTTTGGTCGATGGTTGTGCCCAGGTCGGAGGTGGTGGTCTCAACCAGCGGGGCCGCGGCGGAGTTCACCGTGACCTGCTCGTTCACCGCTCCAGGCGAAAGGCTGACATCGACGCGCGTCGACTGCTCCACGTTCACCTGGTTGTGCTTTGCGATTTCGGTCTTGAAGCCCCTGGCTTCGACCGTGACGGAATACTGTCCCGGCATCAGGTTCGGAAAGGTGTAGAAGCCCTGCTGGCTCGAAGTGGTTCGGTCGGTAACGTTGGTTCCCTCGTTGGTAAGGGTCACGCTTGCATTGGAAACTACCGCCCCGGTGGAGTCCTGCACCGTCCCGAGCAAAGTTCCGGTCACTGCCTGTCCAAGACTGACCTTCGCGTAAAGCGAAAGCAGCAATAGCAGCACTACGGCTGCAATGCGCACTGTCGATCCCTTTTGCATGTTTCCTCCAGATAATTCCTTGCAAGCACTTGGGTAGTACGCGATGTTAGCGTTTTCATCAGAGGCTGAACGATTCTCAGACTTCCCGCCGACACTCTCTGATCTGGAAGTCGAAGTGTTGCCGATCCGCACACTCCTTCGGCGAACACCGCCGACCATACTGGTCCGGCAATGGAGCGGTTGACTAGTTACGGTGGGGTTACGGGTCCGGTGAAACGTTGCCAGCGGGGACACTCCGTCTTAGTTTTCTTAGGGCTTCGATGGGGCGCAAACCGGACGTTACATCGATGTTAAAGCGCTTGTAACAGCACCAGGCGAGGTGCGTGGAACTGCTCGACCGTCCTTTTCTGGATCCTGCGAATCACTTAAACCAAAATACTTAGGGCGTTGCCGGGTCGGTCCCAGTAAAGCGACTCGCCTCTGCAGCAGCTACCACCTTCCGCCTTGGCCAAAGCGCAGGCGCGCAGCCTGACATTCCCGAGAATGGCTGGAAAGATACGGCCGAGGCTGGTCACCTGGATGGACGCTCTAAAAATCTTGAATCCTTTTAGAAGGGCTTGGAATCCAAACATCTAGTCGATCTACAGACCGCCGGTAGGGGAATTCGACGGTGGAGAGTTGGCGCCCTCCGCACTCGGCAAGGTAGAGAAAAGCCTTCTCGTGACACCAGGTGATGGGCCGGTAACCGTAGCAACCATGCGCGTCTTTTACTTTAAGGTGACGCTGCCCGGTACGTCACTCGAGGTGTCACTGATCCGTGGATCAATCACAGAAGTTGTTGTACGACCGCAAGAGCGCAGCATTTGCGCTCAGCGTAAGTGTGCGCACGGTCGATTATCTTCTGGCCAACGGCGAATTTGAAACACGCCGCATTGGCCGGAAAGTCCTTATCATTGCGGCAAGCTTGAAGAAGTATGCAGCAAGCA
>JASHQH010000274.1 GCA_030037635.1 Acidobacteriaceae bacterium
CGTACCGCATCGAGCTGTTCGGCGACGAAATCGAGTCGCTGGCGCAGATTGACCCGCTCTTCGGCACCGTGAAGCAAAAATATGCGCGGCTGCCGATTTATCCCAAGAGCCATTACGTGGTGCAGCCGGAACGCAAGTCTGAAGCGGTGGACTCGATTCTCAATGAGCTCAATGAGTGGGTGGCGCACCTGGAGTCGGAAGGGCGCATGGTGGAGGCGCAGCGGGTGCACCAGCGCACGCGCTTCGACCTGGAGATGATCAAGTCGATGGGTTACTGCCATGGCATCGAGAACTACTCGCGTCACTTCAGCGGGCGCCTGCCGGGCGAGCCGCCGCCCACGCTGCTCGACTATTTCCCGCGAGATTACCTCCTCTTTGTGGACGAAAGCCACGCCACCATTCCGCAGGTGCACGGGATGTGGCACGGCGACCGCAGCCGCAAGCAAACGCTGGTCGACTACGGTTTCCGGCTGCCCTCGGCGCTCGACAACCGGCCGCTCAAGTTTGAGGAGTTTGAGAATCGCGTGCACCAGACGGTTTACGTGTCCGCCACGCCCGGGCCATATGAGCTGACCCGGGCGAGCGGGGTAGTGATTGAGCAGGTGATCCGGCCCACAGGATTAGTTGATCCTGCAGTTGAGGTTCGGCCCGTAAAGGGCCAGATCGACGACCTGTTAGCCGAGATTCGCGACCGCGCCAAGCGCGGCGAAAGAGTGCTGGTGACCACGCTGACCAAGCGTATGGCCGAGGACCTGGCCGGCTACTACACCGAGGTGGGGGTGCGCTGCCGCTACATGCACTCGGAAATCGAGACGCTGGAACGCGTGAAGCTGCTGGCCGGCCTGCGCAAGGGCGAATTCGATGTGCTCATCGGCATCAACCTGCTGCGCGAAGGGCTCGATCTGCCGGAGGTTTCGCTGGTGGCGATCCTGGATGCGGATAAGGAGGGCTTTCTGCGCTCGGCGGGCTCGCTTATCCAGACCATGGGCCGGGCGGCGCGGCACATCGAGGGCAAGGCCATCCTCTACGCCGACACCATCACCGACTCCATGCGCCGGGCTATCGATGAGACGGACCGGCGCCGCGCTATCCAGCGTGCTTTCAACGAAGAAAACGGCATTACGCCGCAGTCTATTATCAGCCAGGTGGAGATGGGACTGGCCGAGATCCTTAAAACCGAGTACGGCGAGATCGAGGAGGAGGCGGTGGAAAGCATCCCCGAATTCAAGACCCAGGAAGAGCTGGACGCCTATATATCGAAGCTTGAAGCGGAGATGCGTGAAAGCGCGAAGCGCTTCGAATTCGAAAAAGCGGCCCGACTGCGCGATTCGATCAAGGAGTTGCGCGAGAAGGAATTTCTTTTTGGCTAGGCCAAGGCGCCCAGTCAACCTTCTTTGTTGTCAACGTCATCCTATGTAAAAGACCTCGGTGTGAGCCTCGGCAGTTTTTTAGGACAAACATACTCCGCAAGCTCTATAAAGGGCCGTATCTAATGTGCAGCATCGGCGGGATTAACAGTAGCAGGAGCAGCGTGTTCTGGGGTGAAATCGCTCCCTACGAACATATTGCGCAATTTTACGAAGACGAGAGCCAGCTCCTGCACAACCTGACCGGGTTTGTTGGAGGGGGCTTGATGGCGGGGGAGAGCGTGATTGTGATCGCCACGCCCGAGCATGAAGCCGGGCTGCGCAGGGAGCTGATTCGCTGCGGGATCGATCTGGATTCGGCGGCCGCTGAGGACCGATATATCCCATTGAACGCCGAGATAGCACTGGCCACATTCATGATGAACGGATGGCCGGATAGCCGGCGCTTCGCCAACCTGATCGAGTGGTTGATCGCACGTGCGACCGCGGAAAAGCGCCGCGCGCGCGCATTCGGTGAAATGGTGGCTCTGCTGTGGGAGCGAGGCCAGGTTGGGGCTACGGTCCACCTGGAATTTCTGTGGAATCAGTTCTGCCGGAACTACGCATTCCCGCTCTTTTGCGCTTACCCAAAGGCCGGCTTTACCGAAATGCCTCTTCAATCGATCGGCGCGATTTGCAAGGCCCATTCTAAAGTGATCGTGGAGGGCGCGGACGCTGCGGCCTGGACGGCCGCCATCGCGGAATCGGCCAGGGCGTAGGCCGCATTCGGGCGGATCGGCGCGGCGTTCCGAGTGCAGTAAGGCTGCTCCTGACTGAAGCGAAAGACCTTGGCAATCGCGGGTTGGCTTTCGCGCGACCGCTGGAAAACCGATTTGGCTCGTTTCCTTCGTAACCTCCCGCTGGGTCGGACGGGCAACCTCGCGTGGAAAGTCACCATCTTATTGTCAAAGAAGTTACTGCGATTGAGCCGGTGTCTCTGGAGTCGGGCGCCGGGCGGGGCTCATGGCAAAAATCCTATTAGTGGACGACGATCCGCTCCAGGCCTACCAGATGATGTCATTTCTTGGGCCGCGATTCGGCGACGTGCAGCGTGCGGCCGGCGCCGCAGAGGCGTTCTGCCTGATTGAGCAGCCGGAATTCGCCAAGAAGTTAGGCCTGGTGATTTCAGGCCTCCACAGTCCTGGGTTCGGCGGTCCGGCTTTTGTGGCCGAGTTGCACGCCCGTATGCCCGATATGCCGGTGCTGGTGCTGGGTGGCGCCAGCGAAGCCCCTGCGGATTACCTCAACGAGCAGGTCGTCTTTCTTGCGCGGCCTGTGATCGGCGAAGAAATGCTCGCCGTGACGGGCCGGATGCTTTCAGGGCAGAAGAAGCCGTCGCCCGACGGCCCATCCATCGTTGCGGCGGCCGATCCATCCCAAGTGTGAGCTAAATCACACGCAAAACCCGTATCATGGACCGAGAATAGCCTCGTCAGGGAGGTCGTTGCTTCCCTTACGCGCATGAAAGAATGGTGGTGGAGTTCCCATGGCAGCCTTCGGTAGCTTCTGTCTTCTGATCGGTTTAGCTCTGGCCGCCTACAATCTTCTGGCAGGAGCGCTGGCGCTTCGGCTGCTGGCGACCGGGCAGCCGGCCAGGATTTCGCCAGAGCGGTTGGCCGATACCGCCCGCCGGGCGGGGATTGCGGGATTCATCGCCGTCACCGGAGCCGCTTTTGCGCTGGTCTGGTCAGTCTTTACCAACGATTTTTCCATCACTTATATCGTTGAACACTCCAATCGCGCCCTCCCCATTGCATACAAGTTCGCGGCCCTGTGGAGCGGCCAGGAAGGCTCGCTGCTGCTGTGGGCGTGGCTGCTGGGGACGTACGGCTTTGTTCTGCGGCTCCGGCACAAGACCGACGTCAAGCTCTATGCCTATGCGGGAACGATTCTGGCCGGCATCCAGGTCTTTTTTCTGCTGCTGCTGAACTTTGCTGCGCCGCCATTTTCTCTGCTCAAGGGAGCCATTCCCGACGACGGGAACGGCCTGAATCCTCTGCTGCAATATCCGGAGATGGTGATTCATCCGCCGATGCTCTACCTGGGCTACGTGGGTTTCTCGGTTCCCTTTGCCTTTGCGCTGGGAGCGCTGATGATGCGCTATCCGGGCGAGAAGTGGATCAGGATTACGCGCACCTGGACCATGGTGACCTGGCTGTTTTTGACCTGCGGCATCTTTCTGGGCATGCATTGGGCATACGCGGTGCTGGGTTGGGGCGGCTACTGGGGCTGGGACCCGGTGGAAAACGCCAGCTTTATGCCCTGGCTCACCGGCACGGCATTCCTGCATTCAGTGATGATGCAGGAACGCAAAGGCATGATGAAGAGCTGGAACGTGTGGCTCATCTTCTCCACGTTTCTGCTTACGCTGCTGGGCACGCTGCTGACGCGGGCCGGCCTGGTGAGTTCGGTGCACGCGTTTGCGCAGTCGTCCATCGGCACATGGTTCATCGTCTTCATGGCCATCGTGATTGCGGTCTGCATCTTCGCTTACGTCTATCAGCGCGGGCACCTGAAGACAGAGCACCAGTTGGAATCGCTGGTGAGCCGGGAGTCGAGCTTCCTGTTCAACAACCTGGTGCTGCTGACGGCCTGCTTTGTGATTCTATGGGGCACGCTGTTTCCCATACTTTCGGAATACGTTGAAGGCAGCAAGGTGACCGTCGGCGCGCCATTCTATAACCGCGTGGCCGTGCCCATCGGGTTGTTCCTGCTGTTTCTCACCGGAGTGGGGCCGCTGCTGCCGTGGCGGTCCACATCGCTCAGGGCGATCAAGCGGAATTTTGTGCTGCCGGTCATTGCGCTGTGGGCCATGGTGATTGTCTGCCTGGTGGCGGGCGCCAATCCGTGGAAGGGCGGAATGTTCGACAGCGGCCGCTTCTACGCTCTCGTCGCGTTTGCACTGTCTGCGGCAGTGACCACGGCCATTGTGGCGGAGTTTCTGCGCGGCGCGACCGTGATTGCGCGCCAGACCGGGCGGAATCTGTTTGCGGCTCTTTGGCTGCTGACGCGGCGCAACACGCGACGCTACGGCGGTTACCTGGTCCACATCGGAGTGGTGATCGTGGTGGTGGGTCTGGCGGGGTCGGCCTTCAATCGCAACCTGGAAAGCGAGCTGGGCATGCATGGCTCGATGAGCATCGGGCCCTACACGCTGGTGAATAACAGCTTCACCCAGGACACGAACGACAATTACAACTCCGAATACGCCGTGCTGGACGTATACAAGGGCGGCAAGAATGTATTCCAGATGACGCCGGAGAAGCGCTTTTACCTGGCCAGCGGGCAGCCGCAGACCATGGTTGCGATTCATTCCACGCCGGAGTGGGATTTGTATGTGGTGTATGAGGGAACCAATCCCGACACCGGCCAGCCGATCATCAAGGCATTCCTGAATCCGCTGGTGGGCTGGATCTGGTTCGGGCTTGCGGTCATCGTTCTGGGCACGTTTGTGGCGCTTGTCCCCAGCCTGACTCCTGCCACGGCCGCACTGCGCGTGCCGGCGGCGCGCGGGGTTCAGGCCGAGCCGGTTCTGAAGGGAGGCGACTGATGCGCTCACGCGCTTTTGGGTTTTGGACGAGGGTTGTGGAAGCGACCGTCCTGGCCGTCGCCATCTTCTTCTCGATCGGAGCCACCGACGCCAGTTCGCGCTTCGATAATCTGGGTCACCGGTTGATGTGCACCTGCGGATGCGCGCAATTGCTGGGCGAGTGCAATCATGTGGGCTGCCCGGAGTCGGGGCGCATGCGCAACGAGCTGACCGCGGCCATTGCATCGGGCCTGAGCGATCAGCAGATTCTGGATGGATTTGCCGCCAAGTACGGAGCCACGGTACTGGCCGCGCCTCCGGCAAAGGGATTTGACCTGGTGGCGTGGATCGCACCCTTCGCAGTGTTTCTGGCGGCGCTGCTGGGAACAACGCTGCTCATCATCTTCTGGGTCCGGTCGGACAAAAAGATGCAAATGGCTGCGGTGCGAGGGTTGGCCGAAGCCGACCCGGCGGAGGAAGAGCGCCTCAGGCGAATTCGCAGGGAAACCAGCGAGGAAGGGAACTGAGCGATGACGGAAATGCAGGGACTGATTGCGGGAATGCTTCTGCTGTTCGCGCTGGTGGTTTACACGTTCTGGCCGGAGAATGCGTTTGCGAGCCAGAAGGAAAAGACGCGGCTGGACTATCTTTTGGAGCGCAAGGAGCAGCTCTATGAGAATCTGCGCGACCTGAATTTCGAATACCGCGCAGGGAAGTATCCGGAAGAGGATTTCCAAGCGCAACGCGCACTGCTTGAACATGAGACGGCGCAACTGCTGGCCGAAATCGAACGCATGCAGGCGTAGGAGCAGGGAAGAGGGATTAGGGAATAGAAAACAGGGAGCAAGGTAACAAAGACCGAAGGACGACGACACGAAATGAAATTGACACGAGTTTTTGCAAGCACGATGACTTTGAGCTTTTTGTTGGCGGGCACATTGGCCGCCGCTGCGACGGTAACCGGAACGGTGACCGACAAGACCACGGGCAAACCGGCCGCAGGCGATACGGTAGTGCTGGTTGAGCCCATGTCGGGGATGAGCGAAGTGGCCCGCACTACCACTGATGCGCAGGGCCGCTACACTCTGAATCTGCCCGGCAGCAATCCCTATTTGATCCGCGTAACGCACCAGGGAGCCGATTCGTTCATTCCCGCGCCCCAGGGCGGCGGAAACGGCGACATGGCGGTGTACGACGTGGCCGCCAAAGTGGATGGCGTGACCATTGTGGAGCATGTGATTGGCGTGGAGACCGACAATGGGCAACTGCGCGTGGTGGAGCGCTACGATCTTCACAACGCCAGCACGCCGCCGCGGACGCAATGGAGCAAGCACACATTCGAAGTGATTCTGCCGCAGGATGCATCGCCAGGCGAGGCGTCGGCACAGCGGCCGGGTGCGGGCAGTCTGCCCACCAGCGTGAAGCTCGATCCCGACGGTCCCAAGGGACATTACTCGTTCGACTTTCCCATCCAGCCCGATGAAGGCGGCAAGGGCACGCTGTTCACCGTCCAGTACGAAGTACCGTACGGCGAGAACAAGTACATATTTCACTCCGCGTTGACGCTTCCGGCGCACCTGGTGTGGGTGGTGCTGCCCAAGTCGATGACGTTCAGCGGCTCCGCGTTCGAACCGTCGCCGCAGGATCCAAGCGTGCAGACGTTTATGGCCCAGAACGCTGCGGCTGACAAAGAGCTGGAATTCTCTGTTTCGGGAACGGGCGCATTTCCGCGCGAGGACCAGGGGTCGCAGGGCAACCAGGGAAGCGACGCCGGCGCTCAGGGCGCCGGTGCGGGCAGTGGACCGGGTGGCGGAATTGGCGCGCCCATTAATACGCCCGATCCGCTCTCGAAGTACAAATGGGTGATCCTCGGCGCGCTGGGATTGCTGCTGGTGCTGGCGGCCGCGTTTTTGTTGCGCAGGCCGTTGGCAGCGGAAGGAGTTGCGGCAGGTGGAGCGGGCGCGATTGCGATTCCGGCAGCATCGGCGGCGCCGGCCGCGACGGCTTCGCCAGCAGCCAGGAACGGCGCGCTGTTGACTGCGCTCAAAGATGAGCTGTTTGCTTTGGAGAGCGAAAAAATCGCGGGCACACTCGACGCCAAGGAATACGCTGAGCAGAAGGCGGCGCTGGAAACAGTGCTGCGCAGGGCGTTGAGGAAGAGTTAGGTCTCAGGGGGCAGGCGTCAGGGACCGACGGCTATTAACCTAAGATCACCGGAGCCGCCCATGCCCACGCCTTACGAATCCGCTTGCCTCAATCTTCAGCTCTTCGATCTGCGCCGGGAGCCGGTGCTCCGCGAAGCGCGGTCATGGTTTGTCATGGAATTCAACCCCGCGAGCTTCGACGAAGCGATGGCCGGCCTCCGCGAACACAATGCCCGGTTCCGGATGGTGATCAGCTACTGGGAGATGGCCGCCTCGCTCGTCACCACGGGGGCCATCGATCAAGAAGCCTTCCTCGCCGCGTACACCGAGATCGTCGCCACGTTTGCCAAACTGCATCCGTATATCAGGGAGCTGCGTTCCACCTTCAGCGAGCCCACCATGCTCTACCACATGGAACAGGTCGTACTCGGCATGCCTGATGCGATGGCCACGCTTGAACGCCGCCGCACCTCTCTTGCGGCCGCTGCCAAAGCCCGCGCGTCGAAGCAGAGCCCAGCCACTCAGTAGTAGGGCCTCTTCGTTGCCCGCTTTGCCGCTGACGCGCCGATTTGCCGGCGGCTTTTCTCTGGCAGCTTTCCGCTTGCAGTCTTTCGCTGGGAGCTTTTTCTGTTCCCTGGTCCGCGTTCCCTTGTATTCTTCCTGAATGAAGACCCTCCTTCGCACGCTCCTCTTTTTGTCGCTGATCGTCTGGCTGGGCGCAGAGATTTTCTTTCCCATCGTTGCGGGGATTACATTTACCACCCTGGCGCCGGATACGCACACCGCGGGGACGATTGTCGGCGAGTTGATCCGCATTCTGCATGGTATGGGCCTAGTGTCGGGGCTGGTGGCGTTGGCGGTGATGGCGCTGGCTCCGGCCTGGCATATTTACAAGCCGCGCGCGGTGCTGGCGCCCATGATTCTGGTGGTTCTGATGCTGGGCTGCACCGCCTATTCACAATACGGCATCATTCCGGCAATGGAGCGGGATCGCAGAGCCGCGGGAGGCGCGATCGACACGGCCGACGCAGGCAATCCCGTGACGGCGCACTTTAACGGGCTGCACAATCGCAGCGAGCATGTGGAGGAAGCGGTTCTTGTGCTGGGTCTGGCGACCGTAGCGCTGGTCGCTTGGGCCGAAAGCACACGGGCGTGAAGACCGAATTACGGAGGCCGCCGAATGGGCCGCGAAGCCAACTGCATCTGCCAGTGGAACAGCGCGACGGAGCGGGTGAAAGCGCTGCTGGAGCCGCCGGAATTGATCCTGCGCGGAGCCATTCGCAGGAGAATTCGGTTTACCGCGATGCGGCAGGTACGCGCGGAGGGCGGCGCGCTCCGCTTCAAATTCGACGGAGCCGCCGTGTTGCTGGAGCTGGATGAAGCCACGGCGGGAAAATGGGCAAAAACTTTCCTGGCGCCGCCGCCAACTCTGGCGAAGAAACTCGGCGTCAGTCCCGGGTCGACAGTTCGCACTCTGGGCAGGATGGACGACGATGCACTGCGCGAGGCGCTGCGCGAAGCCCGAACCTGCACGCGGGGGACGGCCGATGTGATTCTGGCTCGCGTGACCACGCGGGCGGAACTCGCAGACGCATTCAGAAAGACGGCGGATTTGCTGGAGAGCGGAATACCGATCTGGATCGTTTACCGCAAGGGGCCCGGTCATGCCATCGGCGAGAACGATGTGCGCGCAACGGGCTTGGCGGCGGGCGTGGTCGACGTGAAGATTGCTTCGGTTTCAGCGCAACTGACGGCGTTGAAGTTTGTGAAGCGCAAAGCTGCGAAAGCGAAATAGAAACCGCGGTCGAACGGGAGAATCGTCATGGGCAAGCTCATTCAATGGAACATGCTTTCTCTGGATGGATATTTCGAGGGCGCGAAAAGCTGGGATATCGATTGGTTTCATCCGTTTTTCAATGCGGAACTGGAGGCCTTCTCCATCGAGCAACTGCGCGAGGCTCATGCCTTGCTGTTTGGCCGCGTGACTTATGAAGGCATGGCGGCCTACTGGAAGACGGCCACGGGCGAGGTCGCCGAGTATATGAACAAGCTGCCCAAGCTGGTGGCCTCAAGCACTCTGGAGCACACGGACTGGACCAACACAACCCTCGTCAAGGGGGATGTGCTGGCCGAGGTCCAGGCGCTGAAGGAGCGCGCGGGAGGCCCGATCTTTGTGTTTGGCAGCGGCAAACTCTGCGCGGCGCTGCTGGCTGCCGGCTTGTTTGACGAGGTCCGCTTGGGCCTTCTTCCCATTGCGATCGGACGCGGCGCCACGCTGTTCGGACGCGATCTCGGACAGGCGCAAATGAAGCTGCTGGAGGCGCGGCCGTTGTCGAACAGTGCCGTGATTCTCCGCTATCAACCGCTCCAAGGATGATGAGCACGATCTTGTATCATCTGAGAGTCGCGCGCAGTTGTGGCGCGCGGACCGCCATGGAACGACTATGAAGACCGGCATCATTGGCCTGCCGCAGGTGGGCAAAACTTCGTTATTCAAAATTCTGACCAAAGCCAAGGCGGAAGAGCACGGGCGCTCGAATCCGCGCGAGGCGCACATTGGCGTGGCGCGTGTGCCCGACGAGCGGCTGGAGAAGCTGTCGGCGTTGTATTCGCCGAAGAAAACCACGTTTGCTTCAGTGGAGTTTGTCGACGTGGCGGCGATCGGCCAGGAGGCGCTGAAGGAAACCGCGTTCCTGACCAGCCTGCGCAACGTGGACGCGCTGATTCATGTGCTGCGGGCGTTCGAAGACGAGGCCATTGCGCACGTGGGGCCGATCGATCCGTTGCGCGACGCCAAAAGCGTGGAGTTTGAGCTGATGGTAAGCGACCTGGAGCAGGTGGAAAAGCGGATAGAGCGCGTGGAAAAAGACCTGAAGAAGGCGCGCACCGGGGACCTGGAGCGGGAACACGCGTTGCTGCTGCGCTCAAAAGAATCGCTGGAGAAGGAGATTCCGCTGCGCGAGCTGGAGATGACGCCGGAGGAAAAGAAGCTCATCAAAGGCTTCATGTTTTTGTCGCAAAAGCCCATTTTGTATGCGCTGAACGTGGGCGAGAGCACGAGGCTGGGCGCCGACCTGGATGTGGCCGTGAGCCGGTACAAGCTGGAGGCGTTGGCGCTCCGGCCCAATGCGGGCGCGACGGCCATCTGCGGCAAGGTGGAAGCGGAGCTGGCGGAGATGGACGACGCCGAGGCTGCGGATTTTCTTCAGAGTTACGGGCTGAAAGAAAGCGGGCTGGTGCGGCTGATCCGCAAGAGCTACGAGCTCCTGGGGCTGATCAGTTTTTTTACAGCGGGCGAAGACGAGTGCCGCGCTTGGACGGTTCCTGTGGGCTCGAAGGCGCATCAGGCTGCAGGCGCGATTCATTCCGATCTCGAGCATCACTTCATCCGCGCCGAAACCATCCGATGGGACAACCTGCTGGAAGCCGGCTCAGAAGCGGCGGCGCGGGCCAAGGGCACGTTGCGGCTTGAAGGGAAAGATTACGTGGTGCAGGATGGCGATGTGATGCACATCCGGCACAGCGGCTGAATGCTTACGACCTCGCTCATTCTTGGCGCCATTGCTGCGTTGGCCGATGTGGCCGGCGGGCTGGTGCTGGTGCGTGCGCACGGCGTGGAGCGCTATCTGCGCTATTTTGTCGCGCTGGGCGCCGGATTCCTGATGGCCACGGCGCTGCTGGAAATGGCGCCCGAGAGCATGCGGCTGAATGCCCGGCTCGCGCCCGTGCTCATCATGGCCGGATATTGCGCCGTGCATCTGTTGGAACACACCATCAACGCGCACTTTCATTTCGGCGAAGAGACGCACGCGGGTGAGTTCGTCTCCAGGCGCACGGGCTACTCGGTGCTGGGCGGGCTGAGCGTGCATGCGCTGTTCGACGGCGTCGCCATCGGATCGGGATTTGCGCTTTCGAACTGGCTGGGGTGGCTGATTTTTCTGGCGATTTTGCTGCACAAGGCGCCCGAAGGATTCACCATGGCCAGCGTGATGATGGCGAGCGGGCGCAGCCGGACGACGGCGTTCTGGTCGGCGGTCGCGCTGGCCGCGGCAACTCTCGCCGGGGTGCTGCTGATCCAACTGGCGCCGCGCTGGGTGCCGTATGGGTTGCCGGTTTCGGCGGGCGTGGCTATCTACGTTGCCGCAACGGACCTGGTGCCGGAGGCGAATCGCGAACCGGGCATCCGCATGGCGTTGGTGTTCTTCGCGGGGGTAGGCGCGTTTCTGCTGCTGCGCATGATGCTGCCAGCGATTTAAGCTATCGAATGTGGCGCACTGCACAGCACCGCAATTGCAGGAGGTCGCGCGTCCCCGCGCAAACCCCGCCGCGAGCCGCCGTTTGAAATCCAAGCGCATGGCTCGCGAGATCGCGGGCGTCCTGGCGTTCACGCTGCTCGGTTTTCTGGTCATGGGCTACCATCCCGGGCTTGAAGACGATGGCATCTACCTGGCTGCGGTCAAAGCGGATCTGAATCCGGCGCTGTTCCCGCACAATGCAAATTTCTTTCACCTGCAGGTGGAAGCGACGCAGTTTGACGTGGGCATGGCGCATTTTGTGCGCTTGTCTCACATGCCGCTCGCGTGGGCAGAGCTTTTCTGGCAGCTGGCGTGCCTATTCCTGATTCTTTGGGCGACGAAGCGCATCGCCAACCGGCTCTTCGAAGAGGAAACCGCGCGCTGGGCGGGCGTGGCGCTGGTGGCTGCGATGTTTACGCTTCCGGTCGCGGGCACGGCACTCTATATGGTCGACCAGCACCTGCACCCGCGCAACCTGGCTACGGCGGCGATCCTGCTGGCGGTTTCGCGGATTCTCGATGGGAAACGCTGGCAGGCCGCGCCGCTGCTGCTGGTGGCGTTCCTCATGCATCCGCTGATGGCCGCGATGGGAATTTCATTCTGCTTTTTTCTTGCCGTAGTCCTCGCGGACTCGGTGCGCGCACGCGTGCTTCGGTGGCGCGATTCGCTCGCCGCTGCCGTGCCGCTGGGCTGGGTGTTCGAGCCGGCCGATCCGGCGTGGCGCAAGGCTCTGGACACGCGCACCTATTACTACCTTTACAAGTGGACCTGGTACGAGTGGCTGGGCGCGCTGGCGCCGCTGTTTTTGTCTTGGTTGCTGTGGCGGCTGGCGCGCAAGCGGGGAGAAACCATGCTGGCCCGATTTGCGCTGGCGGCGTTGGCTTACGGCGTCTTTCACCAGGCGCTGGCTATGGCCATGCTTTGCTCGCCGGAGCTGGTGCGGCTCACGCCGCTGCAGCCCATGCGCTATCTGCATCTGCTCTATTTTCTCTTTATGCTCACGGCCGGATGCCTGCTGGGGAGATTTGTGTTGAAGCGGAGCGCATGGCGATGGGCGGTGTTCCTGCTGGCGGTGAACGGGTGCATGCTGGCGTGGCAGAGAGCCGA
>JASHQH010000275.1 GCA_030037635.1 Acidobacteriaceae bacterium
AAAACCTGGATCGGTTTGCTGCCCGGCAGCCGCTTGCCTGAAATCGAAAACCATTTGCCTGAGATGCTGGAAGCCGCCCGGCTGCTGGCCGCGCCTGAAGGCAACCGTCCCGCAGGTAGCTTCGAGTTTCTGATTCCTCTTGCACCCACCCTCGACGCCGGCCGGCGGCAGGCGGTGTTGCAGTTGGCCGAGCGCCAGAGCAGCGGGCTCAGCGTGCGGCTGGTTGACGATCCCCGCGCCACGCTTTTCCACGCTCGCGCCTCCGTGGTGGCCAGCGGTACAGCTACGGTGGAGGCGGCACTGATTGGCAATCCCTTTGTCGTCGTTTATCGTGTCTCCCCGCTCACGTATGCTATCGCCAGGCGTACCGTCAAGGTGCCCCATGTAGCCATGGCCAACCTGATTGCCGGCAAACGCGTGGTTCCGGAACTCATCCAGCATGACTTCACGGCGTCAAAAATCATCCAACAGCTCAGGCTGTTGCTACCCGACGGGCCCGCTCGCGAGTCCATGAAGAAGGAACTGGCCGCGATTCGCGAGGCGTTGCGCGTGGATTCGGCAGCGGAGAGCGCGATTGAGCGGGTTGCGGCGCTCGTTGCCAGGGAGATTGAAGCCACCTGCCCGGCGGCCATGCAGCCGGCGCAATCGTGAACGAAAAGAGAGACTTCCCCAGATACCCCAGGTAAGCCTATGAATGGCGGCAAGATCATGAGCGATCGAAATTGCAGAAACACAAGAGTTTTCAAATTGGCGAGCCGGCGGCTTGGGCGGCGCTGCGCAGCAGGCCTGCTGGTGGCAGCTTGCGCCGGAATCGCGGCTATCTCCGCGGCCGCGCAACGCGAGCGCCCCGCGCTGGATATTACAGGCTATGTGATTGATGCCGAACTGGACACCACGGCGCACCATCTGACGGCCAAGGCCGTGGTAACCTTTACGCCGCCGCCCAACCAGGAAGTAGTCACGTTCGGGTTCCATCCCGCGCTCAAGGTCACCAGGATCACCGATGAAAACGGCAAGGTACTCGACGGCGAGCGCACGGCGGACGGCGGCATCCGTGTGACTCCCGCCAACGGTTTCGTTGCCGGACAAAAATCGACTTGGACCTTCGAATACGACGGCACCATCACGGGTAACGAGGACGGCCCTGTGGAGGGGCTCAAGCTGGCGGCGATTCAGGAGCCGGTCAGCTACCTGCTTTATCCGGCGCGCTGGTTTCCCATGACCGGCTACATGACCGATCGCTTTACGGCCGAGATGCATATCCGCGTGCCCCAGGGAATGCGGGTGTTTGCCAGCGGCAGCCAGGGCGGGCCCAAGGCCGTGACTCTCAGTGACGGCAAGCCTGGCGACGAGTACGACTTCAACTGGAGCAAGCCCGGCTTTCCCGGTACCGTGATCGCCGGCCGCTACGTGGCTCCTTTCTCGGTTGGTGCCGGGAATGTCAAGGTCTACCTGACCATCGCCCACCAGGCTTCGGGCAACCAGCTGGCGCAGACGGCCAACCGGGAGTACGACTTTTTCACTGACGACTTTGGTGAAGCGGAGAGCAGCCGGCTGAACGTTGTGGAGCTGCCCGACGATACCCTCGAAGCTGCTTATGCGCCTGAGCTGGCGGCGATTATGGGCGCTCACACGGGCGACAAGGCGGGGGCGCGGCTGTTGGCCAACACCATTGCCCACCAGTGGTGGGGATGCGAAGTAAGCCCGCGCACGCTGAACGACGCCTGGATTACGAACGGGATGTCGCGCTACGGCGAACTGATGTTCCTGGAAGAAGACAGCGGCAAAAGCGCGCTGCGCAACGCGATGGAGGACATTGCGGCCGGCGCGCTGGCCTACGACACCATTCCACTCTCCAGTTCGGGCCGGCTCGATCCCTTTTCGCCTGAGTTCCAGTCCATGACCCTCGATAAAGGCGGCATGGTGTTTCACATGCTTCGCTGGGAGGAGGGCGATAAGGCATTTCTCGCTACGCTCAAGGGAGCGCTGAGCCAATATACCGACCGCCCCATCCGAACCGAGGAGTTCGAGCGGGTGGCCGAGGAGCAGAGCCAGCAGCAGCTGATGCCGTTCTTTGCGCAATGGATCGACGGGACTGGCGCGCCCCGATTTACCGACAAATATGCTGTGTACAGGCTGGGAAATAACAAGGGATTTCGCACCATTGGGGAGATCAACCAGGACCTTGACCTGTTCCGTATGCCGGTGGAGTTGCGGGTTGAAACCGACGGCAAGACCGTAAACCAGAGGGTCGAGGTGGTGGGCACTGACACGCAGTATGTTGTCGATACCTTCGGCCGTCCGCGCCGCATCAGCATCGATCCCGGGGACTGGGTGCTGAAGACCACCCCCGACCTGCAGGTGCGGATCGCCATCCTCAAGGGGCAACAATTGGTTGCGCAGAATGACCTGATGGGCGCCCTGGCCGAGTACAAGAAGGCGCTCGACGCCAACCCCCAGAGCTCTCTGGCGTCCTACCGCGAAGGCGAAGTGTACTTTACCCAGCACAACTACCAGGCAGCGGTGAATGCCTTCCGCGATGCGTTACGAGGCGACGACGAACCGCCCTGGACCGAGGTCTGGAGCCATATTGCCATCGGCAAGATCTTCGATCTGACCGGACAGCGGGACCGTGCGGTGAACGAGTACCGGTTGGCCGTGCAAACCAACGACAACACCCAGGGAGCGGTGAACGAGGCTCGCCTGTACCTGCAGAAGCCGTACACGAACCCCGAAGGAAACTAGGCTGTATCGACAATAGAGCGGGCGGCTAGGTGGTTAACTTCATTAATCCCGGCCGGTCATCCTGAGCGGCGTTTGGCGCAATCCTGCGCCAAACGCAGTCGAAGGACCTGCATTTTTGCCGGTCTCCCACCAACAAGCCCACGTCTTGGCATTCGAGAAATGGCTGCCCCAGGTCCCGATCCTGAGACCTGGGATAGCACCGAACTCTGCGGACGGCTCTCGATTCGGGCCGCCGGCTGCCCCCGGTCCCGATTCTGGGACCGGGGATCTCGCGAGGTTCCCCCCAAAAACAGTTACGGCCAGCCCCGAGGCTGGCCGTCAGCTCAAATTGAACCGCGCTACTTTTGGGCGTGCGGCTTGCCCAGGGAGATTACCTGCAAATCCACCTTCGCCAGCCCGGCGTGGGTCATCCCAAGCCGTTTGGCTGCTTCGTAGGAGAGGTCGATAATCCGCCCTTCTTTCACTAAGTCGCCGCGATCGGTAATCCGAACCACAACCGAGCGATGATTGGCCCGGTCCAGGACTCGGACGACGGACCCGAAGGGAAGGGTGGGGTGGCAGGCTGTCATGGCGTACATATCGTACGTCTCGCCGCTGGCGGTGGTGCGTCCGTTGAAGACGCCACCGTACCACGAGGCGATGCCGTGAAGCTTGTCAGTCCACTGCCGGGCTTCGGGGGTTGGACCGCTCTGCAGATCATGTGCAATCGAGGCCGGCGTCGCACTCGATGCTGGGGAAGTCGCAGGCGCAGTCAGGGCTGGTCTGGGAAGACCCGCATCCGCTTGCACGGCGCGCGCTGAGAACAGGACAACCAGCGCGACCAGCGCAACGGCAGAGCTAGCCGCCACAAGGCAAATCCAGAGCGGAGCTCGTCGTGTTAAGTTGCGTGTTTTCCTTGTTCTAACCATTCCTTTTATTGTCATAGGTGCCGCCCTTTCACTGTCAACACCGATCAGGGGAAAAGTGTTGAAAAGCGGTACGCGAAAAGGTTCCTCCGGGTAAGGCTTTTCACTTGAAAGGCTTACAACTTGCACCAAATTCTGTGCACTTGTCCCATTTTGGGCCCAATGGCACCACGTTGGTAAGAGCACGTCGCGAGCCAAACCAGCAAGGGCTTGCAGAAAGAACGCTTTGCGATGAAACTAAAAGGCTTACACTATCTCATAGTGGAAATAATTTCGCTTTTTCCATGTAATTTGCAGATAATTTCGCCCCTCCTTGCTAGCGTGGAATTGGAGCACTATTTCTTGAGCAAGAGGAGAAGGCCATGAAGCTAAGCAAGGCAGGGATGGATCTGATCAGGAGATCGGAAGGATTTCGCAGCAGCATTTACACCGATGTGGCCGGTTTTCAGACAATTGGCTACGGGCATAAGGTCAGGCCGGGAGAGGTTTTTCCCGCCGCAATCGACGAGGCCGAAGCGACGGCCTTGCTCACAACTGACGTAGGGAACGCCGAGAAGACGGTCGCCCGGCTGGTCCGGGTAGAAGTTACACAGGGCCAATTCGACGCCCTGGTGGATTTCTGCTTTAACCTCGGGTCCGGGCATCTGGCAGCGTCAACCCTGCTGTACGAGTTGAATGTGGGCCACTATGCCGATGCGGCTGTGCAGTTGCTTGCCTGGGATCACGCCGCGGGCAAAGTGAATGAGGGGCTGAAGGCGCGGCGCGAGGCCGAGTACCGGCTTTGGACGCAGGCGGACACCATCACAACGGTGGCCTAGACCCGCCTTCCTGGGGCGAAAATCGGGCCGTGAAACTGCAAACTTCACTTAATCATTCAGAATCAAAAACTTATGGAAAAGGTTCGAAGCGGCCCACAGAATCTGTGTTCTGTGGCGCCGCTCTCAACGCTGCTCGGCCACTTCAAGCCGTTCGCCTGCCTTCAGATAGCCTTTTCGCCGGAACCAATCCTCCATGGCGGCATGCAGCCGATCGACGGGAACACGATGACCGGCTTCGAGCACTCCGTCAGCGGCGGGAAAGGTGTCGTCGAAGACGGCCTCATTGGTAAAGTTGCGCATAGCGAAGCTGTCGATCTGCTGGATGGGGCAGGGGTGGCGCGCACCGGAGCTATCGACGCGCTGGACGGAAAAGCGGCGCACGAACATGGCTTCAACTGTACAAGAAGCGAAGCGGCGGGCATCCTGCGCGTTATAGCATTCCGTCTTAGATGAAGCGGCTCCGGTGCGAGACCGCAGAGGGAGGACTCAGGCTTTGCGATTGATTCTGCATTGGATTTTGAGCGCGCTGGCGTTGATCGTGGTGTCGCATCTTGTGCCCGGATTTCATGTCCGCGGACTGGCGCCGGCGCTCATCGCCGCACTGGTGATCGGGCTGCTGAACGCCACGGTTGGGTTGTTCCTGAAGATCATTACCTTCCCCATCAGCATCCTCACTTTGGGGCTTTTTCTGCTCGTCATCAATGGTGTGATGATCCTGCTGGCATCGAGCCTCGTTCCCGGGTTTTCTGTCGCCGGCCTGCTTCCGGCCTTTTGGGGTGCGGTAGTGCTGGCGCTTCTGGGAATGCTGATTCGGGCCATCGTGAAAGACGCATAGCCGGTCGCGGAGATCCTATCGACTCCGCTGACGCAGACTGCAGCTTAACCGCAGACGAGAGAAAAATGATGCGCGGCGTCTTACCGGGATGGACCGGACTGGACTTTGAGGTTGGCGGCGGGCGCCAGCGGCTTCTTGCTTGCCTTGGCCGGCGCCTGCGGTTTCTCAGCGGGCTGATTCACTGACGGTCCGGGCAGGGTTTGCGGCGTGCGGATGGCTCCAGCGCCCGAAAAACCACCTGTCGCCGGCATACGCGCCGGCATGACGATGACCTTCGCAGGCTGGCCGTGCTGCACGCGGGTATAAACGCCCCAGCCTCCACCAACCACGACAAACACAATGGCCGCGGCGGCCGCAGAGCGCATCCAGCCGCTTTGCCGGCGCAGGGTCCAGCGCGGATTTGACGGCCACGCCAGCACACGGGCGCCGCGCGGCGCCGCGTGAAGAGCTGCATGCACACGGTCTTCAAGGCCCTCGGGCGCGGGAAGGCCTGCGATCAGCCGCAGGGTCTCTTCCCCTGGTCCAGGAACTGAATCTGCAGGCAACGGATTGTGAGGCGTGAATTTCATCGCAAACTCCTTGCGTGGTTCAGCAGGCCGGCCATCAGGTTGCGGGCGCGAAAAAGGCGCGAACGCACGCTGGATTCCGTAATGCCGAGGACGGTCGCGATCTCAACGCTGGAAAGCTCGTCGAAGGCCGAAAGCAGCAGCACCTGGCGCTCTTTGGCCGGCAGCCGCTCCACGCAGGACAGTACATGGGCGTGGTGCTGGGCTGCGGCGGCGGCTTCCTCGGCTGAAAGGCCTGTTGAAGGCAATACCCGCGCCAGCTCGGCCACATCGTCGGTCTCGGGACGGGTCTTGGCCCGGCGCTTGCGGTCGAGCACGATATTCCAGACGATGCGGATGAGCCAAACGCGGTGGTCGCGCACTTCGCCGAGCGTGTGGCGATGGCGCAGCACCCGCAGGAACGCTTCCTGCACCGCATCTTCGGCGTCAGCCGGATTGCGCAGAACGGAATAGGCTACGCGGTAGAGGGCCCCGGCATACTCGTCCACCAGAGCCGCAAGCACGGCGTCATCGGCGTGCCGGCTGGCTTCGTCGTTCACCGCACTGGTGGGCATCTCCATCCAACCTGCGTAAATGGCCTGGCTAGCACTCATCACGTACCAGACGCAGGCAGAGAGAAAATTGCTCAGGCCCTCTCAAGCCTGAGTGGGAGTTATGGGCGGCCTTAGAGCGGAATCCGGCGCCGGCGGCTTGCGGCCAGGCTATTGCTTGGCGGCGAGCTTCTGCCCGGCAATCTGTCCGGCGGCCCCGTCCTTGTCCTGGTCCTTCACTTTGGCCCAAATGACGCGCGCCTGGTCCTGCTTGCCCTCCGCAACATACAGATCGGCCAGATCAAGTTGCGCCACGGCCGCCGATACGGTGGCCGATGGCTTGGCGGCGATTTGGTTATAGAGGTCGATGGCCTCGCTGTCACGGCCCGTCTGGTGGTAAAGCCCGGCAAGCCCCAGTTTGGCCAGGTTGGCCAAGTTGCGGTCCCAGGAGCGGGAAGCGGCAAGCAAATTCGTCTCGGCATTGCCGTTCTGGCCCAGCTCTTCGAAGGTAATCCCGGCAAAATAGCGGGCCTCGGTCCCTTCGGGCAGCCAGCCGTAATCGTGCGCGATGGCGACGAACTCGCGGTTGGCCTCCTTGGCGCGATCGCCGGCGGAGGAATATACACCGGCTTCAGGCGGCGCACCGGGAATGGCCAGCGGTGTGCTGTACACATCCATTGCCTGGCCCAAAGCCAATTCGGCAGCCGACGAGCGAAGGCTCCAGTAAACGAGCCCGGCCGCCAGAAGAATCACCAGCACTGCGATGCCAATCGCCCAGCGCACCACGCCGGTGCGATGGCCGCTCAGCCAGCTCACGCTGCTGGCGGTAGCCTGGGCAAATTTGTCTTTTTTCAGGGCGTGACGGGTTCGCGTATCCACGGGCGGTTCGATTTCCTTCGCTGATTGACTTGCAGGCGGGTCCGAACGGATGAGTGAGGCGCCACTGCAACCTGATTAGTGTATCAGCGCGGTTTACGCAGCCGCAACCGGCGCCGGCGCGGCATCAGAGTCGAGGTGGCGCACCTACCGCTGAATCTCAATGAGCAGAACCCATGCGTCCACGAGGGCCGTTATGAACGAGAAAACCGTACCGGCAAAGAGCCAGTCGAGCCCTCCTCCGCGATGCGCCATCATCGAGATCCCGCTCGCAATACACGGAACTGTTGCAAACTGAGTCAACATCATATGCAGGACCCTTTGCCGCCGGCGGACGTAGGGATTCTTATGCGCAGCCACCCACTGACAAATCGTTGCTGCAATCCAAACCAGCGCGCCGAGCCCCGCAAGTTCGCTTCCGAGCACCATCGCGCTTTGGCCCGGAACCAGGCAGAATGTCGAAGCCAGCAGAACTCCCATCAGGATGAAGAGGGCCTGTGCACAGCGCGGAATCAACTGGTGCCCCACCATGATCTTGGGCAGGTTGATGGAGATAGCGACAAAGATCAATCCGGCCAGGGCAGCGGACGCGCCCACTTGCGCCGAGAAGAATGGAGACCAGGCTGCTGGATCGAAGGCGGTTGGCATTGACGGCCTCCCGGCAAGAGTAGCAGGCACGGCGTCGCCGGCCGCGATGGATCGCGCCTTGCCCGCGAGCACCTGGAACGATAGGCTTAAGCCATGTATGAGGACTTCCATGTGACCGATCGCTGGAGCGGCGAAGACCTGCACTGCTGCTGGAAGGGCACGGTGGTGGCTATCGCTACGCGCCACGCCGACGCGGTGGATGTGCGGTTCGAAGTCAACAGCCGTCCCATGTGGATCGCTTTGCCCTGCACCGCATGGGTTGAGCAGAAGAAGCGCTCGGGTAAGGTGATCACCGACCAGTTGGCGGTGCAGATCGCCGGCCGCTATTTGAAGCAGTTAATCGAGGAAGGCTACGACTCGCGCCGCGAAATCTACACCATGACCGCGGCCGAGGTTCTGGCCTCTCTTGACGGCGTGGTAGACGAAGCCAGGGCACAAGGCGCGATGCCGGCTCTTCCCGCCGGAGCCTAGCCATCCGTCTAAGGAAGCAGCGCAGGCAGCCGAATCACCCTTGATGAACCGCAAGCTCACCTTCTCTTTTCTTGCCACCTGTCTCGTTGCCGGGGCTCCGGCAGCGGTTGCGCAGTCAGGCGCCCCTGCCTCGAACGGGTCGCTGCCCAACGCCAGCCAGCTTCTGCAAAGGGCGATCGCCAATGAGCATAAGCTTGCCGCGGAGCGCGAGAAGTACGATTGCCGCATCACCGACCACACCGTGGAGTCCGACAGCAAGGGCAACACCAAGAAGGACACGACCGAAGTCTCCGATCTGTTTTACGTCAACGGCATTCCCATCGTGCGCACGCTCCAGAAAAACGGCAAGGACCTTTCGCCCGACGAGACGCGCAAGCAGGATGATCGCGTAATGAAAGAAACGCTGAAGTATAGCAACCAGGCCACCGCGCAGAAGGAAGAGAACAAGGACGACCAGGAGCTGGAAGACTTTATGGAAGCCATGATGCTCGCCAACGGGCATAAGCAGCAGGTAAATGGCCGCAGCGTGCTCTTCTACGACATCGTGCCCAATCCGCACTTCCAGGCCAAAAACCTGAACCAACGCGTGGCGCAGGTGATGCAGGGAACGGTTTCGATCGACGAGCAGACCGGCGAGCTCATCGATATCAACGTGAAATCGGTGCAGGATCTAAAAATTGGCGGGGGGCTGATTGCCAATCTGCACAAGGGCGCCTGGCTGCACATCCACAATCAGCCTCAGCCCGACGGCGTTTGGCTCACCGACCTCGCCGAGGGCTCCGGCGACGCGCGCGCCGCCCTGTTCTTCCATCCCTATATACGCTTTAAGGAAATCAGCAACGGCTGCCACCTGTACTCCGCCACGGCAACCCAGGTTGGGCCGGTGCAGCCGGTGAAAAAACCGTAGTGCACTGAGCCGGAAGTTCGCCTCATAATCGACCGGTCATCCTGAGTGGAGCGCGCGCGGGGCCCGTGATTGCTGATGGGGCAGGCACAGCCAAGGATCTTGAGGCGTTTTCGCGGCGCCCGAGCCGCGAGCCGAAATCCTGAGCGGAGCCAAGGACCTGCGGTTGCTTGGCGGCTGGCTCAGGTGAGCGTCCTGCGTCAAAGCGATCATCTCGAACCTTTTCCGCAGCCCACTAAGCCGCCCCTGCCATCGCTTCAGGCTTCAGCATGCGCCGCACCACCACGCCTGAGAATGCGGCTCAGGATCACGTACAGCACCGGAATGAACACAAGATTGAGCACGGTGGAGAGCAACATGCCGCCTACGATGGTGGTTCCCACGCTGCGGCGGCCCAGCGCGCCGGCGCCGCTGGCGAAAACCAGCGGCAGCACACCCAGAATGAACGCGAACGAGGTCATCAGGATGGGGCGCAGTCGAAGCTCCGCGGCCTCGATGGCAGCCTCAGTAATGGAGCGTCCTTTGCGCCGCAACTGTTCGGCAAATTCGACAATCAAAATGGAGTTCTTGGCCGACAGGCCGATCAGCATCACCAGGCCGATCTGGCAATAGACATCGTTGGCATAACCGCGCAGCGAAACCAGACCCAGCGCGCCCAGCATGGCCATGGGCACGGCCAGCAAAATGATGAACGGCAGCGCGAAGCTTTCGTATTGCGCGGAAAGAGTGAGATACACAACCAGAATGCCCAGCGCGAAGATCATGAGCGCCTTGCCCGTCGACTCCAGCTCATCCAGCGTCAGGCCCGTCCATTCGTACGACATCCCATGCATCATGTTTTCGGCGGCCAGCTTCTGCATGCTGGCAATGCCCTGGCCTGAGCTGTATCCCGGGGCCGGTGAGCCATCAATCTCGACGGCGCGGAAGAGATTGTAGTGGGTAATTACCGGCGGGCCCGCACTCTCAGTCACGTTGACAAGATTGTCGAGCGGAACCATCTGGCCGGAGTCGGAGCGCACGTAGTAGCTGTGGAGATCGCCGGCATTCATGCGGAAGGGCCGGTCGGCCTGCACGTATACGCGATAGGTGCGGCTGTTGTAATCGAAGTCGTTGATGTATTCCGAGCCCATGAAGACGTTGAGCGTGGTGGCGATTTGCGTGATCGAAACCCCCATCGCCTTGGCCTTTTCGCGGTCGATGGTGACCAGCTCCTGGGGATCGTTGGCCGAAAAAGTCGTGATCAGGCCGGTGAGGTCTTTTTGCGTGGCGCTGGCGTTCACAATCTGGTGTGCTATACGGTCAAGGTCGCTGAGCGTGTTCTGGCCCTGGTCCTGCAGCATGAACTGGAATCCGCCGTAGCTGCCCACTCCCTCAACGGCCGGCGGCTGGAATGCCGCCACCAGGCCGCCATTGGGCATGAACATCAGGCCCATGAGCTGCTGCGAAACTGAATGGATGACATCGGCGGTGGTGCGGCCTTTGCGGCGGCCCGGTTCGGTGGTGTCGGTGCTTACGAACATCAGCCCGGAATTCGCAGCGCTGCCGGCGAAGCTGAATCCCGTGACCGCGAACATTCCATTTACATCCGGATCGTGGGCAATGATGGCCGCTCCGCGATCGCTGAGAGCTGTTGTGTAGCTCAGCGAAGAGCCCGGAGGCGCCTGCACGATCACCATAAAATAGCCTTCGTCTTCCTGCGGGATAAAACCGGTCGGAACCGTGCGGTACATCCAAACCGTCGCGGCCAGCCCGGCAACGAACACCAGCGCGAGCAGGTAACGCAACTGGAGCGCCACGTGAACGATGCGCGCATAGGTGCGCCCGATCCAGGCCACCAAAGCGTCGGCGCCGCGAATGAACGCGGCAAAGGCGCGCGCAATGAACTCGATGTGGAGAAAATCCAGCTGGTGCTGGCGGGCTTCTTCGCCGCGCAGAAACAGAGCGGAAAGCGCGGGCGAAAGGGTGAGCGCGTTAAATGCCGAAATGGAGATGGAGAACGCGATGGTGAGCGAGAACTGGCGATAGAGAATGCCGATGGTGCCGGGAAAGAACGAGACGGGCACGAACACAGCCACCAGCACCAGCGAAGTGGCGATGACCGCGCTGGTCACTTCGCCCATGGCGCGCGAAGTGGCTTCCCGCGCGTCGGAGTGCTCTGCGTGAATGTGACGCTGCACGTTTTCGATCACCACAATGGCGTCGTCGACCACCAGTCCGGTGGCCAGCGTGATGCCGAACAAGGTGAGGGTGTTGATCGAGAAGCCGAAGATCTTGACGAATGCAAACGTGCCGATGAGCGATACCGGAATTGTAACCGCGGGAATGATGGTGGCGCGCCAGTCGAGCAGGAATAGAAAAATGACGGCAATGACAATGACAATGGCCTCGGACAGCGTGACCAGCACCTCGTGGATCGACTGCTCGACAGCGGTGGTGTCGTCGAAAGCGATCGCGTACTCCAGGCCGGGCGGAAAGTTCTTCTTGAGCTGGTCCAGCAAGGCGATAGCCTTGTGATCCACATCGATGGAGTTGGCATTTGGGAGCAGCTCGACGGCAAGGCCCATGGCTTCATTGCCCAGGTACTCGATCGTCGAGCTATAGTCTTCGGCGCCCACCTCGGAGTGTCCCACGTCCTTCAGGAGCACTAATCCATTGGCAGAATTCTTGACGATGAGGTTGTCGAACTCCTCAGGGCTGGAGAGCCGGCCGACCACGCGCACCGGAATCTGATAGGCCTGGCCCGAATCGGAAGGCGGCTGGCCAAGCTGGCCTGCGGGCACTTCGACATTCTGCTCTTCGAGAGCGCTCACCACGTCGGCCGCGGTCAAATCGCGCGCGGCCAGGCGCACCGGGTCGAGCCAGATACGCATGGCGTATTTGCGCTCGCCGAAGATCATCACGTCGCCCACGCCCGGCACGCGCTTGAGCGCGTCTTTGACGTAAATGTCGAGATAGTTCGAGATGAATTCGTTCGAGTAGCGCCGATCGCGGGTAAAAAAGCCGGCCGCGAAAACAAAGTTGGTGTTGACCTTGAGGACATTGATGCCGGTGGAAACCACTTCACCCGGCAGCCGGCCTTGCACGCCGCCCACGCGGTTCTGCACGTCCACGGCGGCGATGTCGAGGTTGTATCCGGGGTTAAACGTAACCACGATCTGGCTCAGCCCGCTGTTGGTGCTCGATGAGGAGATATAGCGCATTCCCGTCACACCGTTGATGGCTTCTTCAAGGGGAATGGTGACGGCCTTCTCGACGGTCTCCGCGTCGGCGCCGGTGAAGTAGCAGACCACCTGCACCTGCGGCGGCGTGAGTGTGGGATACATGGCCACCGGAAGAGTGGGAATGCACACCGCGCCCGCCAGAATAATGAACAAGGCGCAAACTGTGGCGAAAACCGGCCGGTGGATGAAGAAGTTAACCAAGTCGCTCTCTCTTTTCTAATGGGCCTTGGCAAGCTGCGATTGCCCGCTGCTGCGCGCTCTACGATGCCTTTTGTGGGAGCGATGCGCAGCCGCCACGCGCGGCGCCGCGGAACGCTTCGCCTGCGCCCCATCGTTTTGGCTTTGCCCTGCGCCAGCCTTTGCGGGCGGGGCGGGCGCCTGCGGCGGCCCTCCCATGGGCATCACCGGCATGTTGTCGACCAGGAACTGCGTGCCGGTCACGATCACGCTGTCGCCCACGTGGAGTCCTGAAACGATGGAGTAATTGTTCCCCACGGTATTGCCCAATACGACCGAAGTGCGGTGCGCCAGGGCCATGCCGTTCTGCTTTTGCACGATAAAGACAAAGCTTTGCTCGCCCTGGCGCGACACCGCCAGCACCGGAACCACGGCCATGGGCTTGGTGCTCCAGATGACGTCTGCGTTCACCAGTTGCGCGTTGCGCAGCTGCTCGCGGGTCTCCTGTACGGGCGCCTTCACCAGAATCCCTTGCAGCGTGCTGTCCACCTCCTGCGAAACGAAATCGATCCTGGTTTTCTCCAGCAGCTTGCCGTCGTTGTCCTTCAGATCCACGCCCAGCCCCATGTGCACCTCCGCGGCCCGCTCGGTGGGAATGTAGATGTACGCCTCGAGGTGGTTGTTTTCGTCCACCGTGGTTAGCACCGGGGCCGGCGAAAGGGACGGCGATACGTAGTCGCCGACGTGCACCGGAATGTCGCCTACCACGCCGTCGAAAGGAGCGCGGATGGTGTAGTAGGCCAGCAACTGCTCCTGGGTCTTGCGCGACTCGACTGCCGATTCATAGTCGGCCTTGGAGTTCTGATACGCCTGTTGCGCCTGCTCGAAGGCATCGCGGCTGGTGACGCCCGCTTCAAACAGCTTGCGCTGCCGCTCCACTTCCACGGTGTTGTAGTCGAAGAGAGCCTTCTTCTGGCGTTCGGTTGCGCGTTGCGAGTCGACCGCGGCCTGCTGCTGCCGCGGATCGATGGCCATCAGCACCTGGCCGGCTTTTACATGGTCTCCCGAACGCACGCGAATCATGGTCAGCAGCCCGCTCACCTGGGGCATCAAGGAGGTCGAGCGGCGCGACTTGATGGTGGCAACGTATTCGCTGCTTTGCGGCACGGGGGTCAGCGCCACGGTGATCGTCTGCACGGGCAGAGCCTGCATCGCGGGTTCGCCACCCGGCGCCGCAGCCTTCTTCTGGCATCCGGTAACCGCCAGTGCCGCCACGATCAGCCAGCAAACCGGACAACTGCGTTGGAATTTACCGAACTTCACACGTTCCATCCTCTAGCCGCGGCGCTGCGGGCGTTCGTGACCTTCGGCACACATCGACACGTGGGCCCTGCCACGCCGTAGCTCTCATCGAGGATAGCGCCAACCGAACCGGTCTTTGTAAACGTTCTTGGTTCCCCTGGCCCTTTAAGCCAGTTTCTTCAGGATGGCTGATGTGATGCCGGCTTGGGAGCTGGGCGTGGGGCGAAATCCGTTGCGAAAGGGATTGCAGGGTGTGCGTCGAAGGAATTTGGTGGTGTGCGCAGTCTTGCGCCAACCGCTCTCTGGCCTGTATTCCCTGCTGACAGGGAATTTAACAGCGAAATTTCTCTGATTTTTGGGACTTCTTCTCGCTCGGCATTTCCGTATAAGCCGCGCTGTTCGATGTAGTTAGCCTATAGCCAAGGCCGTGGGGAGCCGAAAATGAACAGGGAATTTTTTCGCGGTAACAGGGAATTTGAATTCCCTGTTACGGGATCGAGCAATGAACGCGAATGATTTCCCGCGACTTTGTCGCGAATTCAGACGAGTTTCTTCCTCGAAACTAAAGGAGATTCATCTTCTGCAGTAACTGTTTGAACCGGGGATGAGAGCGCAGATTCTGGAAGAGGAACGAGCCTTTAACGCCGTAGATTGCGCCAGAGCGCTGTTCGAAGGCACGTTCGAGCCAGTCCATTGCTCGATCTGCCTCTCCGAGGCCTGCATAAACATAGGCGAAGTGATAGGGCGAGACGAACTCATGGACGGCGCGGTCCTGCAATTGTTGTAGGACCTTCCTTGCCTCATCGACATTGCCGATGATTGCGTAGGCTTGTCCAAGCTGCGACAGGAAAAGCGTGGAATCTGGAGAAAGCGTGGAAGCTCGCTCAAGCGATTTAATACCGGCCGCATGGTCGCCGTGAAAAATCAGGGCCCAGCCCAGATTGGAGTGCGCACGGGAAGCTCCGGGCGTATCGCGGAGAGAACGCCGTGCTTCTTCCAATGCCTCTTCGATCCGTCCCGCGCGCAACAGTGTTGTGGCAACATCGGTTTGGATCAGAATCGGATCAAGTTCCTGCGCACGTCTCACTTCTCGCAAAGCGTCGTCGTAACGTTCCAATGCGCTGCAGAGCCAGCTGTAATGGTCATGAGCTGGGGCGCTCCCCGGGCTGAGCTCGATGGCGGTCAGGAATTCGCGCTCGGCACCCACCCAATCGAAATCGAAGACGAAGCGGACAAAAGCCGAGATGCTGTGCGCTTCTGCCAGTTCCGGGTCGATTTCTAAAGCCCGCGCGGCGGCGAGCTTCGCACTTCGGATCGTGTTCTCGAGCGAGGCGCCGGCAAAGCCATTGATGCAAACTTCCGTATGAGTCTGCGCGACGCCCGCCCAAGCGAGGGAAAAACTGGAATCGAGGGCGATCGCGGCCTCATAGTCGATGAGGCTTCGGCGAAAGCCTTCTTCAGTAAAACGGCAGAACCAGTTACGCCCTCGAAGATACAACTCGTAGGCCTCGAAATTCTCCGTGGGCCGCCGGACAACGCGGGCGCGTTCGTCATGCGATAACTGAGCGCGCAGCGCAGTGGCGATGTTGAGCGCCACATCAGACTGGATGTCGAAGATGTCGGTGAGGTCGCGATCGTATGTCTCCGCCCACAGGTGCTCGTCGGTGGCAGCATCAACGAGTTGCGCGACGATTCGGACGCGATTGCCCGCTCGCCGGATGCTGCCTTCGACCAGGGTCGCTGCGCCAAGCTTTTCACCGATCTCACGCAAGTTCCGTTCGCTTTTCTTAAAAGTCATGACCGAGGTGCGCGAGATCACTTTAAGCGACCGGATCTTGGCGAGGTGAGCGATCACGTCCTCAGTAATCCCGTCGGCAAAATATTCATTTTCCGAGTCTGCGCTGAGGTTAGCAAATGGCAGAACCGCGACCGAGGCGGCAACTGAGCGGACGGCATGAAGCGTCTCAGAGGGAGTGAAGGTGGAAAGAACGAATTCCAGGTCAGCAGCCGACTGAAAGCGGGCAATTGGCTCCTTTTCGAGGCAGCGCGCGATCACGCGGTCGAGCCCCGGGGGCAGTTCACGGCGGCGCCGGCTCGGCGCCTCGGGTTGATCGTGGAGTATGGCGGCCAGAGTCTCGATTGCACTGGAGCGGGCGAAGGCGCGTTCACCGGTCACGATTTCGTAAAGCACACAACCGAATGAGAAGATGTCGGCGCGGATATCGACCGTCTCGCAGCGCACCTGCTCAGGCGCCATGTATCCGGCCGTGCCTTGGATCATTCCTTCCGTAGTGACATTGCTGACTGTGGTTGCTTCTGCGATGAGGGGGTTGGCCGCAGCCTGCCTGCGCGCCAAGCCGAAATCGAGCACCTTGACCCTGCCGCCGGACGCCAGCTTGATGTTCTGGGGTTTCAGGTCGCGGTGAACGATCCCCTTGTCGTGGGCCGCCCTGAGTGCCTGCGCTATCTGGATTGCAATCGATAGAGATTGCTCGAAAGGAAGCGGGCCCTTGGCAAGAACCTCAGCGAGCGTAGGCCCTTCGACCAATTCCAGGACTAGAGCTCGCGTGCTGCCGCTGCTTTGGATGCCGTAAATATGCGCGATGTTGGGATGGTTCAAGGAGGCAAGCAGGCGAGCTTCACGCTGGAGCCATGCCAAACGCTGGGGATCATCCGCCAACTCAGGGAGCAAGACTTTCAGTGCGACGGCACGCTTTAACTCGAGGTCTATCGCGCGATAGACGACACCCATTCCGCCCTGGCCCAGTTTCGCGGTGATCTCGTAATTCCCGAGCCGGCCGCCGATCATGAAGCAGTTCCTCCGTGTTGGCGATGAACGCGCAGGCGGCATCGAACCGACGCACC
>JASHQH010000039.1 GCA_030037635.1 Acidobacteriaceae bacterium
GAGGCGCGGACACCGTCGGCGCAGCGCTTTTGTCGCGGCTGCGCCGCGTACTTGATTTCGGAAAAGCCCTCGAAGCGCTTTTGGGCGGTCGGGGTTAAAACCCCGACCTACAGTCATGCCCTGGTTACAAGACTAGAAGCAACTGCAGATCCTTCGGCCCCTTCGCGTCGCTCAGGGTCCTCTGGATGACAAGCGCATTGGGGGTTCTGCCCGAGTTACCGGCGATCCGGAAGCTTCGATTCGAGGCGTGGAGGGATCGGGAAAGTCAACCGCAGATTCCTTGCTGCGCTTACCCCATGATCGACGATTCGATCATGGGGCCCCAAGCTGCTGCGCGCGGAATGACAGGTGGGTGCGGGCAGGGATGCCGGCGCTAGGGACCGGATACGGCCTGATGCCTGAGCGAATCCAGGATTTTCTGGTCTTCGGCGCTGAGCGCGGCGCGTTGGAGCAGGTCGGGGCGGTTTTGCAAGGTTTTCTTCAGTTGCTGCTCGCGGCGCCAGCGGCGAATCTGGGCGTGATCGCCGTTGAGCAGAATTTCGGGCGCGCGCAGGCCGCCGAACTCGGCCGGCCGCGTGTAATGCGGGTAGTCGAGCAGGCCGCCCGAGCCATGCTGCGAGCGGGGAACGCCTTCGACGTCCGCATCGATCTCGGCGTCAGGCGCGCCAAAGCTCTCAAATTCGCCGGAGGCCTCGTTGCCCAGCACGCCGGGGATGAGCCGGATGACCGATTCGACGACGACGGCGGCCGCGGCCTCGCCTCCGCTGAGCACGTAGTCGCCGATGGAAAGCTCCATGTCGCAATAGAGTTCGTTGATGCGCTCGTCGACGCCTTCGTAGCGGCCGCAGATGAGGACGACACGCTCCAGGCCGGCGAGCTCGCGCGCCATGGCCTGCGTAAAAGCGCGGCCCTGCGCCGAGAGCAGAATCACGCGCGTTCTGTTGCCGGTTGCCGGTTGCCTGTTGCCTTGCTTTTTCGCGATCCCTAGACTCTCCAGCGCCTCGGCCAGCGGCTCGGGTTTCAGCACCATGCCTTCGCCGCCGCCGAACGGGCGATCGTCCACGGTGCGGTGACGGTCGTGGGCGTGCGCCCGCAGATCGAGCGTCTCCACCGTCACCAAACCATCCTTGATGGCGCGGCGCACGATGCCGTGAGCCAGAACGCTCTCAAAGTATCCGGGAAAGATGGTGACGACGTCGAAGCGCATACTAGCGATGATAAAAGCCGGATGCGGGGCGGCAGTGAATGCAGGTCCTGCGACTGCGTTTGGCGCAATTGCGCCAACGCCGCTCAGGATGACGGTTCGACAGACTAGCGGCTGATCATGACGAAGGCGCCCCAGTAATAGGGAAGGTCTTTGCCGTAGCGTTTGCGCACGGTTTCGCGCTCGGCGAGCTGGGCCTGGCGCAGTGCTTCGGGCTTGTCCATGCCGCCGAGCCAGTTTTTGTAGAAGAGCGACATCAGTTCCTGCGTTTCCTGGTCGGGCACGGACCACATGCTCATCATGACGGCGTCGGCGCCTGCTTCCTGGAGCCCGCGGCGCAGGCCGAAGACGCCGTCGCTGTTCAATTCCTTGCCCAGGCCGGTTTCGCACGCGCTCAGCACTACCAGCTCGGTGCCTTCAAGATTGAGCTGGCTGGCCTCGAAGGCGGTCAGCACGCCGTCGTCGACGCCGGGCTCGGGTGGGGCGCCCTGGCGCACGCGGTCGGCGCCGGCGAAGAAGAGGCCGGAACGCAGCATGGGATCTTCGTTCAGGTTGGCCTGCCGGCCCTGCGCTTCGGCGCTGGCCTTGAGTTCCTCGTCTGACAGGAAGAAGCCATGCGTGGCGATGTGCACCACGCGCGGGCCGTGGGCCGCGGTGACGGTTTGCTTGAGCGCCAGGCCGCCGGAGAACGCAGCGGGCTGCCAGCCCGCGCTTTTGAGCAGCGTGTCAACGGTGTCCACTTCAAGCTGCGTGCCGGGCAGGGGATTCAGATCGCCGCCTCTCAGATCGCCGCCGCGGGAGACGGATTGCGCCTGGTTGGTGGCGGGATCCTGCGCGGCCGGACTTTGCGCCGGCTGCGGCGAGGTTGATGCGGCGCCGCTGGTCAATTCCGTCATGGCAGAGCGTTGCTGCGCAGCCGAGAGATCGAACCTGGGATTGCCCACCAGGAGCGCCGTCCTGGCTTGCGCGGCGAAGGCGGGCAACAGCAGGTCTTTGGTGCTGTTGACAACGCGCAGCTGGATTTTTTCCATCAGCAGCTTGCCATCGCCGCCGGCCAGCAGGCCGATGGGGATGGTGTTCAACACGCCGTCGGGCGCGAAGTACACGCGCTTGGCGCCGGCGAGCGAGGGCTCGAGCGGCTTCCAGAACGCCGCATAGGCGGCAGCGGTGTCGGGTGCGGTTGGTTGCTGGCCGGGAGCGGGCGGAACTTCTTCCGCCGAGATGCCGCGCGTTTGGCCCACGCCGGCACGATAGGCAAGCATGGGCCCGGCTTCGAGGTCCCTGGCCTCGCCGAGCACAACCAGCGCCGGCTGTTTGCAATCGGGCGTGACCACCAGCGCGACGTAGACCAAGGCTCCGGTGACTTCAATCCCGGTTCCGAACTGGAAGCGGATGACTTCGACCGCAGCGTCGCCGGGCTTGAGCGCCTTCTGCACGTCGCGCCAGGTAGCGGCGTTGAGGGTTTGCTGCCGGCTGAGCGTAGCCGAACGCTTCATGAGCGACTGCTCGAGCGAGTTGGCTTCCTGCGACAACTGGACGAATTGATCGCGGTGGTTGGCGGGGTCGCTTGCCGATTCAGCAAGCGCGGCCAGTTGCGACCTGTCGCTGGCGAGCTTGTCGAGCATGGAGACGGCTTGCGGATCGCCGCTGGCGACTACGGCAGCGCGCATGGCCGCAGCGCTGGCGGCGATGAGTCCTTTTTCTTCGAGCAGAGCGTCGTACATCTGGCCCGAAAGCTCCGGCATCTGTTCGTGGAACTTGAGCACGAAGCTGAAAAAGAGCGGAAATGCGTTGCGCTCGGTGGCGAAGTAGATGAGGCGGTCGCGCTCGCTCATGGTGGGTGCGTTGGCGCGGAATTCCTCCATCAGGCTGCCGAGATAGCTTTGAAAATAGGGCGCAGCCTGCGCCGGCTTGCCCCACGCGTAGTAAAGCGCGGCCAAGTCGGCCTGTGAAGCGCGCAACAAGGCGGGATCCTGGGTGTTGCTATGCGCCTGGTCGATCTTGAGTTCACGCTGGTACAAGGGCTCGGCGTCGGCGAAGCGCTGCTCGTCTTTGTAGACGCGCCCCAGCCCTTCGAGCGGGGGCGTGAGGCCTTCGCTGCCGGGGCCGTCGGCTTTCTCGAGCATGTCGAGCGAGCGCTTGAACAGCGATTCGGCGAGATCGTGCTTGCCGCCGTCTTCGGCAATCGATGCCAGCCGGTCATAACAGTTGGCCAGGGCGCGGTTCTGGGTGTCTGCCGCCTTTTCGAAGATGGCGGCGGCCGCGCTGAAGCCGCTTTCGGCCTGGTTGAACTTGCCTTCGGTGAGGAGCTGATCGGATGCGCTGAACAGGATATCGGCGAGGCGCACATCGGTTGGGCCGAGAGCTTTGACAAAAATGGGAATGGCGTCGTGATAGAGCTGGTCAGAGGCGCCCCATTGGCCGTGGCCGCCGTAGAGCCTGGCGAGATCGACCATGACCTGCGCGGTCTGGATGTTTGTGGGTCCCAGGGCCTTGGTGTCGACGATGAGAGCCTGGCGGAAGGCTCGTTCTGCGTCGCTGTAGCGGCTCTCGTATTGGTAGAGAGCGCCGAGGTCGTCGAGAATTGCAGCCACGGCGGGATGATTGGGTCCGAGCGCCTTGGCGCGGCTGGCGAGCGCCTGCAGGAACAGCGCCTCCGCTGCCGCGTATTTGCCTTCGTCGCGGAACAGAGCGCCCACATTCTCTTCGATGGTTGCGATGGTGGCCTGGTCGGGCGTGGCGGCCTTCTGCTCAATGGCCATGGCCTTGCCGTAGGCATCTTCGGCGAGCGCGAATTTGCCTTCGAGCTGATAGGCGGTGGCGAGATGAAAGAGATCGAGGCCGATCTTGGGATGCTGCTGGCCGAGAACCTTGGCGTCGAGCAGGAGCGCCTGGCCAAAGGCCTGTTCCGCGTCAGCGAATTTGTGCATGTTGTCGTAGAGCGAGCCGAGCCC
>JASHQH010000276.1 GCA_030037635.1 Acidobacteriaceae bacterium
GGAGCGGCGGGCGCAGCCAACGTGTTTTATGCGCTGGGCGAGGAGGCCGGGCTTGGGTTTTCGCCCTTCGGCATTGATTCAGAGGCCAGCGAGACGGATCCGCTGGCCGAAAGCTACAAAGCCATTGCGGCCGTGGCGCCGCTCCTCGTGGAGCACCAAAGCGCGGGCGGCGTGCACGGATTCTTGCTCGATCGCGAGCGGAGTTCCGTTGACTTTATGATGAACGGCTACACGTTGCACGTGAGCCTCGACAGCATCTTTGGCGGCGAGGCGGAGAACGGGTTTGGACTGATCATGGCCGATGGGAAGGATGGGTTTCTGGGAGTGGGCAAGGGATTCCGCGTGACGTTTTCGCCTGCCAGCGGACCGGGAGTGGGCATTGGCGCTGTGGATGAAGGCAGATTCGATGACGGCAAGTGGATTGCGGGCCGGCGCCTGAATGGCGACGAAGACGATCAGGGCCAGTATTGGCGCTTCGATTCACGGCAGGTGCGCACGGAGAAGGTCACGCTGTACCGGGTTGAGTAGCAGTCGGTAGCCAGAAGCCGTTAGCTAGTAGAAATGGGGGAATGCTCTCGCGGACTAAAAGAAAAGCCTGGCGCGATGGCCAGGCTTTCTTTTGTGCAAGTGAAGGCCGCAGTATTCTGGAGCGGCCCCGGTTAGAGCGATGAGGAGGTCACAGTGACCGAGAAGGTCTGGGTCGAAGCAGCGGAACTGGGCGCCGGGCTGCCTTGCGGTGTCACGGTGAAGGTGTAGGCGCCAGGCGTGGTCCCGGGGATGGTGGTTGAGGTGCTACCGCCGCCGCCGCCGCAGGCCGCGAAGGTGCCCAGCGTGACCAGCACCAGGACGATGCCCAGCATGGCTCTCCAGCTACGCCGGCGAGCCGGGATGCCGAAGAAAATGAGCAGGGCCAGGACCGCGCCGCCCCCCGCGCCAAACAGGCCCTTGCCGCCGGCGGGGGTGTTGCGAGTGGTTTCGATTGTGGCTGGAGTGGTAGTGACGGTAAGCGTGGTGCTGCCGGATGTGGTTGTGGCGCTGAGCGAGATGGTCCCGCTGGGCGAGCAGACGGGCAGGTTCACGGCTGCGCTCGGCTCGCTTGTGACCACGCATTGCAGGGTGACGGTTCCGGTGTAGCCGTCGCTGCTGGAGACGGTTGCCGTAGCGGTGGCGGTTCCGCCCTCCCCAACGGACGAGGGCGAAGCAGTGGGAGCGGCAAGTGAAAACGTCCCGGTGGGTGTGGTTGAGGCGGTGACGGAGACCGTGGCGCTGCTGCTGTTGGAGGCGTACGCGCTATTTCCGCTGTAGGCGGCAGTGAGTGTAGCAGTGCCCGTGGAGGTGAAGGTATCGGCCGGAATAGTTAACGTGGCCGTTCCTCCGGAGAGGACTTGGGACGTGCTGTAGTTCCCGGCGCTCGCGTTTATCGCGGTATTTGTGGCTGTGAGCGCCACGGTACCCGTGGGCGTGGCGCCGGAGCCGGAGACCGTGACGGTGACGCTGAGGCTCTGGCTCTCAGTGATCGACGTGACGCCTCCCAGGTTGATGCCCACCGTCGCAGTCGCGGTTCCTGCGGTCGCGGTCCAGACGTCGGCATTGACTACGTTGGCGACGTTGAGCGAACCGAGGCCGGTGGCCAGGCTGTAGCCGCCGCTGGTGTTGGCGTTATAGCCAGCCAGCGTACCAACCTTGTCGCCAGAGTCGACGACGCTGCAGTTGGGTGAGACGATCGCGGCTTCCACCTGGCCCTGTTCCCAGAACCCGGTCTCGGGATCGTAAACCGCGCCGCCCTCAACGTCCCCCGAGACGGCGCAGGGCTGGGCGTTGGTGCCCTGATCGATGCTGTTGAAGTAGCAACTGGCGGACGGGGGTCCCTCGGCGCTGCACGCGGAGTAGGTCTGCATGCCAGCGAGCTTGTAGAGCGCAGCGTTGGGGTTGCCTTGCGGGGTGCCCGCTTTCTCGTTGATGAGGGCCATGACTCCGGCCATCTCAGGAGTGGCAACTGATGTTCCGCCAATTTCTTCCGCGCCGCCGGTGGTGCATGTACCCTCGTTGAAGCACTCCGTGTCACCGATGTCAGTGCAGGTTGCGCCGTCATTGGAGACGCAGATCAGTGTGGCGCTGTCAAAGGCGGCATTGCCGGCAAAGAAGCTGACATCGGGAAGGTCGCGCACGCCGTCAGCGGGGATGCCGCTGACGCCGCTCTGCCAGGAGGGTTTGGGCCATCCGTCGTTGACGAGAGTGAGGCTGCCGACGCTAGTGGTTCCGGTGCTGCAGGTTCCTGGGCCGGTGTAGGTCGCGGCGTAGGGAGAGGTTGAGCTGTTGACCACGCAGCTGCTGGCGCCGCCGGTTCCGCCGATCGTATCAATGTAAGGCGCAAGCATCAGGCCAGATTCTTCGTCCGTCGTGGTCTGATCGTAGATTTCCCCGTAATTCTCGTAGACCCAGCTGCACGATTCCTCAGGCGCTGAGGCTGAGAAGGTGCCAAAGTTCAAGTCGCTCGCAATGAGGAGGGTAGCTGCGCTTTCGAGGAATGCAGAGTTGAGCGGGTTTTCACAGGTATCGTTCCATGGGGTTTCCGGCACGTAGGTGTTGGCCGACCCGTTCTGGCTGGTGTTGTTGGTGGTGTTCCAGTAGGGGGAAGCGTTGGTGCTGGAGCAGCCCTGGACGTACCCCGCATTGGAGCCTGATTGAATGAAGGTGGGCTGGCACCAGCTGAAATCGGTGCCGCCGACGGCTGTGTCATAGGGCGTAGACGCGTCTCCGCTGACTGAAGTTCCGAACTGCGCTTCGTAGGGGTTGCCGATGGAATCGCCCCCGAGTTCTTCGTCACAGGAGGCCGAACCGCCGTCGCCCGTAGCGACGAAGACGGCGATGCCGGCGGCGTAGGCAGTTTGCCACAGATTGTTGTAGGCGACGTTGGAAGCCGTGGTGTTGACGAGTTCGCAGAAGCCATAGCTGGAGCTCATGATGCGCGAGCCGTAGACCTGCGAGCCCGAGACAAATGCGTTGGTGATTGTCCACTGCGCGTCGTCGTAAATAGGATCGTTGGTGGGAGCCGTCTGGCTGTTGTAGGCGTCGGTGACGAGCACGATCTGCGCGCCGGGAGCTACGCCGCCGGACACCTCAACGTCGAGCGAGTTCTCGTCGAGGTCGCCGTCACTGCACCAGTCGCCGGCGGGGTTGCTGCCGCAGTTGCCGGGGTCGCCGTCAGGGCCGTGAGCGGTGACAAGGGCCGGGGTGGTGGGCAGGCCGAAAGCGCTCCTGAAGGTGGTGAAGTCGCCGGAATTGACGTCGCTGGTGCCGAGGATGGTAATGGTCTGGCCGGCGCCGTTGTTGCTGGTGGGCCAGCCGGAAGGCAGGCTGTAAATTTTGGCAAAGTCAAAGGGCGTCACGTCTTCTTCCAGAACGCCGTTGCTGTCGGGGTAGGTGAAGACGTAGTTGGTCCCGCCCTGAGAAGCGGAACTGCCGGAGGCAGCGGGAGGGTGCACGCTCAAGCGTCCAGCAGGCAAACCGGCGCCGGGCGAGGGATGCAGTTTGACCCAGCTGTGAGCAGCGGAGCTGAACATCACCTTGCTGCCCATACGGTGCAATGGGCGCGGGAAGAAGTTGTGCAGACCTTTGACGCCGATGACCACCGGGGCCAGGGCGGCTGGAATCTGCGGATCGGTCATGTTGGCGATGTGCATCTTGCCATTGACGAGCAGATTGTGGATCTCGGTATGAAAGGCCGATTCGGCTTGTGCGGCGGTGCCGCTGAACGAGATGGACATGCCGTCCGGGGAGACGCTCTTGACGGCGAAGCCGTGACTGGCGAGCCAGCCGGTAACGGTGGCGATGTCGGTCGGCGCGGGACCATATTGCGCACCGATCTGGAGGGGCGTGAGCCACTGATGGAAATTGGGCGAGCTGGGATCGTATTCGCCGGTCACGTAGGCGTCAAAGGCCGCTTGCTGCTCGAGGCTGCGGTTGAGGACGAGGACCATGCCGGCCATGGGCAGAGATGCGCTGACCGGGCCTCGATCGTTTTGGGCGTTGGCGAGGGGGCTGACGTTGCCCTGGAGGGCAACGAGCTGATTCTCGTCAATGGGGCTCGTGATGCGGACGGTCGCCTGTTGCGCCAGAGATGACACGGAGCAGAGAAAGGCACTGGCCAGCAGGCACAGGGGGAGCGAGCGCAGTTTGTTCATAGGATTGGTCCTGACCCTTTCTTGAAACAACCTCCGATTTGGGGAAAAGTTGCGGTGTGACCCGAGCCGGCAAATCTGTCGCTGAGGTCCCGAGCCATCACGCCAGCGACGAAGACCTGTCGGTGGTGACCCCGGAGTGACCACCCCACCGACGAAGGCCTGTCGGTGGGGACTCCGGCTGAGCGGAGGGCGAAAAAACCGGCGTGAACCCGGATAGCTGTGAGAAATCTATTCGAAATTAAGGACGTTCCAAGCATACGACACAATGGGCAGCGGAGCGCAAGAGAAACCCGTTTGCGCCGCAGGGCTACACACAGAATGCCCAGGTTGATCCGACACACCGCGAAGTTGCGCATCCTTACCGAAAAACAAACGATTGAAGCCGAATACGAAGGAGATGGAAATCGGAGGTCAAACGATCGGAGACCTGAGATCCAGGTCAGTGCGAACCCCCATGTGCGCGCGGCTGACTCGCTGACTTAGACGCAGGATCAGGGAATAGGGAGTAGGGGAGAAACAGGGAACGAGGAATCAGGGAACAGGAACAGCCGATGGCCAATAGCCAATAGCCAAGACCCAGCTGGGATCAAACCCACAGAAGAAGACCCATCCGCGGGGGCTTCGGGGATGGGGTGCCCGTTTTCAGCTTGCACACAGGGTTGGAGTTCGGAGGCGGAGTTGGTCCCGCCCCCGCCCGAGCCGGAAGGACAAAGGCCCGGCTAGGATGGGGCGCCCCGTAAGCCGCTGGCAGGGGCTCTGTTTGCAATAGGGAATTTCTTTCTGTTTGTGCCTGAAGTGCTGGATTTCGTTGTAGACTTGGTGGGGTACGAGAGGCCTATGCGCGCGTCGCTCTTCATTACCTGTTACAACGACACGCTGTTTCCCGAGACGGGACGGGCGGCGGTGCGGCTGCTGGAGCGGCTGGGCGTGGAGGTGGAATTCAGGTCAGGACAGACGTGCTGCGGCCAGATGCACGCCAATGCGGGGTTCCGGCGCGAGGCGTTCAGCCAGGCTCGGCGTCTGGTTCGGCTGTACGCAGATGCGGAAGCCGTGGTGTCGCCGTCGTCGTCGTGCGTGGCCATGATCCGCGATCAGTACCCTGGCCTTTTCGAAGAGCTTGGTGACGAAAAACTGCGCGAGCAGTTTGCCGCTCTGCTGCCGCGGGTGTACGAATTGAGCGAGTTCCTGGTGGATCGGCTGGGCGTGGAGGACGTAGGCGCGTACTTTCCGCACCGGGTGACATACCACGCGAGTTGCCACGGGTTGCGGGCGCTGGAGCTGGGCGAACGGCCGTACAAGCTGCTGAGGAGGGTACGCGGGCTGGAGCTGATGCCGCTCAGGAATCTGGAGCGGTGCTGCGGATTTGGCGGGACATTCAGCGTGAAGAATGGTGAGGTTTCGTCGGCCATGCTGACGACGAAGCTGGAAGACGTGCTGGCGGCAGGAGCAGAGTACTGCACGGCGCTGGACAACAGTTGCCTGATGCACCTGGGGGGACGGATGCACCGGCAATGCGCAGACATGAAGACGATCCACATGGCGGAGATTCTGGCGGCGACGGAAACGAGCCCCGCCGAGGTGGTGGGGTGAGCTCGGCGATGCAGCGGGAGTTCGGAGGCGAGGAGAGTCTCGCCCCCACCCTGGCGACAAAAACAAAGGCGTCGCTAGGATGGGGCACCCCCAACGAGGTGGTGGGATGAGCGCGACGGCAGAGCATCCGATTCTGGACCCGGCCAAGGCGCAGCCGTTTCCGGTAGCGGCGCTGCCGGTGCTCAAGAATTCGCAACTGCGCAAGAACGTGGCCCACGCCATTGACGTGATCGGGGCCAAACGGACGCGGGTGGTGCTCGAAAAGACCGACTGGCAGGCGCTGCGCGCTTCCGCGTCTCGGATCAAGGACGAAGCGCTCGGGAATCTGGCCGCGTATCTGGAGCAATTTGAGGAGCGGTGCACGGCGGCAGGCGGCCAGGTACATTGGGCGGCGGATGCAGCCGATGCGCGGCGGATCATTCTGGAGCTGCTGAGGGCAGAGGGCGCGGACGAAGTCATCAACATTAAGACGATGACGTCGGGGGAGATCCAGCTCAATCCTTTTTTGGAGGCGGCGGGGATCAAGGCCTATGAGACGGACCTGGCGGAGATCATTTTGCAACTGGGAGAGGGGGAGCCGTCGCATATTGTTGTGCCGGCGCTCCATGTGAACCGCGGCCAGGTGCGGGATATTTTCGCGCGCGCAATGGGAATCCCGAATCTTTGCGACGAGCCGGAGGCGCTGACCGCGGCAGCGCGGAGCTACCTGCGGCAGAAGTTCCTGACGGTGCCGGCGGCGATCAGCGGGGCGAACTTCCTGATTGCGGAGACGGGCGCGGTGGCGATTGTGGAGTCAGAGGGCAACGGGCGCATGTGCCTCACATTGCCGCGGACCATGATCACGCTGGTGGGGATCGAGAAGGTGCTGCCGCGGTTCGAGGACCTGGAAGTGATGCTGCAACTGCTGGCGCGGTCGGCCACGGGCGAGCGGATGAGTCCGTACACATCGCTGTGGACGGGCGTGACGCCGGGCGACGGGCCGCAGAAGTTCCACGTAGTGCTGCTGGACAACGGGCGGTCGGGGATTCTGCGGCGGCCGAAGGAGCGGCAGACGCTCCGGTGCATCCGCTGCGGGGCCTGCATGAACAACTGCCCCGTGTACCGGCAGACGGGCGGGCACGCGTATGGGTCGGTGTATCCGGGGCCGATCGGAGCGATTCTGACGCCGCAGCTGGAGCAGTTGAAGCATGCGCAGTCGCTGCCCTACGCATCATCGCTGTGCGGGGCGTGCTACGAGGTGTGCCCGGTCAGGATCAATATTCCCGAGATTCTGATCGATTTGCGCGCGCAGGTGACGGACCAGGAGCGGGGGACGGCGAAGAAGTTCTTCGATCCCATGTATGTGGGATTGCGAGGGGCGAATGTGATCTTCGCGCGGCCCTGGCTGTTTCACGCGGCGCAGTGGCTGGGCCGGGTGGGGCTGAAGTTTTTCACGCGCAAGGACGGATGGATTCATGCGCTGCCCGGCGTGGGCGCCAAGTGGACCGAGACGCGCGATTTGCGGGGGCTACCGCGGCAAACATTCCATGAGTGGTGGGCGGAACGGGCGGCAGACCCGTCCCACCTTAGCCGCAAAGACAAAGACGCGGCGAAGGTGGGGCACCCGCAGGTCAGTGAGTCGCTGGGCCGGCCGGGCGCGGGAGCTGAGAGCGACGAGCAGCGGGCCGATTCGCTGATTTTGCCGGGCAAGGGGGCCAAATGAGCGTGGTGGCCGATTCCCGCAGGCTGGTTTTGGAGCGAATTCGGGCGGCGACGGGCAAGTCCGCGCCCGAACGGGGGGCGAATGCCGATGCCGGGTTGGCCCAGGGATACATCCGGCGGGGCGAATTGACCGTCAGAGCCCGTCACGAGCGGTTCATCGAGCGATTGCGCGAATACGATGCCGAGGTGGTGGAGTGTTCGCCGGAGGGGTTGCCGTCGACGATTGCGGCGGTGCTGGCGGCGAGCGGGCGGCGGAGGTTTGTGGCGCCGCCTGGAATTCCGGCCGCATGGTACGTTGAGGCCGCATGGAAGATCGAAGGATTCGAATGCGTTCTCGACCACGGGCTGGAGACGAGCGAGATCGAGCAGGCGGAGGGCGTGATCACGGGATGCTTTTGCGGCATTGCCGGCTCAGGAACGATCGTTCTGCATCACTCCGCCTGCGAGGGGCGGCGCGTGATCACGCTGCTGCCCGACTGGCACCTGTGCGTGGTGCGTGCCAGCCAGGTGGTGGAGACGCTGCCCGAGTACTTTGAAAAAAGCAGGGAACAGGCAGCAGGGAAGGAACAGAAAGTGGAGCTGCCGCGGCTGGTGACCTGGATTTCGGGGCCGAGTGCCACGGCGGACATTGAAATGACGCGCATCAAGGGCGTGCACGGGCCGAGATTTTTGAACGTGATCCTGGTAAGAGACAGAGAACAGGCAGCCGGGAACCGGGAACAGAAAGCGGGGACTGAGGGACTAGAGGACAGGGCTCAGGGGCAGTAAGAGGGAACATATGAAAGATTCAAATTCTGCGAATTACGAACAGGCTTTCAAGATTCTGGAGGCGTTCCAGATCGAGATTCCCTCCTGGGGATTCGCCAACACAGGCACGCGCTTCGGCAAGTTCGTGCAGCCAGCCGCGGCAACCACCATCGAAGAGAAGTTTGCCGACGCGGCCGAGGTAAACCGGCTGACGGGCGTAACGCCGACGATGGCGCTGCACGTGTTGTGGGATTTGCCCAATGGCGTGAAAGACGTTCCCGAAGTGAAGCAGTTGGAAAAACGCTATGGGGTCCGCGCGGGATCGATCAATCCCAATCTGTTTCAGGAGCAGGACTACAAATATGGATCCCTGTGCAATCCGTCGCCGGAAATCCGCCAGCGTGCCCTGGACCACATGCTGCACTCAATCGCTATGGCCAAGCAGCTGGAATCGCGCGACATCTCACTGTGGCTGGCCGACGGATCGAATTATCCCGGGACGCAAAGCATGCGCAAGCGCATCGGGTGGCTGGAGGAGGCATTGCAGATCTCGCACAGCCACCTTGCGCCGTATCAACGGCTGCTGGTGGAGTACAAGCCTTTCGAGCCCGCGTTCTACCACACCGACATTGCCGACTGGGGCATGGCCAGCCACCTGGCGCAGCAGGCCGGGCCCAAGGCGCGCGTGCTGGTCGACACCGGCCATCACTATTCGTCGCAGAACATCGAGCAGATTGTGGCCTGGCTGCTGCATACCGGCATGCTGGGCGGATTCCACTTCAACGACCGACGCTATGCCGACGACGATCTGACGCTGGGCTCGATCGATCCCTACCAGATCTTCCGCATCTTTCACGAGATCCACTGCGCGCAGTCAGAAGGGCAGCCCCACACAGTGGCCTACATGATCGACCAGAGCCATAACCTGAAGGGCAAGATAGAGGCCACGGTGCAGACCGTGGCGACCGCCCAGGAACTCTACCTGAAGGCGGCGCTGGTGGATCGCAAGCAGCTGGCCGGGTTGCAGCAGGAGTGCGACCTGGTGGCGGCCGAGGAGCTGTTCCGCGGGGCCTTCTGGCGCGACGTGCGGCCGGTGGTGCGCGCCTGGCGCGAAGCGCGCGGGCTGCCCGTCGATCCGCTGCAGGCGCTGCGCGCGAGCGGCTATGTGGAACGCATTGCGCGGGAACGGGGAAGCCGAAGCGCAGCCGTCAGCTCCTATGCGTAGGAACTGACTGCGGGTCAGCGGGTATTGAAGCAGGTTGAGGTTTGTGGTGTCGCGGGTCCCAAAATCGGGACCCGGGGCTCCCATTTCTTCAAAGAGTCTTGAGAGCGGCGCGCTGATGTAAGTCATTATCCCGCAAGTTGCTTTATGATAGTTGGCGGACCGATGTTTCAATAGGAATACTGGCTTGGGAGGGGCGGTTGGCCAAGGCGAAGATCAAGCGGCTGTACCTGATTCCAATTCTCTCCAAGGCGCTCGACGTGATCGAACTGCTGGAGCAGGACAACGCGACGCTGACGCTGGAAGATGTTTACCAGAGAACTAACATCTCGAAGACGAGCATCTACCGCATCCTGAAGACGCTGGTGCATCGCGGCTACCTGGCGCAGACGCAGAACGGCCAATACCGGCTGGTTTCGCGGCCGCGCCGGCTGCGTTTCGGGTTTGCGGTGCAGAGCGCCGAGATGCCTTTCAGCGAGGCCGTGGCGCAGAGCGTTTCAGCGGCGGCAGCGGCGTCGGGCGTGGAGCTGCTCATGCTCGACAACCGCTACGATCCCGACGTGGCGGTGCACAATGCTGAGGAGTTCGTGGCTAAGCGCGTCGACCTGGTGCTGGAGTTCCAGGTAGAGGAAGCAGCGGCGCCGCGCGTAGCGCACATCTTCAAGAAGGCCGACATTCCCCTGGTGGCCATCGACGTTCCCCACCCCAATGCGACGTACTTCGGCGTCGACAATTTCGAAGTGGGATACGAGGCGGCATCGATCCTGGCGCAGTACGCGCAGCGCAAATGGAAGGGCAGCGTCGACCGCGTGGTGGGCGTGGGATTCAGCGAAGCGGGCAGCTTTGTGCAGACACGCATAACCGGCGCCTTCGACGGTATTCGCGAGCGGTTCAAGGAGCTTTCGGCGGACCGCTTTGTGCAGATTGACGGGCGCGGCATGCGCGAGGCCAGCTATCGGGCGATGCAGGAGTATTTGCAGAGGCGCTGCGCGGGCGAGCACACACTGGTGGCGGCGGCCAACGACACCAGCGCGCTGGGCGTGCTCGATGCGGTGCGCAAGGCGGGTGTGGAGCCGCAGTTCGCCATTGTGGGGCAGGACTGCATTCCTGAAGTGATGGAGGAGATGCGCAAGGGAACGGGCGCCATCGTGGGCTCCATTTCGCACGAGCCGGAAACGTATGGGCCGCGGCTGATTCAGCTCGGCATTTCGATTCTGCGCGGGTACACGGTGCCTCCGTACAACTACGTGCATCACCGCGCCATTACGCCGGAGACGCTGGGCGCAGTGGAAAAATCGGAGGGCGCGGTCCAGGAAGCTCCTGCGAGGGCGATGGCGGTGAGCGAGGCGGCGGGCTAGCGAGCCAGCGGGTCAGCGCGGCAAAGACGGTTGGGGTTCATATCCCCGATCTCAGGATCCCGCTGAGTTGGCGCCGCGGGCACCTTGGTTTGTGCGCCTAAACCAAGTCCCCGGGGGCCAATGATTTGTTGCAGTTGTGCGGCCGCCGGGCACACCGCAGCCGCGCCGGTCGAGGGAGACGGACGGACAAAACGATTTTCTTACGCCGCTGGCTGTATCATAGAGGAAGAGCTCGATTCATTCCCTGCTCAGCGAGCTTCACTAGGCAGCAATCGATCGTCCCAACCGGTGTGGAACCCGCAAGGTGAAGGATTCCATGAGCGAGTGGCACGCGAATGTGCTTTTGGAAACAATTTCAACCGGAGATTCCCGAGCGGGCGGCTCATAGGGACAGAGCGCCTCTGGAATCGATATAGGTAGACACCATGACAACGGCAACCGCTTCCCCTTCGCCTGTTTTGCATTTCCTTGAGGACCGCTGGGATGCGAGTAAGGCGGCCACCCTGGACGAACCCGAACTGCTGCGCTACCGCTCGAACCTACTGGGCTCTGACCTGCGCATCACCAACTTTGCCGGCGGCAACACCAGCTCAAAGGTCGTGGATACCGATCCTCTGACCGGCGAGCGCGTGGAAGTTCTGTGGGTGAAGGGCTCGGGCGGCGATCTGGGCAGCATCAAGCGTACGGGTTTTGCCACGCTTTACATGGACAAGCTGCTGGCGCTGGAGCGCCGGTATCGGGGAGTTGACACGGAAGACGAGATGGTGGCGATGTACCCGCTGTGCACCTTCCGCAACAACCCTGTGGCGGCGTCGATCGATACGCCGTTGCACGGATTTTTGCCCTTTCCGCATGTCGATCATCTGCACCCCGACTGGGGTATCGCGCTGGCTGCCGCGGCCAATGGCAAGGAAAAGATGGAGGAGTTCAACCGCGAGTTCGGGCATGCGCTGATATGGCTGCCCTGGCAGCGGCCGGGCTTCGATCTGGCCCTGGTGATGAGGCGGGCGGTCGCGGAGAGTCCCGGTTGCGACGGGATTGTGCTGGGTGGGCACGGGTTGTTTACCTGGGGCCAGACGCAGCGCGAGTGCTATCTGAACACGATCACGGTGATCGACAACCTGGGGCAGTTCATTGAGCGGCACAAGCGCGGCAAGGTGCTCTTTGGCGGCGAGGCCGTGCCGGCACGCGCCGACCGCAGAGATTCGGCCATTGCCGTCGCGCCTTTTCTGCGTGGGCGCATCAGCGACAAGCAGCGCTACATCTCCGACTTCAGCGACGATGCCGATGTGATGCAATTCATCGATTCAGCCTATGGGAAAGAGATGGCGTTCATGGGCACCAGCTGCCCCGATCACTTTATCCGCACCAAGATACGGCCCATGTTTGTACCCTGGGGCGCGGGTGAGGACCTGGCCTCGCTGAAGAACAGCATCGACTGCTCGCTGGCCGAGTACCGCAATCAATACCGCGCGTATTACAAAGCCTTTGCCACGCCCGATTCGCCGCCGATCCGCGATGCCAGCCCGACGGTGGTGCTCATCCAGGGTCTGGGCATGTTCAGCTTCGGCAAGAACAAGACCGAGGCGCGCATCACAGGCGAGTTTTATACCAACGCCATTCACGTGATGGAAGGCGCCAGCGTGTTGGGCAACGGCGAAGTAAAACCCCCGTCGGCGCATCCTACGGACGAAGAACTGTCTGCAGTGACACCGGTGCCGCAATGCCCGCCGGGAATGAATCCGGCGAGCTTCAAGGCGTACGACAATTACGTGGCGCTGCCCGCGGCGGAAGCGTTTCGCATCGAATACTGGGCGATGGAGGAGGCGAAGATTCGCCGCCAGCCGCCCGAGAAGGAGCTGAGCCGGCGCGTGGCGCTGGTGATTGGCGGAGCCAGCGGCATCGGGCGCGAGACGGCGCGGCTGGCCGCTGCGCGCGGGGCGCATGTCTTTATTGCCGACCGCAACGCGGAGGGCGCGGCGCTGGTGGCGGCTGAGCTGGCTTCGGTGGCATCGCCGGAGTTTGTTTCAAGCAGCGGCGTGGACGTGCGCAGCCGCGAATCGATTCGCGAGGTGCTGGGCGCGGCGTCGCTGGCCTTCGGCGGCATCGACATGCTCATCAACACCGCGGCCATCTTTCCTTCCACGCTCAGCGGCGAAATTCCCGACGAGATGTGGAGCGACACCATGGCCGTGAACGTGACGGCGAATTACCTGCTGGCCGATGAAGCCGCAAAGGTGTTTGAGGAGCAGGGGCTGCACGGGAACGTGGTCTTTACCAGCTCGGCCAATGCAGTGGTGGCCAAGCGCGGTAGCGAGGCCTACGACGTGAGCAAGGCGGCGCTTTCGCACCTCATCCGCGAATTGGCGGTGAGCCTGGCGCCCAACGTGCGCGTGAACGGCATCAGCCCGGCAACCGTGGTGCGCGGTTCGACGATGTTCGGTCGCGACCGACTGCGCGCCTCGCTGACCAAGTACAATATTCCTTTCCAGGAATCGTTCAGCGACGACGAGCTGCGCAGCCGCCTGGCCGCGTTCTACGCCGAACGCACGCTGACCAACAAGACCATCGATCCGGTCGATTGCGCAGAGGCGATTCTTTTCCTGGCCAGCCCTCGGGCGCGCTGCACCACGGGACACGTGATTCCGGTGGACGGCGGGTTGACCGAGGCTTTTCAACGTTGAGGTTGGGCGTTGAGGAACGGCGCTGACGGAAACGGGGTTTTGCTGCGGCCATGCAAGAACCTGCACGGGTTGCCATTGATTTAGGCGCAGAGAGCTGCCGCGTTTCGTTGCTTCGCTTCCACGGCGAAGAACCCTCAATCGAACTTATTCATCGCATTCCCAACGGCCCGCAGCATCGCGCCGGCTCGCTGTATTGGGCGCTGGGCCAGATGCTGGTGGGCCTGGAAGATGGGCTGCGCATGGCCGCCGCGGCCGCGCCTGAGGGCATTGCGTCGATTGGCGTTGACGGTTGGTCAGTGGATTACGTGCGCATCGGGCCTGACGGCGCCATGCTGCGCGAACCGTTTTGCTATCGCGATGAGCGCACCGTGCCGGCCAAGGAAGCCGGCGACAGGCTGATCGAACCGTACGAGCTTTATCAACGCACCGGTGCGCTGCCGCTGCGCATCAACACGGCATATCAATTAATGGCCGATCCGGCGGCGGGAATCGATGCCGGAGTGCCGTGGGCCATGTTTCCTGAGTTCGTGCTCGATTGGCTCAGCGGGCAGCGTGTAGGCGAGTACACCAATGCCAGCCACACGGGCTTGATGAATCTGAAGACGCGCAACTGGGACCCGGATTTGTTCAAGCTGCTGGGACTGGAGCTCGAGGCTGCGCCGCCGATTGTGCCGACGGGGACGGTGCTGGGGCCGATGAAGGGGCCATTGGCCGCGCTGGATGCGTTCAAGCGGACGCAGATTGTGGCGCCGGCCACGCACGATACCGCCAGCGCCATTGCCGGCATTCCGCGCGAGCTGAGCACGACGGCGTACATCAGCTCTGGCACCTGGTCGCTGGTGGGCACGCTCACTGATGTGCCGGTGACCACGCGCCACGCGTTCGATGCGGGATACACCAACATCGGGGCGGCGTGCGGCGGCCTGATGTTCCACTCGCTGTTCAACAGCATGTGGCTGGTGAAGCAGTGCATGAATCACTGGGCGGCGGCGGGGCGGCCGTGGTCCATTGAAGATCTCGTCCAAAAGGCCGCGGCATGCAATGCACAAGAGGGCGTGTTGGATCTGGACGCCGAGACGCTGATGCTCGACACGAACATGCCGCAGCGGATCAACAGTGAACTGACGCGGTTGGGCTTCGATCCCGTGCCCGATGTGCCGGGGAATGAGCCGCTGTTGGCGCGCGTGATTTTCGAGAGCATCGCTCTGCGCTACGCCGCGGCCACGGCGAATCTTGAAAAGATGCTGGGCCGCAAATTGGACCGCATTCACATGATCGGCGGGGCGACCAGGAACAAATTGCTGATCCGGCTGACGGAGGAGCGGTCGGGATTGCCGGTGGAAGCCGGCGAAACCGAGAGCTCGACCATCGGCAGCCTGGCTGTGCAACTGGCCGCAAGCCAAGCCGGCGGCGCGGTGACCGCCGACGCAGTGCGCAAGTGGGCGGGAGTGCTGTGCAAAAAGCAGGGAACAGGGAGCAGGGAATAGGGAACAGCAAGCGCGAAGGACCGACGGCCGCGCAGTTCTTGCGTGGGGTGCGAGCCGCGCTGCGCCCGCTCAAAGATGCCAAGCGAGCCGCGGGCATGCGCGCTTATATGCGGAACCGCTTCGCGTATTTGGGTGTGGGCACGCCCCAGCGGCGCGCGGCAGTGGCGCCGTTGATGCGCGCCTTCAAACACGCCGGCGCCGGTGAGCTGCGCGGCGCGGCTGAAGCGCTGTGGGCGATGCGCGAGCGCGAGTACCAATATGTTGCGGCGGATTTGCTGATCCGGAATCAGGCGGCGCTCGATCTCGGCGACCTGCCATGGCTGCTCGAGCTGGCACAGCAGAAATCGTGGTGGGACACGGTGGACTGCGTCGTGAAGGTGGTGGGCAAGATCGTGCGGCGTTCAGGCGCGAGCGGCCGCCGGGCCATTGAGCGCGCGGTCGGCCACCGGAATTTCTGGGTGCGGCGCATCGCCGTGCTGCACCAGCTTGGCTGGCGCAGCGACACGGACACAGAACGGCTGTTTCGATTTGCTGAGCTGTTGGCGGCAGAAAAAGAATTCTTCATCCGCAAAGCCATTGGCTGGGCACTGCGCGATTATGCGTGGCACGACTGGCGTGCGGTCGACGCATTCCTCAGGTCCACGCGGGTCGAATTCTCGGGGCTCACGGTGCGCGAGGCGAGCAAAAATTTTGGGGTGCTGAAGCAGGCGCGGCCGGAACCGAAACGCTTGACTTCGCGGCGGCAGAGGCCGTAAGTTGGGCTTACACGGGAAAGGAGGTTGATCCAGCCTATGAAGATTGATTTACCGAGTAGTTGGTTACGTGAGGTGACTGAGGCCTAGGGCATCGCGCCCAAGCCCCAGAGTAAGACCCGGCGGCGGAGTTGGCCGCAGGGCCCTGGCAGTCGCGGCAGCGCGATGGCCTTAGTCCAATCCCAACAGATCACCGGCAGCGGCCTGGGAGCGCAAGTTCTCAGGCCGTTGTTGTCTAAGAGCAGAGAACAGCCGGTAGCCAATAGGGAGCAGGCAAGCGAGGGAGAGTCCGAGATGGAGCACGAACTGGTGAATACGATCGCGCTGCTGGAGCGGACGCCGGCGGCACTGGATGCGCTGCTGCGCGGATTGCCCGTGGCATGGACGGAGCGCAACGAGGGCGCGAATACCTGGAGCGTGACGACCGTGGTTGCGCACCTGATTCATGGTGAGTACGAGGACTGGATGCCGCGGGCGAGGATCATTTTGGAGTCTGGCGAGGCGCGGGCGTTTACACCCTTCGATCGCGAGGGGCACGTGGGCTACGGTCGTGGCAAAACGCTGCCGCAACTGCTCGACGAGTTTGCGCGGGCGCGTGCGAAAGAGCTGGACGAGCTGCGCGCCCTGAAGCTGACGGCGGAGGATTTGGGGCGCCGGGGTCGGCATCCGGCTTTGGGCACGGTCACGCTGTCGCAGCTGCTGGCCACGTGGGCGGCGCACGATCTGACCCATCTGCACCAGATCTCGCGGGTGATGGCGTATCAATATCGCGAAGCGGTGGGCCCGTGGACGAAATTCCTGGGCGTGATGCAGTGTGCGGGGCATAGCGCGTAGCGCGGCTGCGATGCCGTAGAATTTTCATAGAATGAAGTGCCCATATTGCGGTTTCGGGCAGGACCGGGTGGTGGACTCGCGCGAAAGCAAGGAGGCCGACTCGATCCGGCGGCGGCGGGAGTGCGAGAGCTGCAGCCGGCGCTTCACCACCTACGAGCGCATCGACGAGATTCCCTACATGGTGGTGAAGAAGGACGGCCGGCGCGAGCGCTTCGACCGGCAAAAAGTGCTCAGCGGGCTGCTGCGTGCGTGCGAAAAGCGCCCGGTCTCGTCGGGGCAACTGGAAAAAGTGGTGGACGCGACGGAAGGCTTCCTGGTGGATGCGCCGGAGCGCGAGCGCACCACGGCTGAAATCGGCGAGTTGATCATGGAGCACCTGAAGCGGCTCGATACCGTGGCCTACATTCGCTTCGCCAGCGTTTATCGCGATTTCAAGGATGTGAATGAGTTCAAGGAAGAGCTGGAGGGGCTGCTGGCGAGCCACGGGAAAAAGAAGAGCTAATCACTGACTCTTCGCCGAAGGAAAGATATGTCGGATACAAAAACGCACAAAGTAACGCTGATTCCCGGCGACGGCATCGGGCCTGAGGTGACGCAGGCGGTGGTGCACATTCTCGAAGCCACCGGCGTCAAGTTTGAGTGGGAGCGGTTTGCGGCGGGGGCCGAGGCCTTCGAGATTCACGGCGAGTACATTCCGGCGGCGCTGTACGAGTCGATTCAGAGGAATAAAGTGGCGCTGAAAGGGCCGGTGACCACGCCCATCGGCGGCGGATTCAAGAGCATTAACGTCACGCTGCGCAAGAAATTTGATCTGTTCGCCAATCTGCGGCCGATCCGCAATTTGCCCGGGCTCGATACGAAGTATCCCGGCGTGGACTTGGTCATCGTGCGCGAAAACACTGAGGGCGAATATGTGGGCCTCGAGCACGAGGTGGTTCCGGGAGTGGTGGAAAGCATCAAGGTGATCACAGAGAAGGGATCGACGCGGATTGCGCGCTTCGCCTTTGACTATGCGCGGAAGCATGGGCGCAAAAAGATCCATTCGATTCACAAGGCGAACATCATGAAGCTGTCGGACGGGCTGTTTTTGCGCTGCGCACGCCAGGTGGCCGAGGAGTTTCCCGATATCACCTATGGCGAACACCTGATCGACAACACCTGCATGCAACTGGTGATGAATCCCTTCCAGTACGACACGCTGCTGCTGGAGAATCTGTACGGCGACATTGTGAGCGACCTCTGCGCGGGCCTGGTGGGCGGGCTGGGGCTGGCGCCGGGCGCCAACCTGGGCGCCAACTGCGCGATCTTCGAGGCGGTGCACGGATCGGCGCCCGACATTGCGGGCAAGGATGTGGCTAACCCCACGGCGCTGTTGCAGTCGGCAATCCTGATGCTGCGGCACCTGGACGAGGAAGCCGCGGCCGACAGAGCGCAGAAGGCGCTGGAGAGGGTGTTCAACGAGCGCAGGGCGCTGACGCGTGATGTGGGCGGGACGGCGAGCACAACACAATTCACTGACGCAGTTGTCACCGCCATGGGATAAATGCAGGAAACGGGGGACCGGGGAGTCTGTGCGTTGGCCAAGTCCCGCCCCCACCCCAACGACAAAAACTAAAGCGTCGCCAGGATGGAGCGCCCCAAGGTCAGCGTCAGGGAGTCGAGCTGCGCCGGCGCAGAATGGCAACCACGCCGATCACCGCGCCGTTCGACTTGTCGACTACCGGCGCTGTGCTGATCTCGGCTTTCACTTTCTTTGAGTCTCGGGCGAGCAGCGTGACGATGCCTTTGAAGTCCCGCTCGATCCCGGCAAGGCGTTCCAGTGCAGCGCCGTCGTGAGATTGAAACTCGAGAATCGGCGCCACGTCCTCGATTACCTTGCCTTTCAGCTCGGAAGCGGTGAATCCGAGAAGCGCTTCTGCGGCGCCGTTCACCGTGCGCACAATCCCAAGAACATCGGTGAGCACAACGGCGTCGGGCATTGAAGCCATGGCGCTCTCAAGCCACTGAAGTTCACGGCGAGCCTCGTCGAGAGCCTTTTTCGATTCGGATACGTCCACGTAGGTCACGCGCAAGCCGATAGGTTTTCCTTCGGCGCTGCGCATCAGGCTGGGGTGCAATTCGTAGGTACGGAAGGCGCCGGAGCGGTCGAAAAGGGAGCGCGAAACCACGGGCAGATCATCGCCCGAATGCAAATGTGCCATGAAAGTAGCGAAGCTGGGGTCCTTCTCGTCGATTGCCATCAGGTCCCAGGCGTGTTTGCCCACGAGGCGGCCCTGATCGGGGTGGTGCATTTCGAGCGCGGCGTGGTTGGCGCGGGTGACGAATCCGGCGGCGTCGATCTCAACGTAGGGCAGCGGCAGCTCGTCGATAAGCAGGGAAGCCGCGTCGGGGGATGGTTGCGTCGGCTGAGTCTCGTTCATTGCGTTCTCCCGGCGTTGGTGAGCTGGGCAATCTTGTGGAGATCGTCGGTCGATTGCAGATGCTCCATGGACGTGATGTCGAAGGTAAGCGGAATGCGGAGCATGGTGGCGCGGCCGCCGATTTGCACGCTGGTTTCGCGATTCTGAAAGACGATGCGGTTGATCTCCGCGGTAAGGATCTGCTCGTTGGCGCGCCCCTGCAGTATGGCCAGGAGCGACGAATCGCTCCAGTGGAAAATGGCATCGTCGGAGTGGAGGTTCTGGGTGAGGAAGGCGGCGACGGCCATCAGGCAGTCTTCTACCGCGGCGGCGCCGAAACGCTCGTTGATCATCTTCAGGCAGCTGAGACGGAAGAGCACGACATATCCCTTGCCCCCGCGCTCCATGATGCGCTTGAGATGCTGGATGGCGCTGCCGCCTCCGCGCAGTCCGGCCGCGTTGTCATTTTCGGTGGAGTGGTCGGCCCTGCAGAATTCTGAAGCTTCCACAGGTGCGGAGCCCACTCCTTGCGGATGCAGAAAGCACTCGATTTGATTGTGAAACTCAGAGGCGTTTTGCGCGGAGGTGACGCCTGCCAGCTTGTGCAGCAGGCGATCGGCGTTGGCGGCGGAAGGATCGATACCCAGGCTCTTCAACACCTCTTTAAACAGAAACGAAACCAGCGATCGCCACTCCGCGGTGCGGCCGCGCAGCTCGGTTTCGGTGAGGTCGCGGTAATTTTCAAACTCACTCAGTACGGCGCGGATCAGCGCCAGTTTTTCCGGGTCAGGAAGGCGGTCAGGAAGTTGCAACGCCAGCCTGGAGACGCCGGAGCGAAACGCCTTGTACGATTCGCCCTCGATCTCGGGAACGCCCAGCGCAGCGCCTTCAGCGAGCAGAGTGAGGAAGCGCTCGGGGTTGGGGACTTCGGGCTCCTTCTTGTCCGAAGGGTTTCCGTTGGCGATCTGGCGCAGGTTCATCGGGCAACGCCCCTCTGGTGCATTTATCGGCCGGAAGCAGTGCGGCTTGAGCAGCGCGGATGCGCATGGGAGGTACTGCGCCGGAACAAATCCTCCTGTACACTGGTTGAGTACAAGACCATGAAAAACAAGCACTCTGTCGGCATCCTGGGAGCGACTGGCATGGTCGGCCAGCGCTACATTCAACTGCTCGAAGACCATCCATGGTTCGAGATCACGTGGCTTGCGGCCAGCGACCGGTCGAGCGGGAAGGCTTACAGCGAGGCGGCCAAGTGGCGGCTCGACACGCCCCTGCCGGAGCGCATCGCGAAGATGGTGGTGTCGCCGGCGGAACCGGAGCGTGCGCCGAAGATTATATTCGCCAGCGTGAATGCAGCCATTGCGCGCGAGATGGAGCCGAAGTTTGCCGCCGCGGGCTGCGCGGTGATTTCAAACTCCAGCGCGTTCAGGATGGCGCCGAATGTGCCGCTGGTGCTGGCCGAGGTGAACGCCGATCATTTGCAGATGATCGAAGAGCAACCCTGGCGCAAGGAGTCGGGCGGATTTATTGTGACCAATTCCAATTGCTCGGCGATGGGGCTGGTGCTTGCGCTCAAGCCCATCGAGGAGCGCTTTGGGATCGAGCAGATTTTTGTGACGACGATGCAGGCGGTGAGCGGCGCCGGCTATCCCGGCGTGGCCTCGATGGACATTCTCGACAATGTGATTCCATTTATCGCCAGCGAAGAAGAAAAGATGGAGGCGGAGACACTGAAGCTGCTGGGCAAGCTGGAGGGCCGCAGCGTGACGCCGCTCAACGCGAAGATTACGGCGCACTGCAACCGCGTGCCGGTGGTCGACGGGCACACGGAATGCGTGTCGGTGAAGCTGGGCAACAAGCTGCGGCGCGAGGTGCGGCGCGAAGATATTCTCGCTGCGTGGGCCGAGTTCAAGCCGCTGGCCGGCCTGGAACTGCCATTCGCACCCGAGCAGCCGATCGCGTGGCGCGAAGAAAACGACCGGCCGCAACCGCGGCTTGACCGCAATCGCGGCAAGGGCATGACGGTGACGGTGGGACGGCTGCGCCCGTGCCATGTGCTCGACTGGAAGTTTGTGCTGCTGTCGCACAACACGGTGCGGGGCGCTGCGGGAGCCACGATTTTGAACGCCGAGATGCTGGCCAGCCTGGGAAAGCTGGAACCGGCTGCTGTGGCGGCAACCGCGAGAGCCTGAGGAATGGTCTCCCGTCCTTCGGCCGCTGGAGCGAACGAAGGATGGAGCAGCCAGCGGAGGCGCGTGGAAGCCTTTTCCCACCCTTTCGCCGATGAGGCCGGCGAAAGCATGGGGCAACCAACGATTGGTGAGAAGTTTCGCAATGAACCTGGTGGTCATGAAGTTTGGCGGCACGTCGGTGGAGGATGCGACGGCAATCGCGCGCACCGCGGCCATCGTGTCGGGGCGCGTGGCCAGCGGCAAAAACCCCGTGGTGGTGGTGAGCGCCATGGCCAAAGTGACCGACCAGCTGCTGCGGGCGGCGGCGGCAGCCTCGCAGGGGGACCGCTCGGGCGCATTGGCCATCAGCTCGCGCTTGCGTTGCCGCCATCGCGACGCCGCATCGGCGCTGCTCAAGGAGCGCCAGAGCTGTGCCCTGCTCGCCGCGCTCATCGACGAAAAATTCGATGCGCTCGACGAGGTGCTGCGCGGGCTGGCGGCGATTCGCGAGCTCACGCCGCGCATCTCCGACCTGGTGGTCAGCTACGGCGAGCGTCTTTCCAGCCGGATTCTCACGGCGGCGTTCTGCGAGCGCGGCATCGGCGCGGAGCATGTTGATGCTCGCGAGGTCATCGTCACCGACTCGGAGTTTCAAAAGGCGGCGCCGCTCGACAACGTGATCGAGAAACGCGCGCCCGAAAAACTGCTGCCGCTGGTCGCGCAGGGCAAGGTTCCGGTGATGGCAGGATTTATCGCGTCAAACGAAGCGGGACTCACCACCACGCTGGGCCGCGGCGGATCAGACTACACGGGCGCGCTGGTGGGCGGAGCGCTCAACGCCGAAACCATCGAGATCTGGACTGATGTGGATGGAATCATGACCGCCGATCCGCGCGTGTGCCCCGATGCCCTGCGGGTCAAGGTCATCAGCTTTGAAGAAGCGGCGGAACTGGCGTACTTTGGCGCCAAGGTGCTGCATCCGGCCACCATCCTGCCGGCGGTGAAGAAAAACATCCCCGTGCAGGTGCTCAACAGCCACAACCGGGCCAGCGAAGGCACGCGCATCATCCCGGTGGCGCCGCACTGCAAAAGCCCGTTTAAATCAATTGCGGTGAAAAAGAAGCTGAGCATCATCGACATTGTGGCCAGCCGCATGCTCATGACGCACGGCTACATGAGCCGGATGTTCGCCATCTTCGACAAGCACAAATGCCCCGTCGACATGGTTTCAACGAGCGAGGTTTCGGTGTCGCTGACCGTGGACTCGAATGCCAGCCTGCCCGAGATTGCCGCCGACTTGAGCAAGCTGGCGGACGTGAAATATGAAGGCAAGAAGGCGCTTATCTGCATGGTGGGCGAGGATATCCGCGGGCAAAGCGGAATCGCCGCGCAGGTGTTCGCGGCCGTCCGGCACGTGAACGTGCGCATGATCTCGCAGGGAGCGAGCGAGATCAACATGAGCTTCATGATCGAGGAGGACGACGCCGACGAGGCGGTGCGCTCACTGCACGCGGCATTCTTTCATGATCCGGATCCGGCTGTGTTCGATGTAGAAGCAAGAAAGGCGGCTGTCAGCTCCTAGCTTTGAGCTGCCGGCTTTTTCAAGGGAACGCCTCGGACCTTGCCGTTCAACCTTTCCGCGCAGATCCCGGCGCAGTCACCTGTTGTATGCTTTCGGAGCCAGAAGCTGGAGGCCAGGAGCTGGCAGCTAATCATGCTGATTCTCGTGCTTGGCAAAGGAAAGATGGGGACCATCGTGGCCGATGTGGCGCGGGAGCGCGGCCACGGTGTGCGCGCCTTCGACATTCAGGAGAACGAGCGTGCGGCTGCGCTGACGGCGCCGAATCTGGCGGGTATCGACGTGGCGATTGACTTCACCGAGCCTGCTGCGGCGGTGGAAAACATGCGCGCGGTGCTCGCCGTTGGCGGGCGCATCGTGGTGGGAACCACGGGATGGTACGCGCGCCTCGAGGAGATGAGGGCGCTCGCTGCGCAGCGTGGCGGAGCGCTGCTCTACGGAACCAATTTTTCCATCGGCGTGCAGAAGCTCTTCCAATTGACTGCCGAGCTGGCCAAGCTGGACGGATACAAGTTTTCGATCGACGAAACCCACCACGCCACCAAGCTGGATGCGCCTTCGGGAACCGCGCTGACCCTCAAGGGGATTCTGCTGACGGCGCGGCCCGGCATCGACGTTGCCATCGAATCGCACCGCGTGGGGACGGTGATGGGCGAGCACATTGTGCGCGCAGCCAGCGACAACGATACGCTGGAGCTGCGGCACGAAGCGCACTCGCGGCGCGGCTTTGCGCTGGGCGCCGTGCGCGGCGCGGAGTGGCTGGCGGG
>JASHQH010000277.1 GCA_030037635.1 Acidobacteriaceae bacterium
CACCGCACTGGCCAACGAGCAGATCAATATTCGCGCCATCGTGCAGAAACCCGGCTACCCCTCGCACGCGTTGCCGTTTGTCGTCACTGTCGAGCCGTGCAAGACTTCCGCCCTGCAGCGCGCGCTCACGCCCGTCCGCGCTCTGGATTGCATGCTGGTTGAGCCGCTGGATTTGCAGATGCTGGAGTGAAAAGGCAGGGACTGAGAAACAACGGCCCCTGGCAGGGCAGGCGCCCACGCTCACGTGCTCGGGACGTCGGCGGCTGTTGCCTACGCCAGCGGATCGACCCCGAAGCGTTTGGCGCCTCGGGTTCCACGAATGAAACCGAGAAAGGCGAGAATCACCGGCAGCGCGATCACTGTTAAGTTGAGCAGCACCATCCATCCTGGTCGATTCAGGTCGTGCCACCTCTTGACCTGTGTGGCCAAGCTAATCCAAACACAAATCACAAGGAACTCAAGATCGATCGCGAGTCCGACAGGCTCCCTGCCGGACCTGCCTAAAAGCTCGACCGCGACTCCCACGAGCAGGTTGAAGACCATCAGCGACAGTGAAATGGCCCAGAACCCGGAACGCGTAGTCCGGCCGTGAAATGACCAAATGCTCGGAATCTTGTTCGGAGCGGCTTGCTGCGGGGCTTCGGGAACTGGTAGATTCCGTTTCTGCAACTCGAGGCGAGCTGCATCCAGTATGGAGGGTTGCCAGTCCTGAGGGCGGAGCAGCATTGCTGTCAGCTCTTCGGCGGTTTTTCCTGCAGTAATTCCTTCGGCATCGGTCGCCTGCATTTTTCCGCCTCCTCCCGGTTCGAGTTCAAAAAGCCGATCCGGTCCCACCGCGAGCCATCTCCCCAGGGGCGCGGTCGATTTCGCAATCTTATTGAAGTGGGTGGAATGGCCGCGACGCGATTGTAAACCCGGCCATGCGCCTTCGTCCGCAATCCTTCGGGGACCCGTGCACTACAATCGTGGAAATCCTCGCCGGAGGTCCCCCATGATTGACACGATCTATCGATGTGAAATCTGCGGAGAAGAGAGCCAGAATCCCATTCGCTGGCTTGTCATCAACTGCAACAGCAAACACCTGACCGTTTACAAGTGGTCAAAGGAAGATGCAGATTCTCCCGGCGCGCGCCACTATTGCGGCGAAGCCCACGCCCAGGTCTACATCAGCCGCTGGCTTGAAGCCGCGTGCTCGTAAAGGCAGGGAATCGGACAGCGGCAATGAGCAGCTGAGTTGCTCCAAGTCCCTTAGCCCCTCAGTCCCTGTCTTCTAATCCCCGTTGCCTGTTCCCTATTGCCTGCCCTTCGCCGGCCCTGTCGACTCGCGCACCACCAGCTCCGGCGCCATCACGATGTCGGCAGGGAACTGCTTTTCGCGGTCGCCGATCCGCTCCAGCAAAACCTGCGCGCCGCGCCGGCCCATTTCGGCGAGCGGCTGGCGGACCGTCGTCAGCGACGGCGTGTTGTAGGCTGCCGAAAGAATGTCGTCGAATCCCACCACGGAGACGTCGCGGGGCACATTCAGCCCCGCGTCTTTCAGGGCGCGAATGGCGCCGATAGCCGCAATATCGTTGAAGCAGAAGACGGCTGTAAAATCGCGCGTCCGCTCCAGCAGCGCCTGCATGGGTTTGAAGCCGATCTCCGGTGCCATGGGGTGCTCTCCGGCTTTGGTTGACCACCCCGCCGAATCGATGCGGATGGCCAGCGCCGGATCGAGCGTCAGCCCGATCTCGCCCGCCACCTGCTGAATGCTCTCCCAGCGGAATTCCGAGTCGGGGATGGCGCGCGGGCCGCGCATGATGGCAATGCGCCGGTGCCCCAGCTCAAACAGGTGGGTCAGCGCCTGCCGCGCCGCCAGGTGATGATTGAGAACGATGTTGGTTACATTCCTGCCGCCGCTATGGGCCGAGATGGCCACCACCGGCACCGGAACCGCCAGTTCATCTACCGCCGTATTCAGCAGCAGAAATCCGTCCACTGCGCGTTCCACCAGCATGCGCGGGTACTTGTCCAGCAATTCCCTGGTCCAGTCGTGACAGGCCGTGAAATAGAAGTAGTGCGCAGCCGTCAGCTCCTCCACCACGCCGCTCATCACCCGCGTAAAATAGCCCTCGCTCAGATCCGGCGCCAGCACACCCACACTCATTGACCGGCTCTGCCGCAGCGAACGGGCAAAGTAGTTAGGCCGGTAATTCAGCCGCTTGGCGCCCTCCACCACGCGGTTGCGTGTCTCCTGCGGAATGGACTTGGCCGACGGCGAATTGTTGAGCACCAGCGAGATGGTGGTCTGCGATAGCCCCAAATACTCGGCCAGCTTGCGCAGGTTCACATGCCCTGGCGGAGTTTTGATCGTTCCTCTTGCCATGATTGGAGTTGTACCATCCTCCCCTGTGTGGAGAATACTCCACTTTAAACTGGTATATCGATTTTCTGCTAGGATAAGCCGATTTCTCAGGTTCGTTCGCGCGTTCCGGCCAGCCGCCCGCACTTGCCCGGAGGCCGTTGCCGCTCCCCCGCGGCGATTTCTCACAATTTCCACCCGTATGCGCCTTATTTTTCAGACTTGTAACCTGCCGTTCACATTCGGCCATTAGCCTGAATTCCTGTGGAAAGCACGGTGCCCGAGATACGCATTTCACAACCTGTGCCGCAGCCTGAACCTGCTCCCGCCAGCGAGCCGGCCGCAGCAGCATTGGCGCCGGAACCCTCCACCATTCGCCGCTTCCTGCTGGCCCGCGGCAACTCCGCGTTCTCTGATTACCTCTTCAAAGTCCTCATGGTGCTGTGTGCGCTTTCCATCTTCGTCATCGTGCTCCTCATCGGCTACGAACTGGTTGTGCAATCACGGCTTACCTGGGTTCAGTCGGGAATCAAATTCTTTTACACGGCATTTGTCGATCCCGATACCCACCTGCCGCAGTACTGGGATCCGGTCAACGGCCATTTCAGCGCACTTCCTTTCATTTACGGCACGCTGGTTTCCTCGTTCCTTTCGCTGTTGCTGGCCGTTCCGCTGGCCGTCGGCGTGGCCGTTTTCCTCACCGAAATGTGCCCCGGCCTGCTGCGCGCTCCCCTTTCCTTCCTCACCGAGCTGCTGGCCGCTATTCCCAGCATCATCTATGGACTGTGGGCGCTCTTCGTTCTCGTTCCGCTGCTCCGCCAGTATGTGAATCCCCTGCTCGTCAAAACCCTGGGTTGGTCGGGCTTTTTTGACGACAGCAATCCCACCGGCCTGGGTTATTTTGCGTCGGGCATCATCCTGGCCATCATGATCCTGCCCATCATCTCCTCGCTCACCCGCGAGGTCATGACGGCTGTACCCCATTCGCAGCGAGAGGCGGTGCTGGCCCTCGGCGCCACGCGCTGGGAAATGATCCGCACCGGCGTTCTGCGTAACGCCCGCATCGGCATTGTGGGCGCCATCATCCTCGGCCTCGGCCGCGCCCTGGGTGAGACCATGGCCGTCACCATGGTCATCGGCAACACCCCTGAGATTCACAGATCGCTCCTGGCCAACGGCAGCTCCATGGCCGCTGTCATCGCCAATGAATTTGCCGAGGCCACCAGCGATCTGCACCGCAGCGCCCTGGTTGAAATCGCCCTGGCGCTGTTCATCGTCACCATCATCGTGAACGCCTTTGCCCAGTTGCTGGTGTGGGCGGTAACGCGCGGAACGCCGTCGCAGGCGCGCTGAGGAAAACCGAATGGCTGCAAGCGCAATGGCAATCCGGTCCCGGCTGCGAGCCGCCACCGACCACCTGGTCACAGCGCTGGCCATCTTGGCCACCATCCTGGTCATCGCGCCGCTGGCCGTGATCTTCGGCTACCTCGTTTACAAGGGCGCCAGCTCGCTCAACCTGAACTTCTTCACCAAAGTTCCCGCTCCTGAGGGCGAATTGGGCGGCGGCATGGCCAACGCCATCGTGGGCTCCGGCGTTCTGCTCGCACTGGCCAGCCTCATCGGCGTGCCCATCGGCATCGGCAGCGGTATTTATCTTGCGGAATTCGGGCGTGGCACCAAGCTGGCCAACGCCGTCCGCTTCACCGCCGATGTCCTCAACGGCGTGCCCTCCATCGTCATGGGCGTCACCGCCTACGCTCTCATCGTGGCTCCGCATGTCAGCTTCCTGCCTTTCCTGGGCCATTTTTCCGCGTTTTCGGGCGGCGTCGCGCTGGGCATCATGATGATCCCCACCGTCTGCCGCAGCACTGAAGAGATGCTGCTGATGGTGCCGCACGCGGTGCGCGAAGCCGCGCTCGGCCTGGGCGTTCCCAACTGGCGCTCTACGCTTTCCATTACCGTGCGCACCGCCTCGCCCGGCATCATTACCGGATGCATGCTGGCCTTTGCGCGCGTGGCCGGAGAAACCGCCCCGCTGCTGTTTACCGCGCTGGGCAATCAGTTCTGGAGCACCAGCCTGAACGAGCCCATCGCCGCTCTTCCGCTGCAGATTTACATCTACGCCAACTCTCCCTATGACGATCAGCATCGATTGGCCTGGGCGGGTGCGCTGGTTCTCATCGTGCTCATCGTTTTGGCTGTATCGCTGGTGCGCTGGGTTACCAGCCGCGGCACATTGAAAGGCAGTTCGTAGCCGCAGTTCATAGTTCATAGCTCACAACTGCGAACTACGAACTGCGAACAACGAACTGCGAACTTGGAACTGTGAACTGAGGAAACGCACGTGGGCGTAAGCATCGAAGTTCAGAACCTGAATGCCTGGTACGGCGCCAATCACACGCTGCAGGACATCAACCTGAATATTCCCGCCAATCACGCCACCGCGCTGATCGGTCCCTCCGGCTGCGGCAAGAGCACCTTCGTGCGCTGTCTGAATCGCATGCACGAAACCAATCCCATCGCCCGCGTCACCGGCTCGGTCAAAATCGGCGGCCGCGACATCTACGAGGACGCCAAGCCTGTCGAAATCCGCCGCCGCGTGGGCATGGTCTTCCAGCGCCCCAATCCCTTTCCCACCATGTCGATCTACGACAACGTGGCTGCCGGCCTCAAGCTCAACGGCTTCCGCAAGCGCCACGAACTCGACGAAGTGGTGGAGAAGTCGCTCAAAAACTCCGCGCTCTGGGACGAAGTCAAAGACGATTTGAAAAAGAAATCGGGCGCCAGCCTTTCCGGCGGACAGCAGCAGCGCCTCTGCATTGCCCGCGCGCTGGCTGTCGACCCTGAAGTGCTGCTGATGGACGAGCCCGCTTCCGCTCTCGATCCTGTTTCCACTTCGAAGATCGAGGACCTGATTTTCCAACTAAAGTCGCAGTACACCATCGTGATTGTGACGCATAATATGCAGCAGGCGGCGCGTGTGGCCGAGAAGACCGGCTTCTTTTTGAACGGCCGCATGGTCGAGTTCGATTCGACCCACAAGATTTTTACCAACCCCTCCGACAAGCGTACGGAGGATTACATTACGGGACGGTTCGGATGACACGCATACGCTTTCAACAGAGCCTCGAGGATTTGAAAGAGAACCTCCTGGTGATGGCCGGGCTGGCCGAGCAGGCCATCCAGCGGGCCATTGAGGCCTACCGGGTGCGCGATCTCTCCATCTGCGACCTGGTCAGCCGCAGCGAAATCGCCATCAACCGCATGGAACGCGACATCGACCAGGCCGCGCTCGATCTTCTGGCCATGGAACAGCCCATGGCCATCGACCTGCGCTTCATCCTGAGCGTCATCAAGATCAACGCGGATCTGGAGCGCGTGGGCGATGCCGCCAAGAGCATCAGCGATCGCGTGCGCTACATGGCGCAGATGGCCACCGTCGACCTGCCCGTCGACATTCCCCGCATGGCTTCACTCTCCGCCGAGATGGTGCGCAAGAGCCTGCAATCGTTCATTGAAGCCGACGCCGAGCTGGCGCGCGGCGTGCTCACCATGGACGACGCCGTGGACCAGATGAACCGCTCCTCGTTCAAGGCCCTTACCAAGGTGATGGAGGAGCAGCCGCACCTCGCGCCCCAGGCGCTGAACGCGCTCATGATCTGCCGCAGCCTGGAGCGCGTGGGCGATCACGCCACCAACATCGCCGAAGACGTCATCTTCTGGGTGCAGGGCGCCGACGTGCGCCACCACAAAAGCGTGGCCGCTGCGGCTACCCCCGCACCGGCCGATACCGCCCCCGTGCCGGAGTAGGCAATTCAGCAAGTTGCCCATCCTTGCCGCGCCTTTTGCCGCAAGGGCGGGAGAGCAATCCAGCCGGATCCTCGCAATCTGTCTCGCCGGCCGGCTCCGCAGCTTGCCCACCGTTAATCCTCTTTCGAGCGTGAATAAATCAGGTGACGCACCAGTGGCTCCGAGGCAACGTAACCAAGCAATCGCTCCTCCAGTTCTCGGTCTGCCTGAGTTTGCCGCTCGTGTTGGCGCAGATGCTCCGCCCATGAACTGACCAGGAAGATCTCCAGATAATGGTCGGCAACGGCGGTGTCACGGAAGATTCCCCATCGAAACGCACCGTCGCGGCGTCGCATGCGCCCATATTGGCGGATCGCTTCCAGAAAACCCTCCTGCCGCTCTCCAGGCACGATGTATTCCACCGTAACCAGTACCGGTCCCCCGTCGAGCAGGCCGTCCCCGATTTCCTTCACCACCACCGGCATACGCCAGTGGTTCCATGCGCTCAGGTCTGCGGTTGAGTCGGGAAGCTTCGCGAAGAGGGCAATCACCGTGGTCCCAGCGGTGCCAATTCCCGCCCACAGAAGGGCGGCGGGAATGCCGTCCCTTTGGGCAAAAGCGCCCCATGCTGCGCTTCCCAGCGCGAAGGTCCCCATATACACCAGAGTGAAGATCGCAAGCACTCGCGCGCGCACCCAGTCCGGCGCCAGGTTTTGCACCAGAGCATTGATGAGAGAGATGAAGATGACCCATGCCGCGCCGCCAACCAGCAGGACTGAAGACAGCGTGACCATCCCGCGCAAGCAGCTGGTGGCCATAAGCACCAGCCCAAGGATGGCTACGCCGCCCGACACCACCCCTTCCGTCGACCACCGGGCGCGGGCCGGTTGCATGGCCAGTGCGCCGGCAATGGCGCCGGCGCCAAAACAACCAAGCAGAATCCCATACCCAATTGCGGAATGATTCACGCTTTTCGCAACCGAGGGAAGCAATGCGAAGAGCGCACTGGAAAAGAACATGACAAAGCCGGTTCGGACCAATACGGCGATGATCGCGGGGGAATGGCGAACATAGCGAACCGCATCCACGGTGGCTCCCCGCAGCGTCTCAGCAGGTGCGGTCCGCTTGCGAGTGGGCCTTTTCCACCTGGCAATCACCAGGATGACGCCCGCGAAGGACGCAGCGTTGACCATAAAGGCCGTGGGGACACCGGCGGCCGCGATGACCACGCCCGCCAGTGCCGGGCCAACCGCGCGGGCAAGATTGAATTCGATCCCATTGAGCGCCGATGCCGCCGCCAGGTCCTTTCTGGGCACCAATTCAGGCAGAATGGCGCGCCAGGTTGGCGTCTCAAACGCATCACCGGAGGTGAGCGCAAACGTCAGCACCAGTAGCAGCCAGGGCGACATCAGCCCCGCGATGGTCAGGATGCCGATCAGCAGCGCCACGCCCATCATCCACGACTCGGTAAACAAAACCAGCTTGCGGCGATCGACGATGTCGCCGGCGGAGCCGGCGGGAAGGGCGAGCAGGAAATATGGAAGCGAAGCAGCGGTTTGCGTCAGTGCAACGAAGATCGGGCCGGCGCCGAGCGACACCATCAGCCACGCGGCCCCGACGTTCTGCATAAACGTGCCTATATCGGAGACCACGTCGGCGGCCAGCAGATTGCGGAAGTTTGAGACACGCAGGAGTTCTCGCAGGCTCAATGAGTTGACCGCCGCCGGCGTTTTATCATTCGTGTCCGTCACTCGGCTTTCTCCCCGCTGCGGGTTGGCCCGAGCCTACCACATCACTCCCCTCAGCCCTTCGTCCGAAAACCATATGCGGCAGGCCGAACGCCTGATCAAGACGAACGGCTGACACCGAACCGAAGCGCTTGGTTTTTTGGGGGAGGGGAATCGGCAGAAATCGTGCATCAGGCGCCCGTCCGGCAGATTGCGTACCGCCGGCGTCCTCGCCCCCACAAATGACGTTGCCCCACCCTTGCGTGACGTTGCCCCATCCTTGCGGCGCCTTTTGCCGCAAGGGCGGGGGAGCCTCACCGCGTGCCGGAAAAAGCCCCGCTCGTAAGCGGGGCTTTTTTTAACTTGAGCGCGAACCGAACGTCAGTGAGACGGTGGCGTAGCCGTCACGCGCACGCCCATCTCATTCAACCGGCTGCGCGCCGCACGCGCCTCGGGCGTTTGCGGATGGCGCTGGATGAGAGAGCGCAGCTCATGAATGCCGGCATCTTTCTTGTCGGTGGCCAGCAGCGAATAGCCCTTGTGCAACATCGCCGCGGAAGCCTTGGCATTGCCGCTGAATCCTTCCAGCAACGCGTTGTAGGCGCTGATGGCCGTGGCATAGTCCTTTTGCTGGTAGGCGATCTCGCCCAGGTAAAACTGCGCCGTACCCGCAGCGTCGTCCATGGGGTAGTAGTGCACAATGTCCTGAAATTCGCCTTGCGCTACCTGGTAACGGCCGGCCGTGAAATCGCGTATGCCCGCCTGCAAGGTTTCTTCGAGCGGCGGAGCAGCAGGCGCAGCCATCGCGCCCGGCGCAGCTCCGGGAGCCGGATTGCCGACTGCGCCTCCGGCCGGCGAATTGCCGGGCATGCCCGGGGCCTGCGGCTGGCCCGGATTTTCCGGCTCGCCAGGCTGCGCTGTGCCCGGCGTCTGCGACTGCTGCATCGCGGTCTGCATGGCCTGGAGTTGCTGCTGCATGTCCGACACTGTCTTGTCCAGCTTGGCGATGCGCGCCTTCAGCTCGTCGACTGAATCGTTGAGCGACTGCACCTGTCCTGAAACGGTGTCGACCTTGCCGCTTACCGCTTCATTTTGCGTATTGATCTTCTGCTGCAGCGCATTCACCGTCGTGGTCATCTGGTTAGCCGCGTCGGCGGTCTGTTCCGCCAGATGCTGCAACACGCCCATGCGCGTGTCGAGCGTGGATTGTAGCCGCTGCACCATGTCCAGCAGTTGCTGCACCTGCGTTTGCAGTTCCACCATCTCTTTTGAAACGGCGTGCGCGGGCACGGCTGCGGGAACGAAAAAGAGAATGAATGCCGCTGCCGCAAGCAACCGGCTGCGAATGTTCGTCGTTTGTTGCATACGATCCTTCCTTGTGAAACCTCTTCGGCTGTGCGCCTGAAGAAAAACGCACCGTCGAAATAGCTTTGCGAAAACATCCGCCTGGTGCTAAAGCCCCCGATGTTTATGCGGATTTTAGGGCCCCGCCTATAGCCGGGCCCTCTTACCAGGCTCAGTTCTTACTGCTCCATCGAGAAGCCGGCTCTGCGGTTCAGTTGCCAGCACTCTTCGTTCGATTCGGTGCAGAACGGTTTTTCCTTGCCGTAGCTGATCACGCGGATGCGATCGGCGGCAACGCCCGCCGTCACCAGCGCCGTCTTGGCCGCCTGCGCGCGATTCTGGCCCAACGCCAGGTTGTACTCGTCCGATCCGCGCTCGTCGCAGTAGCCGCCGATCACGATGCGGATGCCGGGGTTCTTGATCAGGAAGTCGGCGTCCTTTGAGAGCGTGGCTTGCGCGTCGGCGCGGATGTCGTACGAGTCGTAATCAAAGAAAATGTCCTTCACGTTGGCTGTGAACAGATCGCTCATGGGCGTACTTCCGCCCTGCATGCCGACTGCGATAGGCCCATTCACCGTCACGCGCGCGGTGGCGTCGGCCGAGCCGGCCTGGTTCCGAGCCACCAGGTGATACGTGGTCGAGTCCGTCGGGGTGACGGTCTTGACGCCCACCGAGGGAACGTCGCCGATGCCGTCGATGGAAATGGAACTGG